>CACBQD010000001.1 GCA_902541285.1 uncultured Pelagibacteraceae bacterium
GAAGCAGAAGTATTAAAAAAAATAACAGAATTTGAGGATAAATCTCTGCTTATAGTAGATGATGATAACCCTTTTAGAGAAAGACTAGCTCGAGCAATGGAGAAAAAGGGCTTTTCTGTTTCACAAGCAGAGGGTGTAAAAATTGGTATAGAGTCTGTGAAATCAAAAAAACCTGCTTTTGCAGTTGTTGATTTGAGACTAAACGATGGAAACGGACTAGAAGTTGTAAAAGAAATCCAGAAAAATAACTCAGAGAGCAGAATAGTGATGCTTACTGGTTATGGAAATATACCAACTGCAGTAGCAGCCATTAAAGAAGGTGCAATAGACTATTTAGCTAAACCAGCAGATGCAGATGACGTAGAAAAAGCACTTTTGGCTGATCCAAATAAAAAAGCTGCTCCACCAGAAAATCCAATGTCTGCTGATAGAGTTAAATGGGAACACATTCACAGAGTTTTTGAATTATGTAACAGAAATGTATCTGAGACTGCAAGAAGACTTAAAATGCATCGAAGAACACTTCAGAGAATTCTATCAAAAAGATCTCCAAGGTAATTCTAAATATATTTTCTAAGTTTAATAATTTTATTAACTAAAGCTGTTAGTAATAATATCTTAAATAATTCAGCATAAAGAAATGGGTAAAAACCGAATTCTAATATTGGTTTATCCCAACCGATTAAATTTCCAAGCCACAAAATACCCAAAATATATATTACTGATGTTGCAATTATAATTTTTAAAAAATTTAATATATGGTTTTTATCATATGTAAATATGCCTGCTATCAGACATGCAAATATAAAACCTATTAAATATCCCATTGTGGGACCAACAAAATAAGCTAATCCTATTCCTTTTTCTGGTGAGTTAGAAAATACTGGTAATCCCATAATTCCTTCTATCAAATAAAAAACTACAGAAAGTACCCCAACTTTATATCCAAAGGAAATTCCTAAAAACAAAACTATAAATGTTTGCATAGTCATAGGAACTGGATAAAAAGGTATTTTAATTTTTGCAGATATTGTCAATAAAATAGAACCTATTAATGCAAATATTATGATTTTAGTTATTTTATTATTAGAAATTGAATTTACTATTTCCATTAGATTTAAACTACTATTTTAATAAAGTTTAATCCACTAATATTTATTAACAGGATATTTTATTCTTACTATAATACGTCAATTTATTATAAATTAAATTATGGGTAAAATTAAAAAAACAGATCATTTCTATCTTATTGATGGGTCTGGATACATATTTAGAGCCTACTATGCATTGCCACCATTAACACGAAAAAGCGATGGTTTACCAGTAGGAGCAGTAAGTGGATTTTGTAACATGCTGTTTAAATTATTAGAGGACTCTAAATCTAGCGAAAATTTAGAAAAACCAACTCATTTTGCAGTAATCTTTGACTCTGCAAGAAAGAATTTTCGAAACGAAATATATTCAGATTATAAAGGAAATAGGTCTGATGCTCCCGATGATCTAATTCCACAATTCGATTATATTAGAAAGTCAGTATTAGCATTCAATTTACCCTCTATAGAAATGTTAAATTACGAGGCTGATGATTTGATAGCCACCTATGTAGAGCAAATATTAGACGAAGGTGCAAAGGTTACAATTGTATCATCTGACAAAGATTTAATGCAACTTTTCAAAAAAAAGGTTCGTATATACGATCCAATGAAGAATAAATTTATATCTAATGATGATGTAATCAATAAATTTGGGGTTGGTCCGGATAAAGTAATTGATGTTCAATCACTAGCAGGGGATAGTACAGACAATGTACCTGGCGTTCCAGGTATTGGTGTAAAAACAGCAGCAGAATTAATTAAGGAATATGGAAATTTAGAAAACCTTCTCAAAAACGCAAATAAAATAAAACAGAATAAAAGAAGAGAAACACTTTTAGAAAATAAAGATAAGGCTCTTGTAAGTAAAAAACTGGTCACATTAAAAAATGATGTTCCGGTGAAAGACAAATTAACTGACTTTGTTCTAAAAAAAGTAGACGTAGACAAGTTATACAATTTTTTGAGAGAAATGGAATTTAATAGGTTATTGAGTTCGGCAATTTCGACGTATGGTCAATCCAAATTTAGTGATGAAATAGAAGTCAAAAAAGAAACATCTAAAATATCAAAAGATAAATATGTTTTGATAAAAAATTTATCTGAAATAAAAGATTGGATGCAAGAAGCCGAAGAAGCTGGTGAATTTTCTATTGATACTGAAACAGATTCTCTTGACCCACATCAGGCAAATTTAGTTGGCATCTCAATTTCTAGCAAAATAGGTAAAGCTTGTTACATTCCAACAGGTCATATTGATAAAAATAATCTAAATGAAAAAGATGTTTTGAGAATTTTAAAACCATATTTAGAGGATAAAAGTTTAAAAAAAATTGGGCAAAATATTAAATTCGATTACATAATATTTCGTAAAAGGGATATAGATATTCAAAGCATGGAAGATACAATGTTGATGTCATACGTTTTAGATGCTGGGAAAAATAGACATAATATGGATACCCTTTCAGATATTCATCTTGGTCACAAAACAATTAAATATAAAGATCTTGTTGGATCTGGAAAAAAAGAAATTAAATTCAGTCAAGTAGAGTTAAATATTGCAAAAGATTATGCGGCAGAAGACGCTGATATAACTTACCGTTTATATAAAATATTTTTGAAATCACTTAAATCTGAAAAATTACTTAATATTTATGAAATTTTCGAAAAACCTTTAATTAAAATTTTAGCATCAATGGAAATCAATGGCATAAAATTGGATAATAATTTTCTTAAAAAATTATCTGTTAAGTTTGAAAAAAAACTTCAAGATTTAGAAAAAAAAATTTTTAAAATTTCAAAAAAAAAATTTAATATTGCATCGACAAAACAGTTGGGTGAAATAATGTATAATGACCTCAAAATTGCATCGCTAAAAAAGACAAAAAAAGGGAGTTTTGCAACTGGTGCAGCAGTTCTAGAGGATTTAGCTTACAAAGGGAATGAATTTCCTAAATTGGTTTTAGAATGGAGGCAATCTAGTAAATTGAAAAATACATATTCAGATTCTTTGCCAGAGCATTTAAATCCCAATACAAAAAGAGTGCATACATCTTTTCTGTTAGCAGCTACTACAACAGGTAGACTTGCATCTAGTGATCCAAATTTACAAAATATTCCTATTAAAACTGAGGAGGGCAAAGATATTCGTAAAGCCTTCATATCAGAAAAAAATAAAAAACTTATATCAGCAGACTATAATCAGATCGAAATGAGAATTTTGGCTGATCTAGCTGATGTAAAAGAACTAAAAAAAGCTTTTAAAAATAATGAGGATATTCACTCATTAACCGCTAGCCAGGTTTTCGGTGTAGACATAAAAAAAATTGATGCTGATATGAGGAGAAAAGCAAAAGCTATTAATTTTGGAATAATTTATGGAATATCTCAATATGGTTTGGCCAAACAAATTGGTGTATCAAACAATGAAGCCGAAGAATTTCTAAATTCATATTTTATTAAATTTCCAGAAATTAAAGAATACATGAATAACACAATTAAATTCTGTAGAAAAAGTGGATATGTAAGAAATATTTTTGGTCGGAAAACTCATATTCCAGGAATCAATGACAAAAATTTTAATGTTAGAAATTTTCAAGAAAGGGCAGCTATAAATGCACCTATCCAAGGATCTGCATCAGAAATAATGCGACTTGCTATGATTAGGATCAATGATGAGCTTGATACTAAAAAAACAAATCAATTTAATATGTTGCTTCAAATTCACGATGAATTGATTTTTGAGGTAATTGATAATGGTACCAAATCTGCTTCTAAAAAGATTAAAGATATTATGACAAGTGTGAAAGATAGTGATTTGCATTCATTCTCAATACCATTATCGGTAGATGTAAACATAGGTGATAACTGGGGAGAGCTTCATTAATAAACATTTAATTGCCCAATTTTAAACATTTTAGTATTTTTATAGTTAAACATGAAACAAACAATTGCCCTTGTTGATGATGATAGAAATATATTAACTAGTTTAAGTATTGCTCTAGAGAAAGAGGGTTTTAATATTCAAACTTATTTGGATGGAGAAAGTGCCTTAATAGGTTTATCAAGAAATCCCCCAGACCTCGCAGTCATAGATATTAAAATGCCAAGAATGGATGGAGAAGAATTGTTAAAAAAATTGAGAAAAAAAACATCTATGCCTGTTATCTTTTTAACTTCAAAAGATGAAGAGGTGGATGAGCTTTTAGGATTAAAACTAGGGGCAGATGATTTTGTAAAAAAATCAGGTGGCTTTTCAACTAAAGTTCTCATTGAAAGAATTCGTGTCCAGCTTAGAAAAAAAGATAATAATTTAGAGGATAATAGAAATATAATTTCACATGGAAAATTAAAACTTGACCCTTCACAGCTAGAGTGCGAATGGGATGGCAAGCAATTACCAGATAAGTTAACAACAACAGAATTCTTAATTGTAAAAGAATTAGCAAAAAGACCTGGAATTATTAAAGAAAGATCTCAATTAATGGATGTTGCTTACAGAGAAGACACAGATATTGAAGATAGAACAATAGACAGTCACGTAAAAAGGATTAGAAAAAAGTTTAAAAAAGTAGATAATAACTTTTCGGCGATAGAAACCAGATATGGCAGTGGTTATCGTTGGAATGTTAAATAATGGCTACTTTAAAATCTAATAATCAATCAATTTTAAAAAAATTCTTAGTTATCAACTTCATTGTTTTTTTAGTGATAGGAGTATTAACTTTATTTTACCTTAACACGGTAAAACCTACACTCATTAAAAATAAAACTGCTTCGCATATAAAAATTATTGACAATACAACAGAAAATATTGATCGTTTAAAAATAAATTTCTCAACTGAAGATATTAGAGAGTTTCTGTTTTCCACTAAATTTTTATTTCAAAGTATAGATAGAGTACAGATATTTGATACTGAATTTAATCTATTAGGAGATACCGACACATTAGACTTAGATCCAAATGCTTTCTCACGAAGTTTAAACATAATTGAAATGAGTGACTTAAATAATCAAAGTATTCAAAATAAGAACTTGGAAGAGATTAATAAAAACTTTGAAAGTAAAGAAATATTTGAAGATTTAAAAAAGTATTCATATTCATCAGATTATGGAAAACCATTAACTTATTCTAAAGAAAACTATGATCAATTTTTATTAGTAACAGTTAAAAATGTAGTTAGTGAAAACAAAACAATAGGCTATTTAGCTATTACTGAAAATGCTAATGAAATAAAGGTTGCAATAGATGAAAGAAGAAATTTTATAATCAGAACTGCTTTGCTTGTCGCATTAGTAATTTTAATTTTTTCATATGTATTAAATAGATACTTCTTAAAACCAATTAAAAATTTGGTTCAATATACAAATATTATAAAAAACAAAAGTAAGGAAAAAACCAATATTGGAAATATAAAAAAAAGAAATGACGAATTGGGAAAATTATCAAATTCTCTTGATGAAATGACTAATGAATTAAACAAAAGAATTACTACAGCAGAAAATTATTCAACAGATCTTTTGCATGAAATCAGAAATCCTTTGGCATCTCTAAAAAGTGCCTCTGAGATAATTTCTGAAACAAATGATAAGTCTCAAAGAAACAAATTAATTAATATAGTATCACATGACGTAGAGAGAATTGAAAGATTAATAACTGATTACTCTCAAATGCTAAGAGATGAGGCTGCAATTTCCTCTGAGAAAATGCAAAAATTAAATTTAAAAGAGATTGCTCAATCTGTTGTTGATGATTTTAACAGTATATATGAAACAAAAAAATCGATTGGAATTAAATTGAAATCTAATGGAATTAAAAATTATAGTATCTTAGGGATAGAAAATAGAATTGAACAAATTATTGCAAACTTATTAGAAAACTCAATTTCTTTTAGTGAAAATAATCAAGAAATTACCGTTGAAATATCAAAAGATAAGAATGACAAAATTAAATTAGTTGTAGTTGATCAGGGATCTGGATTTAGTGAAAAGGATACAAATAAGATATTTAATAGATTTTACAGTAATAGACCTGAAAACTTTGGAGAACATTCGGGTTTGGGATTAAATATTGTCAAAAATTTAGTTGAAATTCATGGTGGCGAAATCAACGCATCTAATAATAAAGATAAAGGGGCAAGAATTGAAATAATTTTCCCAGAAGCATAAATCTTTGTTGATATATTAAGTGAAATTGTTAAAAGCCTCTTTCTATGGAAGATTTTAAAGTAAAAGATATATCCCAAGCAGAATTTGGAAGAAAAGAAATTTCACTGGCTGAAACTGAAATGCCAGGATTAATGGCTCTTAGAGAAGAATACAAGGGTAAGAAACCTTTAAATGGAGCTCGGATTGTTGGTTGTTTACACATGACAATACAAACAGCTGTCTTAATAGAAACTTTAGTTGAGTTAGGAGCCGAAGTAAGATGGTCCTCATGTAATATTTTTTCGACACAAGACCATGCAGCAGCAGCAATTGCAAAAGCTGGTATTCCTGTATTTGCTTGGAAAGGCGAAACAGAAGAAGAATATTGGTGGTGTGTAAAGCAAACTATTGAAGGAAAAGATGGCTGGAAACCTAATATGATACTTGATGATGGTGGCGATCTTACAGCATTGATGCACAAAGATTATAAAGAATTATTAAATGATGTTAAAGGTTTATCAGAAGAGACAACCACAGGAGTTTTAGCATTAAAAAAAATGGAAAGTGAAGGCAATTTACTTGTCCCAGCAATAAACGTTAATGACTCAGTAACAAAATCTAAGTTCGATAATTTATATGGTTGCAGAGAAAGCTTAGTTGATGGAATTAAAAGAGCTACTGACGTGATGATGTCAGGTAAGGTAGCTATTGTAGCTGGATTTGGAGATGTTGGAAAGGGAAGTGCTGCCTCTCTTCGTCAAAGCGGTGCAAGAGTTATGGTTACAGAAACAGATCCAATTTGCGCTCTCCAAGCTGCAATGGAAGGTTACGAAGTAGTTTTAATGGATGAGATGATAAAAGAAGCCGACATTGTTGTTACGGCAACAGGAAATAAAGATATTGTGACAGCTGACCATATGAGAGAAATGAAAGATAGAGCAATCCTATGTAATATTGGTCACTTTGACAATGAGATCCAAGTAGATGCTCTTAAAAATTATAAATGGGATGAAATAAAACCACAAGTTCACGAAATTACATTGCCGGATGGAAAAAGAATTATTTTATTAGCAGAAGGTAGATTGGTTAATCTTGGATGTGCAACAGGACACCCAAGTTTTGTAATGAGTGCTTCTTTTACAAATCAAGTAACAGCTCAGATAGAATTATGGAATAACTCAGATAAATATGAGAAAAAAGTATATGTTTTACCTAAACATTTAGATGAGAAAGTAGCCAGACTTCATTTAGAAAAAGTTGGAGCTAAATTAACCAAATTATCAGATGATCAAGCAAAATATATAAGTGTAACACCAGAAGGACCTTATAAACCAGATGCCTATCGCTACTAAAAGTAGCAAAATAGATATTTCAAAAGAAATTATCACACAAAAAATTGCTGAAAAAATTGCAAGTAAAGTTAGCAAAAATACAACTTTGCTTTTTTATGGAAACATCGGAGTAGGTAAGACAACATTTATTAGGCATCTAATCAATTATCTTCAAACAAAAAATGGTTTAGAAAAAACAGAAATACCTAGTCCAACTTTTAATATTATAAATGAATATGAAATTAATTCTTTGATTGTTAGACATTTTGATCTTTACAGAATTAAAGATGAAAAAGAATTAAATAATTTAGGAATTAATGAAAACTTAGAAGATTATGCTAGATTAATTGAATGGCCTGAAATCTTAGGTAAAAATATAGAAAGTACTTTTACATTAAAATTTGAATATGATGAAAAGCTTGAAAATAGGTACTTAATTATATCTAATAATATTGATTTTGATTTTAATGAATTTGAAAAAATTTAAAAAACTATCAGGAGATGCATCTTTTAGACAATTTTATAGAACGAATAATTCAGTATTAGTTTATAGCAAAATTCAAAAGCGATCAAACCTGTTAAATTATGATGCGGTTAACAAAATATTGATTAAAAATAAAATATTAGCACCAGGTTTAATTAGTCAAAATTATAAAAAAAATTTTATAGAAATCAAGGATTTCGGCAATAAAAACATGTTGGATAAAATTAAATCCTCAAAAACTAAATTAAATGAGTACAAAAAAATACTAAAAATTTTATATCAAATTCAAAAAATTAAAAATTTTAAAACTCAAAATTTTCTTGAAAAAAAATTTAAATTATCAAACTATTCAAAAGCTAAAATACTTAAAGAGTCTTACCTTTTTTTGGATTGGTACTTAGCAGCAAATAAATTAATTATTCAAAAAGGACATTTAAAAAAAAGTCTCAAAAAAATAATAGATAATTTGTATTTAAATTTAAAAATCAAATACAAAGTGTTTGTACATAGAGATTTTCACGTCTCAAACATGATGTTTTATAAAAATAAAATCGCTTTAATAGATAGTCAAGATGCTGTCCTAGGCAATCCAGCATATGATTTGGCCTCACTTATAGATGATGTAAGAATTAAAACTTCAAATAGTTTTAAGTCAAATATTTTAAAAGTATTTCTTAGTAAATTTAAGTATAAAAATGAATCTCAATTTATTAATGATTTTGAAATTTTATCTGTTTTAAGAAATCTAAAAATAATTGGTATATTCACAAGACTTGCAAAAAGAGATAAAAAAAGAAAATATCTAAAATTAATACCTTATGCGTGGAAATTAATCGATAATCGTATTAAAAATAATCCAAATTTTCATGATTTAAAAAATTTTTTACAAAAAAACCCAAGAATAAAAAAATATGAAAATTAAAACAGCAATAATTTTATGCGCAGGATTTGGAAAAAGATTAATGCCATTAACTGAGAAAACACCAAAACCACTCTTAAAAATTAATGAGATTAGCTTATTAGAAAATACTATAAACTTGATAAAAGTATTAGAAATAAAATCCTTGAAAATTAATACTTTCTATTTAAGTGATAAAATAAAAGATTTCATTTTTTCAAATAATTTTGGTTTAGAAATTCAAATTATAGAAGATGGTAAAGAAATATTAGATACAGGGGGTGGTCTTTTAAATGTAGTAAATAATTCAGTTGAAACAGATTTTATAGTTTTTAATCCTGATACAATTTGGAACGCTGAATATGTAAATGAAATTAAGCAGATGGAAAATATATATTTTAAAAATAACTTAGAAAATATTTTAATGGTTGTAAAAAAAAATTTAAGTTTTGATAAAAGATTTAAAGGCGATTTTTCTCTGGATGGCAATAATTTAAAAAAGAGCAATGATAAAAATTATATTTATACAGGGTGCCAAATTATAAATAAAAAAATATTTAAAAATTTATCAAAAAAATATTTTCAATGAATGAGATTTGGGATAATTACATTAAAAAAGAAAATTTGTATGGTTTCGAGAGTAGTATTGAGTTTCTTCATTTAACAGATAAAGATATTTACGAAAAACTTCTTTAAAAAGGTTAGAATTTAATTAAATCCCTAGATCTACTCTGATCTAGGTATTTAGCTTCTTTTATATTATTTTTTTCAAATTTCAAAAGAAGAGGATTTCCTGTTGGTATTTCAAGTTTAGAAATTTCATTATCATCAATTTTAAATAAATATTTTAAAAGTGATCTAATAGAATTACCATGAGCAGATATAATTACATTATCCTGCAAATTTTTCTCTATGTTTTCAACAAAATAGGGCACAACTCTTTCATAAGTATCTTTGAGAGACTCTGTATCTGGAATTAGGTTACGGGGTATATCATTGTAAATGCTTATATTTTTTGGATGGTATGGACTATTTATATTTAAAGGTTTTGGTGGATTATCCCAAGATCTTCTGAATTTGTGAACTTCTTCTTCTCCTAATTTTTTTCTCATTTCATCTTTGTTTAATCCTGTCAGCGACCCGTAGTGCCTTTCATTTAATTGCCAGGCCTTAATCATATTGTCTGGTTTTACTCTAATTGTATTTAAAATAAGTTTTAAAGTATCAATCGATCTTAGTTGATAAGAAGTATAAAAATGTTTGATTTCTAAATTTAATTTTTTTATTATCTCTCCAGCTTTACAGGCTTCTAATTTTCCTTGTGGCGCGAGTTCAACATCTACCCATCCTGTAAATTTATTTTCTAAATTCCATTCGCTTTGACCATGTCTAACAAGTATTAAGTGACTCATTTATGAAAATTTAATATAGATTAACTATGAATTACATAAAGCAGTTTTTTTATCTATCTAACGTAGTTTTATTTATTTTTTACTTGTACCCTGGAAGTATTTTGGGATGTTTAATATATAATGATTGCAAAATTCAACCGCAATTAACAAGAGATTTTTTAGTATCTTCAAATCACGTTTATGTTTTCTTTATTATATCAATTCTAGGATTAATTGCTTTTAAGCATAAATTAAAAAATACATTTATTTATCTTATTTGTATTTCTATCATTTTAGAAATTCTGCACTTAATTATTCCAGAAAGAGGATTTGAATTAGGCGATTTGTTTGGTAATATAATAGGTGTACTTATATCATTTTTAGTTTTTAAAATAATTTATAAAGGTAGATTGCAATGAGTTCATTCGATGAAAGAAAAAAAGGTTTTGAAAAAAAATTTGCTCATGATGAGGAAAAACAATTTAAAATTAATGCAAGAAAAAATAAATATTTAGGAGAGTGGGCCTCTCAAATTTTGGGATATGATGAGGAAAAAAAAAATCAATATATTCAAGATGTAATTAAAGCAGATTTTGCTGAGGCAGGTGATGAAGATGTATATAGAAAGCTTTATGGAGATTTAAAAGACAAAAATATATCAGAAGACCAAATTAGAAAAAAAATGCAAGAATGTAATGAAAAAGCAACTACTGAAGTTAGTTAGTTTTCTATTTTTATTTATATTTGTAGCAACAAATTACTTACTATCAGAAACAATCCTAATTTCAGATAACATTAAAATAATCGATGGTGATACAATTTTATTAGATAATAAAAAAATTCGTTTTTCAGGAATAGATGCTCCAGAAACTAAATTTAAAGGAAAGCAACAGTTTTGTTTAAAAAATAAAAAAAAAATTAGTTGTGGAAAAATTTCAAAAAATTCTCTTACAGAAAAAATTATAAATAAAAAATTAAAATGTTTAATCGAGCCCCAAAAAGACTATTTTGGTAGGTATTTAGGTGAGTGTTTTATCAATAATGAGAGTGTTTCAGTTTACATGGTAAGAAATGGATTAGCCTTCGACTATCCAAAATATTCTAAAAAAAAATATTCTAAAGATCAAATTTATGCAAAAAACAATAAGTTAGGTTTATGGAGTATGGAATTTGATTATCCATGGATATGGAGAAAAAATAATAGATAATTTATATTAAACTGTGATTCTTTTTAGAAAGTATTTTTTAGTTTTTGGTCTATTATTTTCAACTACTTGTTCATCGATACCTCAAAACACAACAGATGGCTGTTCAATATTTTCTGAAAGATATCTTTGGTATAAACACGCAAAAAAAACTGAAAAAAAGTGGGGAACACCAATCAACTTACAATTGGCAATAATAAAAATGGAATCTGATTTTGACTGGCTCGCTAAGCCTGCCCGTCAAAAATTATTTAAAGTTATACCTTATAAAAGACCCTCTAGTTCATTTGGATACTCACAAGCTATTAAAGGTACTTGGAAACAATATAAAGATGAGACTGGAAATAAATATGCTTTAAGAACTAGATTTAAAGATAGTGTTGATTTTATTGGCTGGTATACAAATAAGACGGAAAAAATTTTAAAGGTTTCAAAAAAAGATGCTTTCAGACAATATATTGCTTATCATGAAGGCTGGGGAAATTATAAAAATTATAAAAACAACCAGAAAGTTATAGTATTGGCAAAAAAAGTAGAGGGTTATTCAAATAAATTCAAGAAGCAGCTTAATAAATGTAGTAAATCTTTGACTACTAGAAAATATATTATTTTTTAATCAATTGCTTTTCTAGCTCCAGATCTACTGCATCTATTCTCTTGGTATTTTTTGCTAGTGTTAAATACATCGTTGGCGTCACATATAATGTAAAGAATGTTGAAATAATCATTCCACCAAAAATTGTTGATCCAACTGCTAATCTAGACGCCTCACCTGCTCCTGGACCTATGTTGCCTACTATAAGAGGCAACATTGCAATCATGGTGCTTAATGAAGTCATTATGATTGGTCTTATTCTTAATTTACAAGCTTCCATCAATGCTTCCTCAATTTTTGCACCTGTTGTTCGAATTTGATTAGTATAGTCAACGATAAGAATACTATTTTTAGTGGATATACCGATTAATATAATCAAGGCGATTTGTGAAAATATATTTATCGAACTATTTAGAAATAAAATGAATACAAGACCTCCAAAAACTGCAAGAGGTACAGTCAATATAATAATAAAAGGATGAACAAACGAGTTAAAAGTAGCAGCCATTACTAAATATGCAGTTATTAATGCTAAAGCGAAAATAAGAAATATTTCGTTACTGGTCTCTTTTAGTTCTTCGGACTTACCTTTCCAAGTTATTTGATTTTGAGGGGCAACTCTCAACATTACATCTTCTAAATATTTTATAGCTTCAGACAAAGTGTATTCTTCAGATAAAGCTGCCGATATAGTTACTGCTCGTTGTCTATTATATCTAGGTAATGACTCAGCAGTTCCTTTCTCTTCAAATTCTACCAAACTTGCAACAGACACTAATTTTCCTGTAGTTTCAGATCTCACAAAAATCTTTGATAAGCCATCTTTATCTCTTCTATCTGCTAAATACTGCTGAAGAATAATGGGGTATTCTCTTCCTTCTTTATTATATGTTGTAACCCTTTTTCCGCCGTATAATGTTTCTAGTGTTCTGCCTATATTTTCTATTGAAACTCCCAAATCATTTGCTCGATTTTTATTTGTGATTAATTTTACTTCAGGTTTATTTTTTGTGTAATCACTTTCAATTCTAAACATATTTCTATTTCTTCTTAGTTCTCTTAAAACTTGACTTTGAATTTGTTCTAACTCTTCATAACTAGTCCCATAAATCACCATTTGAACTGGTTTATTATAGCTAGAAACTCTTATAGATTGAGGTGATATAGGAAATGCAAACGTCTCAGGCACACTAACAACTTGTCCAATAGCTTCTCTTAAAACAACTTGTGTACTCTTTTCTCTATTTTTCCATTCATCTAAAAGTGCAATTATAATAAAAGAGTTATAAGAGGTTGCTGATTTACCAAATCCTGGGACCCTCATAATTAATCTTTGGTAAGGGCTGTCTTCTGCTTGTAACAATTTTAATATTCTTCCCTCAATTATTTGGGCTTTTTCTTGTGTGTACTCGAATGAACTTCCTTCATCTGTAGAACCAATTATTAAATAAGCCCCTCTATCTTCTAATGGTATCAATTCTTTTTTAGTAAAGTTAAATAAATAAACTGAAGCTGCAATTAATAGAATTATAAATATCGAAATTGTATTCTGTTTATTAATCCAAAATTTTAAGGTGTCGGTATAAAATTCTGTAAAAGATTTAAATCCATTATTGAATTTTCTAACAAAAAAATTAATTTTTTCTTTTTTATTTAAAAACTTACTTCCTAACATTGGTGAAAGTGTTAAAGCCACAAATGAAGAAACAACTATTGAGAAAGATAGTGCTATTGCAGTTTCCTTAAACAAGGTACCAGCTATACCCTCAATAAAAATTAAAGGTAAAAAAACTGCAACCAAGATTAAAGTTGTAGCTATTATCGCAAATGTTATTTGTCTTGAGCCCTTATAAGCAGCTACAAGTGGCGTTTCTCCTTTTTCAATTCTTGTATAAATTGCATCTGTCATTATTACAGAATCATCAGTTATTATTCCAATTGCTAAAATAAAACTTAGAAGAACAAATATATTTATTGAAAGATCAAATATATATAAACCTAAAAACGAACCAATCAAACTTACTGGCAAAGCTACAGCTGGTACAATTACAGCTTTTAGGTTTCCTAAAAACAAGTAAATTATTACCACGACCAAAACAAAAGCAATAATTAAACTTTTATAAACCTCTTGTATTGCAGTTCCTACGTAAGTTGCTCTATTAAATGCTATTTCTAATTTTAAACCATCTGGTAAAGATTGATTTAAAACGTTTATTTTTTCTTTGATTTGATTTGAAAGTTCGACAGTTGATGCTCCACTTTTTGCATATATTCCAATCCCAACTGTTTTTAAATTAGCTGCATTTTTTCTTTGAGCTTTAAATAAAGTTTTCTCAGAAACTGGACCAAGCTCAACATTTGCAATGTCAGAAAGGGTTGTGACTTTATCTTTGTTTTTCTTAAGAGGAAGCTGCTTGATTGTTTCAATGTTAGAGTAAGACTTGTCAATATTAAGAGTTAAATCTTTGTTACTAGCTTCTAAAGTTCCAGCGGGGATGTTTATGTTTTCATTTCTTAATGCTCTCTCGACTTCCTGAATAGTAAGATTATTGGCTGCTAATTTGATAGGATCTACCCAAACTCTTACACTTAGCTCTCTTAATCCACCGACTAAAATTCTACCAACATTTGGTACACTCGAAAAGGCATCTATAAGATATCTTTCTGCATAATCACCCAAATCTAAATCATTCCAAGTTGGTGACGATAGCGCAACCCACATTGTAGTTGTAAAACCTGCTGCTTGTTTCAAAATTTGAGGTGGGTTTGCTTGATCTGGCAAGTTGTCCGCAACTCTTGATACTCTTTCTCTTATGTCATTTGCTGCATCGTCTAAATCTATATCTGTATTAAAATAAATATTTATCCTACTTCTTCCATTAAGCGAACTAGAATCAATGTTCTTAATTCCTTCCGCTCCTCCTATAACATCTTCTATTTTTTGTGTTATCTCCTCATCAACAATTTCAGCTGAAGCAGATTTATAATCGGTTTGTACCTGTACCACTGGAGGCTGAATGCCATCTGGTAATTCCCTAATAGGTAATTCCCAAAATACAAAAATTCCAAAAATAATTAATATCATTGACATTACCCATGCAACTACAGGTCTTTTAATACTAACTTCAGTTATATACATGTATTAATTATTTTTTATTTTCTTGTTTTTCAGAGTCAGACTTTTTAAATATATTTAATTTTTGTAACCACGCAAACATACCATTCTTGTTTTCTTTAGTATCTTTTTTCTTTTTTCCACCCCAACTAGATTTGTTTTGATTAGCTACTTTAGCACCCTTTTTTATAGGTCTTATTATTAAATTTGGTCTAACTTTTTTTGTCCCTTCAGCAACTACTTTGTCTCCAACATTTAGGCCACTTAAAACTTCCACAAAACCAAGGTATCTATCACCAGTATCTATATTTGTTTTTATTGCTTTATTTTTTTCGTCAACTTTATAGATAAATATATTATCACCTTCCACTATTGTGCTGGTATCTGGTATACTTAAGCTTTCTCTTGTATCATATTTAATTGAAATTTCTAAAAATGAGCCAGGCAAAATTTCACCAGATGTATTATCCATTTTAATCCTAGTTGGTAATGATCTTGTATCCTCACTAATTCGACTAGCTAACGAGTCAACTTCACCTTTATAGGTTTTATCTTTGTATCCAGAAAATTTTATATCAACAGGTAAACCAACTTTAATAAATGGTACAAACATTTCAGGTATATCTACATCACAATAGATAATACTGGTATTCTCGAGATTAACTAAGATTGAAGACTTTGAAACTTCGATGTCTTCTGAAAATTCTCTTTTTCCAATCGTTCCATCAAACTGAGCAGTAATTTTTCTATTTTTAAGTTCTGCAATTACATCACCTTTTTTTACTCTTTGATTAAAGTTGATAGGTTTAAGTATTTCATACTTCTCAATTTTATAGGATTGTGTTTTAAATGGTCTTGCTGTTCCGTATGTGCTTATTAAATTTTCAAAAACTCTATTTTCAGCTGCAGTAACAATTATTCCTGGAGGCGGTCTTTTACTAAATTTCTTCTTAAAATGATTTCCAATCATTGTTCTACCAACAATCACTGTAGCTATAATTAAAAAGAAAATTATTATTATGCTTGTAATTTTTGTTGATCTTTTCATATTTTATATTTTACCATATTCTGCCCATGAACCATCATAAATGACTGGAAGATACTTATTATTTACTTGAGAATATGCAAGCGCCAAAACACATGCTGTGATACCAGAACCGCACGAAAACACTACATTTACTGGGTCATTTAAAGATAAATCTTTAAAATAAGAGGAAATTTCAGATTTACTTTTAAAAGTAAAATCGTCGTTGATAAGGGTTTTAAACGGTAAGCAAATTGAATTAGGTATTGAACCACTTCTTACATTTTTTCTTGGGTCTGAAGTTATGCCATTAAAACGATCTTTGCTTCTTGCATCAACTAAATCAAATTTTTTTTTAATTATATTTTGGTCAATCTGATCTTTGCTCTTAACCATTCCATTATTTTCTTTTGCTTTATAACTAGTTGTTTGAATAATTATATTATTAGCAGAAGTTATTCTTTTTTCTTTTTTCCATTTATTAAAACCTCCATCTAAAACATGTACTTTCTTTTTATCATGGCCAAAGTAAATTAAATTAAACCATACTCTACAAGCACTTAAAACATCAGAATTATCATAAATCACAATTTCGTCTTCGTTAGATATGCCCATAGATGATAGTATATTTTCCCACGAACTATTGTCCGTTAACATATGTGGTAAGTCGGTTGATTTATTACAATTTTCATCAATATCAAAAAAAATTGCATTTGGTATATGCTCTTTATTAAATTCTTCTTTACCACTTCTTTTTGTTGCGGGCATATGCCAAGAGCCATCAATTACTTTTACATTTGAGATATTTTTTTCTAGCCACTCAGTTGATATAAGTGACATTAGAAACTTTTTTCCAAATATTTCTGATGATAATCTTCGGCTTTATTATAATTTTTTGATTTTGATATTTTGGTAACGATTTTACCTTTAAATTTTTCATTAATTTCTTTCAATACTTTGTTAGCGATTTTATTTTGATTTTCATCATGAACAAATATTTCACTTCTATACTGAGTACCTACATCTGGACCTTGCCGGTTTAAAGTAGTTGGGTCATGAAATTCAAAAAAATTTCTTATTATTTCCTCATAAGAAATTTTAGTATTGTCAAATTCAACTTTAACTACTTCTGCGTGATTGGTATCACCATAACATACTTCTTTATAAGATGTCTTCTCAGTATTACCTCCACAATATCCAACCTCTGTATTTATTACTCCATCTAACTTGCTAAATTTTATTTCGGGTCCCCAAAAACATCCAAGTGCTAAAGTTGCTATTTCCATTGCTAAAAATTTTAATTAATCTAAAGTTATTATCATGCTTTCCAAAAATCAATTAGGCTTTTTTTACATGTTTTTATCAATATGTGCCTTTTCATTTATGGATGTAATAGTCAAGTGGTCATCAGATTATCCAATTGGACAGGTAATGTTCTTTAGAGGTCTATTTGGTATTTTGCCAATAATTTTTTTAGTTCCTAAGACAAGATTTAGAGATTTTTATAAAACAAATAGACCAGGATTACATTTAATTAGATGTTGTTCAGGACTGATAGCTTTAGCTGCAATATTTTTGGCACTAAGAAACCTACCACTTGCAACAGTGACAAGTATTTCATTTGCTGCACCTATATTTACAACTTTGCTATCAATATTTTTACTAAGTGAGAAAGTAGGAATATATAGATGGGCTGCAGTATTTGTTGGTTTTATTGGTGTTTTAGTAATTACCCAACCAGGATTTTCTAGCTTAAATATTTATTACTTATTTCCAATAATCTTTTGTATTGGAATGTCTTACGTTGCAATTACAATTAGAAAACTTTCATCCACAGAACCAGTGTGGTTGATCTCATTTTTTTTTTCTTTTGCAATTACAATTGTTGGAGTTCTATCAATACCATTTGGTTGGATCATGCCAACTTTCAATGATTTCTTACTTTTATGTACAATTGGCTTGTTGGGAGGAACAGCTAATCTATTATTAAGTCAATCGTATAAATTATCTGAAGTTTCTCTGGTTACACCTCTTAAATATTTGGGATTAATATTTGCAATATCTTTTGGATATTTTATTTGGGATGAAATTCCCACAATTAAAACATTGATGGGTGCTTCACTGGTAATAATATCATCAATCATTATATTTCGAAGAGAAATATATTTAAATAAACAAGTAACGGTAAGTAGAAATGAGTAAGGCACCACCATATTGGATAAAAGCTAGAACATATCTTTCAAAAAAAGATAATATTATGAGATCATTGATTAAAAAATATAAAGATAATAATTTAACTACTAGAAAAGATGTCTTTTATTCTTTATGCAAAAGTATAATAGGACAACAAATAAGTGTTGCTGCCGCAGACTCTGTCTTCAAAAAATTTGAATCGGTATGTAAAAAAAAAATTAATCCAAAAACTGTTTCAAAGCTTAAAACATCACAACTTAAAAAATGCGGTCTTAGTCGTCAAAAAATAAGGGGTATCTTGGAAATGTCTCAAAAATTTAAAGATAAAAGTTTTAATCCAAGATTAATTTCGAAAATGAGCGATGAAGAAGCAATTATATACTTATCAACTTTAAGACAAATTGGAAGATGGTCAGCAGAAATGATTTTGTTATTTACTTATAATAGGTCTAATATCTGGCCAGTTCAGGATATTGGGTTATTAAGAGCAATATCAAACAACTATAAAAAAAAATATTTTCCACCTGAAATTTTTGTAAAAAAGCTTCAAAAAAGATTTTCTCCATACTGCTCTGTTGCCACTTGGTATTTGTGGCGTTCAATTGATGACGATACTATTCAGTATTAGCACCCTCCACAATAAACATATGTCTTTTTGTAGTTTGTTCTGCATAAGACCAAGCTTTTAAATAGTCTTCTGACTCATGACAAGATATGGCCATGTCATAACTGGGAAATTCCCAAATGACGGTCCTTAATATTTTGTCACCACTATAATATTTTAGTTTGCCTCCTCTAACTACAGGAGTACCACCAAATTTTTTTATAACTGGTATTGCATTTTCACCATATTTTTTTAGGTTATCTTGATCTGAAATTTCTGTATACAAACTCACCCAATATGCCTTCATATTTGCCCCTTTTCTAAGTTATTCCATTCCTTCAAATATCATATGTTCTCTAATTACATTATCTTTAAGATATGTTCTTGCCTCAACATATTCTTTAGAATCGTAGCATTTTTTAGCAGTTTCCACGTCTGGGAACTCTGCAAGTGCTATTCTAACCATTTCTCTACCCTCAAGTGCAATGTTATTAGCACTTCGAGCTAAAATTTTTCCAGAATGTTTTAATACAGCTTCCTTTGCTTTATCTGCATATTTTTTCATTCTTTCAGGGTCTTTAATTTCACTGTAAGTTGCAATCCAGTAACCTTTCATAATTCTCCTTTTTAATTTTTTTTTTTTATGTTACCAAATTTTATGGCAGAAAAATTAATAATCAATTATGAAGATTATAAATTAGCAGTTGAAAAGTTAGCTCTTACAATTGAAAAAAATTACAAACCATCTGTTTTAGTCGGAATAATGAGGGGTGCAGCACCAATAATTGATATGCTATCAAGAATATTTAAATTACCCACTGCTTATGTTGTTATTCAAAGTTATTCTGGAGAAACTGTAGAAAATAAACAGGGCGAACTTATTTTTGCAAGAGACATAAGCTCAATAGCTAAAAACGAAGACTTTAAAAATGTTTTATTAGTGGATGATTTATCTGATACTGGTCTTACATTAAATGAAAGTATCAAATGGTTAAAAAATTACGCTCCAGTGAAAAACTATATTCAAGAAATAAAAACAGCTTGTCTTTGGAAAAAAAAATCTTCTTCTTTTACTCCAGATTTTTGTCCAATTTTACTAGATGGAGATCCTTGGATAGTTCAACCTTCAGAATATTATGATGAAATAGATATTAATGGCTTAAAGAAAAAACACTCATAAAAAAAGGCCAACTTATATAGTTGGCCTTTTTAATTTTTTCTTTTAAAATTATTTTGGAATATCTCCTTCAACACCTTTAACATAAACATTCATTCCTAATAACATTCCGTCGTCAGCAACTTTTCCTTCTGCAACAAGGATGTTACCTTTTTGATCATATATAGGACCTGTGAAAGAGTGAATTTTTCCAGATGCTAGATCTTTTTGCAGCTGTTCTGCTTCTTTAACAAGATCAGCACCCATTCCTTTGTTGTATGGTGACATCGCAACCATACCTTCTTTTAATCCATGCCAAGTATCTTGTTGACTCCATGTTCCATCTCTTGCAGCAATTGCTCTTTCAACATAATAAGGAGCCCAATCGTCAATAATTGATGTTAAAATTGATTTTGGCGCAAATCTCTGCATGTCACTTGCTTGTCCAAATGACCAAATTCCAGCTTTTTCTGCAGTTTGGACTGGTGCTGTACTATCTGTATGTTGCATTATTATGTCTGCACCTTGATCAATTAATGCTTGCGCTGCTTCGGCTTCCTTGCCAGGATCATACCAACTAAATACCCAAACTATTTTTGTTTTGATATTAGGATTTACTTTTTGAGCAGCTAAAGTCATTGCATTTATTCCTCTTATAACTTCAGGAATAGGAAATGATGCTATGTAGCCAATAGTGTTAGTTTTTGTTAATTTTCCAGCAATATGACCCAAAATAGTTCTTCCTTGATAAAATCTTGCAGAATAAGTTGAAACATTTGAATGTTCTCTTTTGTATCCAGTTGCATGCTCAAATTTTACGTTCGGAAAGTCTTTGGCGACTTTGTTGGTCGCGTCCATATATCCAAAGCTAGTGGTAAATATCAGGTCATGGCCTGATTGAGCAAGTTGTCTGATTACTCTCTCTGCATCAGCACCATATTTAACACTTTCTACATAAGTAGTTTTTATCCCAGCAGCTTCAACAGCTTTTCTTCCTTCATCATGTTGGTATGTCCAACCATGGTCTCCTGTTGGACCGATGTAAACGAATCCAACCTTAAAGTCTGCTTTTGCACTTATACTAAAAGTAATTAAAAAAATTGCAGAAATTAAGTATCTCAAAAAGTTTTTATACATTTGATTTCCCCTCTAAATTTTTTTTTATGATGTTTTCAAGTTAATCAAAAATATAAAAAAAAAAAATGTTTATTTTCGAATAGCTAACATTACTTTTCTTTATAGAATATTCTTCCCAAAGAAGTTGGAGTGTTTAGTTTTATTTTTCTACTATCGCGGGAGATTACAACTAAAACTATTATTGTCATCAGGTAAGGCAGTGCAATTAAAAATTGAACTGGAATTCTAAATCCAACAGCCTGCATATGTAATTGCAATATTGATATTCCACCAAAAATTATTGCTCCAATTAAAACTTTTATTGGACTCCAGGTTGCAAATACAACTAACGCTAATGCTATCCATCCTCTACCGGCCGTCATATTTTCAATCCACTGTGGAGTGTATATTAAAGATAAATAAGCTCCAGCCAAACCACACATGCCTCCTCCATAAAGAATACAACAGTATCTAACCAGAACAACATTAATACCTTGATTTGATGCCGAAACAGGCGAATCACCGACAGCTCTAACAATGAGACCTAACTTTGTTTTTTTTAAAAAATAACTTGTTAAAAATGGCAAGACAAAAGCGAAATATAAAATTATTGAATGTCCAAATAGTATTGGACCAAAAAAAGGAATACTTTCTCTTAAACTTGAAAATAAAATTGGAAAATCTTTTCCAGGAATACCAACAAAATCTTTTCCCAGCATTGCTGAAAGACCAATACCAAAAATTGTTAGTGCTAATCCGGTTGCAACATGATTTGTCAGCAGTGATTGTGTTAAAAATCCAAATATTAATGAAATTACAACACCAGACAACATTGATCCAATAATTGCAATAAAAAGGTTATCTGTTATTACCATTAAAGCAAAACCAGAAATTGCTCCTATTATCATCATTCCCTCTACGCCTAAATTCAAGACACCAGATCTTTCAGTGATTAATTCACCTGACGCAGCAAGAATTAGCGGCACTGAAGATGCCATAATCGATCCTATTAAAATACCAATAAAACTAATGTCTAAGCTCATTTTTACTAAAATTTTGAAATTTAATTTTGAAAAAAAGTAAATAATCAGATGCGAGTAAGAAAAATAAGATCATACCCTGAAATACTTGACCAGTATATTGAGGTATTTGTAAAAAAATTTGAGCTGTTTCTGCGCCTAAATAAGTCAAAGAAACTACTAATGACGCAAATATTATACCAAATGGATTAAGACGACCTAAAAAAGCAACAATAATTGCTGTAAAACCATAATCTGGAGATATCATTCTATGAAGTTGTCCAATAGGCCCAGTAATTTCCCCAACACCAGCCAATCCCGCACAAGCGCCACTAATCATGAAAACAATCAAAATCATAGTCTTTCCTTTAAAGCCCGCATATTTTGCAGTTTTTAAACTTAGACCAGACACTTTAATCTGAAAGCCTAAATAAGTTTTATATAGAACAAACCAACTAACGAGAACTGCTGCAAGAGCGATAAATATTCCTGCATGAATTCTTAAACCCTCAAATAACAGTGGCATTCTAGAAGAGTCGCTAAATTGTCTTGTTTCAGGAAAATTAAATCCCTCTGGATTACTCCATGGACCAACTACTAAGTAATCTAAAATTAACTTTGAGACATAAACTAACATCAGACTAACTAAAATTTCATTAGTATTAAAATAAGTTTTAAGAATTGCAGGAATAAGTGCAAAAATCATTCCTCCAATTGCTCCTGCGATAATAATTAAAGGTAATATGTAAAATCCATCTTGATTATAAAATAAGAGAGCAACACCCCCTCCTACAATCGCACCAAAAGTTAATTGTCCTTCTGCACCAATATTCCAATTATTACTTTTAAAACAAAATGATAAACCAATAGCAATTAAGCAAAGGGGAGTTGCTTTGAGTAGCAATTCACTGAGTCCATATAAATTTGAAATTGGAGTTATAAAGTAAAACTTAAGTGCTTCAACTGGATTAAAACCTAAAGCATAGAAAATAATACCACCACCTATAATTGTTAGAATGATTGCAATAAATGGAGTAAAAAAATACAATGTCGTTGGAACATCATTTCTTTTTTCAATTCTAATCAATAGATCCTCCACCCATTAGAATTCCTAATTTTTCTGGAGTCACTTCATCTGAAGGCATTATTTTTGAAAGTTTGCCTTTATAAATAACTGCAATTCTATCGCTAAGTTTTAATAGTTCCTCCGTATCTGTAGAAATTAAAATCGTTGATTTTTCTTGATCATTAATTTTTATAAGTGTTTCATGAATATAATTGATAGCACCCACATCGAGCCCCCATGTTGGATTGTAACAAATTAATAATTCTGGAGCTGTGATTAATTCTCTTCCTAAAATAAGTTTTTGTAAATTTCCACCTGATAGAAATTGACTTTTTAATTCTACGTTGTCAGTATTTACTGAAAAATCAGACAATATTTTCTTTGAATGTTCTTTAATTTTTCTTTCATTTACCAAACCTTTTTCAAAAAAATTTGATGACTTGAAATTATTTAAAGCAACGTTTTCATAAATTTTTAATTCAGGTACAGCTGCTTGAGATATTCTATCTTCTGGGGAAAAAGCCATTAAATACTCTCGTCGTTGCTTTGGATTTAGTTTAGCAATTTCCTTATTTCGAAAAATGATTGATGTATTAGGTGTAATTATTTCCCCACTCAAAATTTGAAAGAGTTCGTTTTGACCATTGCCAGAAATACCCGCTATACCCAAACATTCTCCTTTCTTTACAGAAAAATTTAGATTAACTAAATTTGTTTCAAAAGGATCATCGCTATAAAAATTTAAATGTTTTACTTTAAATATTTCGTCTTTATTTTTGGAAATATTAATTTTTTTCTTAATTTTCGCTAGTTTTTGACCAACCATCTTATTTGCGAGAGTTTCAACTTTTTCATTTTGTGTTTGGCTAACAGATACAACCTTGCCTTTTCGCATTACTGCAACCTCATCGCATAAAGACAAAACTTCTTTTAATTTGTGAGTTATGTAAATAATTAATATTCCTTCATCACAGAATTTTTTTAAAGATATAAATAATTCCTCTGTTTCCTGCTCAGTCAAAACAGATGTAGGCTCGTCCATGATTAAAACTTTAGGGCTTCTTAAAAGACATCTTATAATTTCAACTTTTTGCTTTTGCCCTGCTGATAAATTTAATACAGGAACATCAAGGTCAATACTAAAGTTGTATTTTTTTAATATTTCATTAATTTTTACTCTTAAACTTTTATTATCTTCAGTCGCATCTATACTTAAGTTTTCAAAAACTGATAAAGTTTCAAATAAATTAAAATGTTGAAAAACCATTCCAATTTTATTTTTTTTGGCATCGAGAGGAGAACTTAATTTTAAATTTTTTTCATTTAAATAAACCTCACCATTATCTGGGCTTATTACACCAGACAAAATTTTTACCAATGTAGATTTGCCTGCTCCGTTCTCTCCTAAAAGCGCATATATTTTTCCACTTTTAAATTGAAGAGATACATTGTCATTAGCTATACATCCTGGATATATTTTTGATATATTTGATATTCTTAAGTCTGTTGCCATAGCATTTCTTTAATATAATAAATCAATAACTCAATAATCTTTAAAATTTACTATCTTTTCAAATTTGTATTAAATTCAAACAATTTAATGAAAGTTTTGAACAAATTGTTAACATAATTCAACTTTAGGTATGCATTAATGAATATTACTTTTAAAAATAATACTTTATTAAAAAAATTTATTGCTTTGTTTATCACATTAACAATTATTTTTTTAACTGGATGCCAAACAATTAAAAAGAAATCTGATGAAGTGGCCGAAAAAGAAAATGAAAAATTTGGCCAATTTGTTGGAAAAGAAGTTAATGAGATGAAATTAGAATTAGGCTCACCTTCAGAAGATTTTGTAAATGAACTTGGAAATGAAATGCTTATCTACAAAACAAAAAAATATGGAATTCCTTGTGAAAGAAAATTTGAGGTGAATGCTTCAGGGGTTATTATCGGATTTAGCTCTAGCGGATGTATTTAGTCTTGTGGGGACTAGCCCCACAAGCAAGGTACTTATTTAATTTCAATAAGTTTCTTTTTTTTATGCTCCGGGATAATCCTTTCACATGCAATCGTTAAAAGACCATCTTTTAACTCTGCACCATTCACTTTTACATCATCAGCAATTGTAAATGATCTCGCAAATTGTCTTTGCGATATACCTTTGTGGATTATCTCTCCATCTTGGTTTTTGTTTTCACTTCTATCAACTTGTTTAGTTCTTACAGTTAATAGATTATCTTCAAACTCTACCTCAACATCTTTTTTGTTAAAACCAGCTAAAGCAACCTCTATTGAGTAGTTATCTTTGCCAGTTCTTCTTATATTGTAAGGCGGGTAGTTTGATTGCATACTTAAACCACCATTGCCCAACATGCTTTCGAATTGGTCAAACATATCGTCGAAACCAATTGAGAAAGGCCGAAGTGAGTTGAAAATTGATAGATCCTTACTTGTCATATTATCCTCCTTTAATTAAGCAAGTTTATTTATTGCTAGCCCCATTAGGCGACTAACAAAATTTATATGGTAATTAATTTTGATATTTCAAGATCAAGTGTTTAATTTTCCAGCTATTTTCAAAGCGAATGCGTAGTCAACTGCAATCTCCTCAATTGCTCCATCTCTTCCAGATTTTCCTCCATGACCTGCATTCATTTCTGTTTTTAATAAAAGTAAATTGTTATCCGTTTTGTAATCCCTTAATTTTGCAGTAAATTTTGCTGGCTCATCAAATAATACCCTGTTATCACTTAGACTTGTGGTTATCAAAATGTTTGGGTAATCCATCTTTTTAATATTGTTATAAGGTGCATATGAAAATATGTAATCAAAGTGTTCTTTTTTATCTTTAGCATTTCCAAATTCATCAAATTCGCCGACTGTTAATGGTAACGAATGGTCTAAGTTCGTAGTCAACGAGTCAACGAAAGGAACAGCCATAACAATGCCCAAAAATAAATCAGGAGCTTGGTTAACAACGGCTCCCATTAAAAGACCTCCAGCAGATCCACCCATTCCAATAATATTACCTTTAGACGTAAACTTTTTTTCAATTAAAAATTTTGCAGAAGCAATGTAATCTTCAAAAGTATTTTTCTTGTTTAATAACTTTCCTTCTTTCCACCATTTCATTCCTTTTTCCATACCGCCTCTAATATGAGAAGTTACCCATATAATATCTCGCTCTATTAAACTTATTCTGGTTGAAGAAAAACTTGGTGACATAGAACTACCATAAGATCCATACCCATATAATAATAATTTTGCAGATCCATCTAATTTAGTTTTTTTATGTCTTGTTATAGTTATAGGAACCATTCTTCCGTCGTGAGAGGTACACTCTAATCTTTCAACTATGTAGTCATCAGAATTATGGCCACTAGGAATCTCTTGTTCTTTAACTAATTTTTTCTCTTTTGTTTTAAGATTGTATAGGTAAGTCCTTCCAGGAGTTTTTGGTGATGAATATGATAAATAAACGGTATCAGTATTTCTATCTCTTTGGGTTAACGACACACCAGGAACAATAACTTTTTCATCTGAAAAAAATATTTCTTCTTCTTCATCATTTTTTGGATTTCTTAATATTAATTTTGATAAAGCATTAGAAGTTTCAGATCTTATAATCCAATCATTTAAAAAAATTAATCCTCCAATTAAAACCTCTTCTCGTGCAGGTATAAATGTTTCCCACTCCTTTTTTTCTAAATCATTTGTCTTTTCGATCTTAAAATCTTCTGCATCTTCATTTGTATGTTTATAGAAATTACCATTCCATGAATTAACAGAATATATTATCCCTCTTTTTCTTTTATCAATTAATTTTGGTTTTGGAATTATTTCATCTGCTTTAAAATAATACTGTTCGGACGTATTATGATCAGATGACGTAATAAAAAAATACTTTTCGTCAGAGCTAAGACCTATTCCTACAGTAAATGCTTCACTTTCTTCTTTAAATATAAGAATATCTTTACTAGTAGGAGTTCCAATTTCATGCCTGTAAATTTCTCTTGGTCTGTGATTGTCATCAAGCTTAGAGTAAAAAATATATTTGTCATCTAAGCTAAATGTTATTCCACCACTTGTATTTTCAATTTTTTCACCAACTTGCTCTCGACTTTTAATATCTCTTATATGTATGGTGTAATATTCAGATCCTTTTAAATCTAATGAATAAGCTAGTAATTTATCATTATAGCTAACTTCTAAGTCTCCAAGCCCAAAATATTCTGTTTTAAGTTTTGCTTTTTCTAAATCACCATTCCAAATTTCTTCTATTTCATCAGAATCAATTTTTTTTCTTAACTTTATAGAATAATTTCCTTTTGTTGTTGTTTTTGTCCAATAACTATATCTTACATCTTTGAATGGAAGAGACTCATCATCAAGTTTAATTCTTCCTTTAATCTCATCGAATAAAACTTTTTGAATTTCTTTTGTATCTGACATTTGATGACTAAAATAATCATTTTCATCTTCAAGATATTTTCTCACCTCTGGCAATAATTTTGAACTATCTTTCAATACTTCAAGTATATTTTCTTGATGTATCCAACTATAATCGTCTTCCCAAGTTACGTTGTGACAAGATTTTAATTCTGGTTTTTTTTTAAGCTGTGGTATTTTCATTTAAATTTAATTAATTTATGAATATTTTTTTTGCAATACTAATAATCTTTATAATTCTTTATATTTTACTCAATTGGTTTGCCAAAACCTCAACAAAAAAAATATCAAAATTTGTAAGAACATTTATTATAATTTCTTCAATATTGTTAGCGGTTATAATGGCATATGCAGGAAGATATATATTTTCCTTACCATTTATGTTGGCTATTTTGCCTTTAATTAAAACGAAAGCAGGTATTTCTTTATTTCAGCTATTTAGATTATGGGGACTTTTTAGAGTTTTAAAAAATTCTGGCAGATTTAATTTTAATCAATTTAATCAAAATATGTCATCTCAGAATATGAGTTTAGATGAAGCATATAGAATTTTAAATTTAGATCCCAAAAAAAAATATACAAAAGATGAAGTAATGAATTCTTATAAAAAAATTATGAAAAAAATTCATCCAGATAGAAGTCCAGAATTAAATAATATTGCTACTTTAGTGAACCAAGCCAAAGACACAGTCTTAAAATCGGTTGTTTAAGTATAACTTAGTATTGATTTGTACACTTGTTCGACCTTAATTAAATTTGGATCAATTTCACTTCCATGTGTAATATTGTTAACATTATATCCTTCAGGAATAATTCTAATATGATTAGGAGTATAATCCGTATATGCTTTTGGTGAGTCCAATAAAATCACAAGGCTTGGTTTGCCAGATTGTGATGAAATATGTGAACCAAATGAATCATTCCCCACATACATATCTGCAGAAGCTATAAAAGGTATTACTTCCGAGATATTTTTGTTACTAAGATCTGTAATATTATCTCCTTCAACTTTATCCATTATTTCTTGAGCAATTAATTTTTCATTAGGACCACACAAAATAAAAAAATTAAATTTATTTAGTTTATTTAACTCATTTATTAGATTTGAGTAATTATCAGTGCCCCATTTTGTTGTTGGACCTGAAGATCCAGCTCCTATTACAATGTTAAATTTTGATTTATCAAAATAAGTTGATATACTTTTAAGTTTATTTTCATTTATGTGAATTTTTGTGTATGTTTGACATTTCTTTATATTTAATACACTCGCAGTAAACTTTTGTGCTGCGTTGATTAAATGAAGATTTTTCTTTTTAAATAAAGGATAGTGATAAATATCTTTTATTCCAGCTAACTTACACGCGATGAATATTCTAGGACTTGGATAATAAATAAATATTTTATCAAAATTGTATTTTTTTAATTCCGATGAAAAACTAAATATATTTTTAAATTTATTATATTTTTTATCTATTACTATGACTTCTTTAATTTTAGGATCATCCTCTAATGCATCCGACAAATTATTGCATAATGTAAAAACTGTTACAGGTCCAAACTTTTCAGATAACTGATGCACATAACTTAGATGTAACAAATTTGCCCCAAGACCTATATAGCTAAGATAAACACAAACTTTCATAAGTATTTAGAATATATTTTTTTATTATTTTTTTCTTAAATCTATTCTATAATTATAGTCATATAATTAAGTTATGATTAATGGAATATATGCAGCTACATTGTCAGTATTAGATAAAAATCTGGCGTTAAATAGTGAAAAAACTATTAAATATGCTGAAAATCTAATCGACAAAGGTTGCCATGGAGTAGTTTTTTTTGGAAGTACTGGACAATCACAACTCATATCTCTTTCGGAAAAAATTCAATTAATCAATTTGTTACCAAAAAGTAATTATAGGGACAAATTTATAATTGGAACCGGTCTTAATTCGCTAGTTGATAATATTAATTTGATAAAAATAGCCAAATCAAATGGGTTTAATAAATTTCTAATTATGCCTCCTGCCTATTATAAGTATAGCGATCACGATGTGATTAATTTTTACTCAAGAATAATAGATGAAATTAATGAATGTAAAATAATTTTATATAATTTCGAAAAACTCTCAGGATATAAATTTAGTATTGATTGTGTTGAAGAGCTAGTAAAAAAATTTCCAAGTCAAATAGTTGGAGTAAAAGACAGTTCTTATAATTTGTATGAAAATTTGAAAATAGATAATTTTTCAGTAATGCCAGGTTCAGAGTCAAAATTATTGAAAGGACTTGAACTAGGTTGCTCTGGAATAATTACAGCAACAACAAATGTTACTTCAGTTTTAGCAAGAGATGTTTACGATAAATTTCAAAATGGATCAGATCAATCTTCAAACGAAAAGTTGTGTTTAGTAAGAAGCATTTTCGATAAATTTAATTTAATCTCTGGATTACATACTTTTATGGCGCAAATTGATCAGGACTACCAGAATTTAATTCCACCATTAAAGTTATTAAATGAAAACGAAAAAAAAATATTTTTTGATGAACTTCAAAAGCTTGATTTTGACTTTAAGCACTTAAAAGCAGCATAATGAAACTTATAAATTTTTTAAATGATTTATTCAAAGAAGATGGCTTTATCTTAATAGATTATAATTCTAACAGATATGTTATAGGAAAGCCTTTGAAAGAAATTCCTATAGAATTACAATTGCTAGACAAAAGTTTGCATAAAAAATTACTTTTCCATCCTGATTTATATTTTGGCGAAGCATATACCAATGGCTCTTTAAGATTAAAAAATGGAACCTTGACGGAATTTCTTGATATAGCTTTTAAAAATATTGGAAGAGCAGATATTAATATATATGGAAAGATATTAAATAAAATAAAGGGAACTTTAAAATATTTAACAAGTTTTAATAAAATTGTTAAATCTAAACAAAATGTTGCACACCATTATGATATTTCAGAAAAATTATATGATTTGTTTCTTGATAAAAAAAGACAATATTCATGTGCATACTTCAAAAATGAGAATGATAGCTTGGAAACTGCTCAAGAAAATAAAATTGATCACATAATTAAAAAACTTCATATACAACCTAACCAAAAAGTTTTAGATATTGGATCTGGTTGGGGAACACTTGCAATTGACATTGCAAAAAAAACAAAAGCTTCAGTTACCGGAATTACACTCTCAGAAAATCAATTAAAATATAGCCAAGAAAAAGCCAAAGAATTAAATTTAGATAATCAAGTTGAATTTAAATTAATAGATTACAGACAATTGAATGAAAAATTTGATAGGATAGTTAGTGTTGGAATGTTTGAACATGTTGGAAAAAAATTCTATGAAACCTATTTTAATAGAGTGTCTCAAATGTTAAAAAAGGATGGAGTAGCTTTGATACACACAATTGGATCAAATCTACCACCTAGAGACCCACAGCCTTGGATAACAAAATATATATTTCCTGGTGGATATACCCCTAGTTTAAGCGAAATAGCGAGGCCAATAGAGGATTCTGGACTTATAGCTACAGATATAGAGATTTTAAGGATGCACTATGCTCACACATTAAGAAATTGGAAAGAAAGATTTCTATCAAAAAAAGATCAAGTTTTAGAAATGTTTGATGAAAAATTTTTAAGGATGTGGGAATTTTATCTTACAAGTTGTGAAATGGCTTTTAAATGGGGAGATCAAGTTGTATTTCAACTTCAGCTAACTAAAGATATTAGATCTGTACCTAATACTAGAGACTATATTTATTAAAAATTAGCTGATAAAGCTGTATTTCTTAAATGAAAAAAAAGAAAAAAAAACCTAAAAAAAAAAATTTAAAAACAAAGGTTAAAAAATCAAAAAATAAATCCAAGTCAAAAATAAAGAAAAAAATACCAAAATTAAAAAAAAAAATAACAAAAAGATTAAATCGAAGAAAAAAAATAAAAAAAGTTAAGTTAAAGACAAGTACTGAAAAGGGTATTATTTCAAGAACGGTCAGACTTGAGGAAGATTTAAAAAATAAGTTTTCTTTCAAATTTAGTTTTAATTTATTAGCAATTGATAAATTAATACAAAAATTTTTTCAAAGTATAGAATTTAAATTAATTCGTTTTAAAGAAATAAGAGCTGAGGAAAAAAGGCAAATTAAACTTGAGAAAATTGAGCAAGCAGAAAAGGAAAAAATCGAAATTGAAAAACAGAAGAAAGTAGATGAGTTAGCTTTTTTAAAAGAAAAAGAAATCCAGTTAAAACAAGAACAAAAATTAGAAAGAGAAAGAGCAAAAGATATAAAATTATTCTTAAGAAAAGAACAGGCTATACTAAGAAAAGAGCAGGCGGAGAGACAAAAGAAATTTTTACAAGAATTAAAATTAGAAAAGCAAATAGAAAAGTTTAGAATAAGAGAGGTAAAAGAATTAGAACAACTAGAAAAATTAGCGTTAAGAGAAAAGAGAGAGGATTATTCAGGATTACAAGAGCGTATCGAAAAACTAAAATTAAAATATCAACAAATAAGAGATCAGAAAATAAGAGAACGAGTTGAAGCCTTAGGCATAGAAACACAAGAAGGAGACGATAGAGCAAAATTACTTCAAAGAGAAAGGGAGTATACTTTAGCTAGGCAAAAAATTGAGTTTGCACTTGAAAGCTTTTACAGAAGTGCGAATAGTTTAGTTTTTCAACTTAATAAAAGATATATAACTAAACATATGTCTATCTTGAGATGCATAGACAGAAGATTCGAAACTGGAGAGATATTTATAAAATGGGATGAGACAATTGACGATGAGTGGTTAATACTAATTTATATTAAAAATAATTCTCCAGATGAAGGTATAGTCATTGAAGACAAAACAAATGAAGAAAAAAATATTTCACATGAATTTAAACCAAGTGAAATTTTTAAAGCCTCAGATTTAATGGTAGATTCATTAACCCAGCTGATTGCAAAAAAAAGATCTAAGAACAATTAAATTTGTTGGTCTTTGATAATTTCTTCTATTAATTTTATATTTTCTCCACTTTTGATTAATGGATAAATAGATTTTGCTTTTCTCAAGTCATCAACTGCTTTTTCATATTCCTTTAAGCTTAAGTATATTTGCGCTCGTCCTGATAATGCTCCAAAATGTCTTGGCTCTAGATCTAAAACTTTTTCAATATCATCTAACGATTTCTCATAATCCCCCAATATAAATAGTAATGTTGCTCTCTTATTCCAACCCTCTGCCCATTTTGGGTCCTCATTAATCACATCTGTAAATAGTTTTAATGCCATTCTATACTGCTGATGGTACATGGAATAAGTTCCGTTCTCTAATTTGTTCGTCAGATAATCATTGTTTGGGTGTCTTGTCCATTTATTCCAAATTTGATCTTCTAGCTTTTCTGCTTGTTGTAAATTTTTTGCATTAAGCAATTCTTTAAATAATATATTTAAATTGTCTGAATACACATTATTTGTACTTACAAATAAAAATATAATTATAAAACTTACATATTTTTTAATCACTGACATATACAGATACTCCTCTAGAATTAATGTCTACATCAAATTTTTTATGCAATGGTGGAAAAGCTCTTTGAGAACAATCCAGTCTATCACAAGTTCTACATGAAACCCCTACAGGTATCTCTGATTTTTTATCATTCAAATCTAAGTTTTCCGTATAAACAAAATCTCTTGCATATTTGGCTTCACATCCAAGTCCAATAGATAACATACTTTTTTTTTGTCCATATCTTCCTATACCTTTTTCAACAGTTCTTGCTATACATACATACTTTTCGCCATTAGTCATTTTACTTACTGCGGCCTGTATAACACCAGGTCTAGAAAAAGCCGAATATACATTCCATCGAGGACAAGCACCACCATAACGTGGTATTTCTATACCTGACAATGAAAATCTTTTTGAAATGTTACCAGCGACATCAACTCTCAAAAAATGAAAAGGAACCCCAGGTAATTTAGGATCATTCAAACATGTGACCCTATGTGTGACTTGTTCGAATGAAGTTGCAAAAGTATTTTGCAATAACTCTAAATCATATTTAAGTTTTTTACATTCAGAATGAAATAATTTGTAGGGCATTAAAATTGCTGCACCACAATAGTTTAATAAAGCAACTTTTGTTAATTTTTTCGACTCTTCATTTGGATAATTAAAAGTATCAAGATAAGAATTTATTATATCACTTGCTCCCTCTTGTACAATTTGAGCTGCTGCATGTAATTTCTTTGTTTCCAAAGATAAATAATCAGACAATAGTAACTTTCTATTTTTGTTATCATAAATTTTTGAGAATGGTTTTCCTTCCTCAGGAATTATATCTTGCACTTCAATTTTATACTCTGATTTTAAATAATCACATAAAGCAATATATCTTGTTCTATTATTTTGTTTTATTTGTTCAAAGATTTGATTTGCAAATTCCTCTAGTTTTGGAAAAAAATTTCTATTTTCTTGCAAAAAATCTGAAATTACTTCTCCGGGAAATGAGTTTTTTCTATTATCTACAATTTTTCCTGAAAGTTTTTCAATTTTGTTAACTAATTCATGATCTTTTTTTTTCAAAATGTCTCCTAATCTTATAAGAGCTTTACCAATTTTTGGATTACTATTTGCAAGATCTTTAACTTCTGGACCAACTATATCCAAATCTTCAAAAAGTTGATCATCAAGTAATTCTGAAATTGTGTTGACCATATTGATATCTGATTTATTTGTTAGATCGCTAATGTTGATTCTTAACTCCTCACAAATTTTTAAAAGCAACTCCCCGTCAATTTTTCTCTTACCCCCCTCGATTAAAGCTAAATAACTTGGTGAAATGTTAAGTTGTGAGGCTAGTTTGTTTGCTTGCATACCTAGCTGCCTTCTAAAAGCTTTTATTTTTGGACCAATGTTTAATTCTACTTGACTCATTTACTATTTGTAAACTTTGTAAATTATTATTTACAAAAAATTTATTGTATTTACTGGACTTTTAACATTTTTTGTAGATTTTGTAAATATTGTAAATTATAAAGTTTACATGGACAAAAATACTATAAAAAACATTGAAACTAGTTCTCAAACCACAAATCACCAAGAGCACCAAGAGCATAGAAGCAGAGGGGTTTATTTAAGAGATGACCACTGTGATTGGGGATCAAGTGGAATGAATGAGTTTACAGAAGAATATAAAGAAAAGTAAAAAGAATTAGTTTTTTTAAAGGGGGAATAATGTCAGCCGAGAAAATCTCGTACGAGTTGAAAAGATTTGCAGGAATACAAAGGGATTATAAGCCAGATGAAGTAGAAAGGCTAAGAGGATCTATTAGAATTGAGTATTCAATGTGTAAACAGCAATCTCAAAAACTCTGGAGATTGTTGAATACAGAGCCATATGTAAACACACTTGGTTCTTTATCAGGAAATCAAGCTGTTCAACATGCAAAAGCAGGTTTAAAAGCAATTTATTTAAGTGGTTGGCAAGTTGCAGCAGACGCAAACAGCGCTGGAGAAATGTATCCAGATCAATCTTTATATCCGTATGACAGCGCGCCTAAATTAGTTGAGTCTATGAATAATTCCTTAATTAGAGCGGATCAAATTCAACATATGGAAATTGCAGATGGAGATATGAAAAGCAGCGAAAGAACTGATTACATGTTGCCAATTATTGCAGATGGTGAAGCAGGATTTGGTGGACCGTTAAATGTATTTGAGCTAACAAAAAAATTTATAAAAGCTGGCGCGGCTGGAGTTCATTTTGAAGACCAACTAGCTAGTGAAAAAAAATGTGGACATATGGGTGGTAAGGTACTTGTTCCTACTGGAACCATGGTCCGAAATCTAAAAGCAGCGAGATTGGCAGCTGATATTGCCGACGTTCCTCTCATTATTCTTGCAAGAACAGATGCCAACGCTGCGAAACTAATAACAAACGATTTTGATGAAAATGATAAACCGTTTTTAACCGGGGAAAGGTCACCTGAAGGCTTTTATTATGTAAAAGATGGTATTGATCAAGCAATCTCAAGAGGGTTAGCTTATGCACCTTACGCGGATTTAATATGGTGTGAAACTGCAACACCTAATTTAGAAGAAGCAAAAAAGTTTGCTGATGCAATACATGCAAAATTTCCTGGCAAGATGTTAGCTTATAATTGCTCCCCATCATTTAATTGGAAGAAACATTTATCTGATGATGAGATTGCAACATTTCAAACTAAAATTGGAATGATGGGATATAAATTTCAATTTATAACTTTAGCAGGTTTCCATACGCAAAATATTGCTATTTTCGAGCTTGCAGAAAAGTATAAAAAGGAAGGTATGACTGCTTACTCTAGAATACAACAAAACGAATTTGCTAGAGAAAAAGATGGATATACAAGTGTTAAACATCAAAGAGAAGTTGGCACTTCTTATTTTGATGCAGTCTCCAATACAATAAGTTCTGGAAAGAGCTCCACAACAGCAATGGAAGGCTCAACAGAATCTGAGCAATTTTAATTACTCTTTAGCTTTTGGATTTGATCCCAGGCTGAATTAATAGCTCTCATTTTCTTTTTACTTTCCTCAATAACTTCCTGAGGAACTCCTTTACTTAGAAGTAAGTCAGGATGATGTTCTTTACTTAATTTTAAATATCTTTTTCTAATATCTGTAAGATTATCATCAGGTTTGCTCTCTAATACCACATATGGATTGAGTTTATCTGATGATTTTCTACCCTCAACTATTCCATTGAACTGGGCGTTACTAAGACCAAATAATTGAGAAACATGTTGTATCATTCTAAATTCTTGATCACTTATATTTCCATCAGCTTCTGCAATATAAAATAATATATTAATGACTTCTTCCAATACATTTATATTTCCTTGATAAATCTGTGCTATTTGTTTTGCATATGGCTCGTAACCAGTGCTTTCTTCTTTAGCTTTATTAAAAATTTTTCCAACTTGATCTAATTCATCTTCTGGAATTTTGAGTTTATCTTTTACCGCTATTAATTCCTCTCTACTAACCTGTCCGTCTGCTTTACTCAGTTTCGCTGATAAAACTATAAGAGCTAATGCAAAAACTTGTTGAGGTTGTGCAAAAGATTTAAATGATGATCCTGATCTTGATACTTTTCCACCAATTAAGGAACCTAATAGCATTCCAAACGGCCCTCCTAAAGAAAAACCGATCATCCCACCAATTAAACTTCCCCAGATAGACATATAAAAAAAATTTAATATAATTTAATATATTTATGTTCTCAACTTTTTTAGCTTTAACATTTTTATTTTTAATGTTTATGTGGTCATTGGCTTGGGTAAATTATTACAATAAACTAGATAAAAGATTTGGTTCATCTTTATGGAGATGGAGTTATGATTATCCAGTGCCGGGTGATAGAGATATTTCTTTTCTCGATGATAAAAAATTTGTCATTTTAAGAAGAAAAAGGAATAGAGCGGTTACAGTTATGTATTTTATTTTATTTTTCTCATTTTTTATATTTTTATCTTTTGTAACCCAGATTTTATACGCTATTCAACATTAGTTTAGTTGGTGTCTATTTTTTAAATACAAAAAAAACGCTACAATTTCATATCCGACATAAAATAATTGGTAAATGACTGGGAGTTTAAAAAATTTATAAAGAAACTTGTATTTTGGAATACTTTTCCAAATAAGTAAAAAAGCATCAATACCTACATAGATTTTTCCATCTTGTTCTACATGAAGTCTTCTTAGAAGCTCTTTATCAGTTTTTTTTGTTTCTAATTCAGCATTTTTATTTTTAGTTATGTCTATCCAATTCAAATTTTCTATGTTTTCTTTCTTATAAATATTAATTTCTGCTCTGCAGATTTTGCATGAATTGTTAAAAAAAACCTTCATAATTAAACTATATTTGAATATTTTATTTTTACAAATGTGCCAAATAAGCAGTTGATATATTAATAATCACTACTACATTCTTCAGATGTCAAATTTCTTCAAAGAAACAGATATAGATACATCGCAAGCTGAAGCAATTGTTACTGAAACCTTAAAAAATTGTGATGACGGAGAATTATATTTAGAAAATCATAAGTCAGAATCCATCGTTTTAGACGATAATAAAATAAAGAGTTCAACTTATAATTCTGATCAAGGATATGGTTTCAGAGCCGTGACAGGAGAGGTTGTTGCCTACTCTCATTCTAATGATATTTCAAAGGAATCATTAAAAAAATCAAGCGATAATTTAAAAGATACATTAAAGTCAAAAAAAGGAACCTATAATCATGAAATTCCTAAAACTAACAACAAATATTACGAAAATATTAATCCTATTGAAAGCAAGACTTTCGACTCAAAGATAGATTTGCTGAACAGTGTTAATAACTATTTAAGATCAAAAGGCTCAATTGTAAATCAAGTAACTGCAAATTTTCTAGGTGAACATAAATCAATAGAAATTATTCGTTCTGATAATCAAGTTTTGAAAGATGATAGGCCATTAGTCAGATTTAACGTTTCCGTAGTTTTAGAAAAAGACGGAAAAAAAGAAACAGGTGTTTATGGAATTGGAGGAAGACAAAGCTATGATGACTATCTAAAAGATGGAAGCTGGAAAGATGTATGTGATGAAGCTTTTAGAATCGCAAATGTGAATTTAGAAAGCAAACCAGCACCAGCAGGAGAGATGAAAGTTGTTTTAGGCCCTGGATGGCCAGCAATTTTGATACACGAAGCAATTGGACATGGTCTTGAAGGAGATTTCAATAGAAAAAAAACTTCAGCTTTTCACAATTTAATGGGGCAGCAAGTAGCAAGTGAAGGAGTTACAATTGTAGATGATGGCACATTACATCAAAGAAGAGGAAGTTTAACAATAGATGATGAAGGAACGCCTACTGAAAATACAGTTTTAATAGAAAATGGAATTTTAAAGAACTATATGCAAGACCGTTTAAACGCTCGTCTGATGGGAACTAAGTCAACAGGTAGTGGAAGAAGAGAAAGTTATAAGCATGTAGTTTTACCAAGAATGAGAAATACAATGATGTTGTCAGGTAAATATTCACAAGATGAAATGATAAGTTCAGTTGATAAAGGTATTTTCGCTGTAAGTTTTGGGGGAGGACAAGTAGACATAACTTCAGGAAAATTTGTTTTTAACTGTACGGAAGCATATGAAATCAATAATGGCAAAATAGGATCACCAATCAAAGGTGCTACATTAATTGGAGATGGACCGTCAATTTTAAAAGAAGTTTCATTAGTTGGTAATGATATGAAATTAGATCCAGGTATTGGGACATGTGGTAAAGCTGGACAGGGTGTTCCAGTAGGAGTAGCTCAGCCATCAATTCTTATAAATAAGATGACTGTTGGTGGAACAAAACTTTAATCTAAATGATAAGGGATCAGGAATTTTTAAAAGATATAGCGTCTTATTGTATTGAAAACTCTAAAAAACTAGGAGCCACGGATGTGGGTGTAAAAGTAATTCACTCTGTTTCAGAAAATGTTAGTTTTAGAAATAAAAAATTAGATGAGTCAAATAGAGCAGATAGTTTTGCTGTCAATTTAACTACTTATATAGAGAAAAAAAAATCAAGCATTAATTCATCAGATTTATCTAAATCAAACTTAGAAAAACTAATAGAACGTTGTATTGATGCTACAAAAATTACTCCATCAGATGAAAATAATTCGTTACCAGATAAAGAGTTAATGTCTAAAGAGATAAGAGACCTTAATCTCTATGATGAAACACATTATCCAAATGATAAAAAGATTGAATTTTTAAAAAAAGTTGAAGAAACAGCATCAACAGACGAAAAAATAGTTAATACTGAAGCTGGTTTTACCGAAAATAAAAATAATTTTATACTCGCAAACAGTAATGGTTTTTTAGGTGGATACAAAACCTCAAATTTTTCATCTTCATGTGTAGCTGTATCAAGAATTAATGGTGCAATGGAAAGAGATTACGAGTTCGGTAGCACAAGATTCTTGCAAGATATGATGAAACCAGAAAAAATCGGAAAAATTGCTGCCGACAAAGCAATAAAAAAGTTAGGTCCAAAAAAAATCAAGAGTGAAAAAATTGGAGTTATATTTGATAAAAGAATTTCCAAAGGAATATTAAGTACACTAGCAAGTGCAATAAATGCGAGTGCTATTGCAAGAGGGACTTCTTTTTTAAAAGATCAAATCAATTCTGAAGTTTTTCCAAACTCAATTAATATCATCGATGATCCAAAAATTGAAAAAGGATTAGGTTCCCAAAACTTTGATAGCGAAGGCGTTGAAACCAATTCTTTAAAATTAGTTGAGAATGGTATTTTAAAAAATTATTTAATTGATACTTATTATGGTAAAAAGTTAAATTTAAAATCTAATGGTAGGTCTGGAGGAACAACTAACTTATACTTTGAAAACGGTACCTTAAGCTTTAAGGATTTGTTAAATTCAGAAAAAAAATTTTTATACATAACAGAGACTATAGGCCATGGAGGCAATATCATTACTGGAGATTATTCAGTTGGAGCGTCAGGATTTATGGTTGAGGATGGAGAATTAACTTACCCAGTAAGTGAAATAACTATAGCTGGAAATTTTAAGGAAATGTTTAAGAATATTACTTTGGCAAATGATTTAGAGATGAAGTACTCAACAAATGCTCCTACTTTATTGATTAATAAAATGACAGTGGCGGGAAAATAATTATTGAATTTTTTTTAGTCTATATTCCCATAGACCCATTCTCTTATAAGCTACTTTTATAATCAATGCTTTTTTCTTATCGTACCATATTTCAAAATTTAATTTTTTATCATCAGGTAGATTTGCGTTGGTTGAAAAAAGTCTAAAATGTTCAACATTATATTCTTTATTATAAAGTTTTATTTTTTTTTTCCCCAAAAATTCTATGTTTTGTTTTTTTACACTTCCAGATAATGGACTTATTTGCGTCTCGGTTTGCAAAATTCTATGATTCCACCAATTACCGATTATATTTTCTTTATCTGCCTCTCCTTTATATGACGATCCATCAATTATAAACTTCCCTTTTTTTTCGTCAAAAATTAAATTTACATATTTTCTTTTATCATTTTGAAATGTTTCTGATTTAAAAGAAATTAATTGATCTCTAATATACTCTTCCGTTCCTCTACTATTTATTGAGAATACTGTAACACCTAATAATTTAACTTCAAAATTAGTTTTATTTTTTACAATAAACTTACCTTCTTCTTTTTTAAATGTAAAAATGCTTTCTCCAATTTTTTCATCATCTTTAAAAATTTCCATTTCTATGTTTGAATAATTTTTATAGTGTTCAGTATGCGCTTGCAAAAAAAGAGGAGATAAAACTAACAATATTACCAAGAATTTTCTCATTATTTCATATTATTTTAACTAACTTGTCAGAACTTTATATAGAATTTTTATGTTTAAAAGATAAATAGTCTAAAGAATTATGTTTTTAACCATTAAAAATATTCCATCAAAATCCTGGAGCTCAGAAAAACCTTTAAATTTAAAACCTAAATTTACAACTTTTTTACTTTTATGTATTGGTTTGTCTTTGTTTGGGTTGGGTGAGGGCCTTTTATTAGTTTCTACGACTGGTAATTCTCCATGGTCTGTTCTTGCAGAAGGGTTATCAAACATATTAAATATTTCGATTGGTTTATCTACATTAATAATAAGTATTGTTGTTTTAGGGTTTTGGTTTCCACTAAAACAAAAACCAGGAATTGGTACAATTTTAAATATTTTAATTATAGCAGCCATAATTGATTTGACGCTTTTTCTTTTTGATCCTCCTTTGACTACTTTTTCAAAATATATTCTTGCTGTATTTTCTGTTTTACTTGTCGGTTTAGGAAGCGGCATATACTTAATTGCAAATTTAGGTCCTGGTCCTAGAGATGGATTGATGACAGGTCTAACAAAAAAAACGCAACTTCCTATTGCTTTAATTCGAGCTACTTTAGAAATTTCAGCTGTTATATCTGGTTGGTATTTGGGAGGAACTGTTGGTTTGGGCACTATAATATTTGCATTTGGGATAGGCCCTGCTGTAGCTTTAGGAATTTATATTGTGGATAAAGTTACGAAGTAAATGTTTTTAGTGGACAATTAGTCGATTGTTAATACTGAATAAAAATTGTAAATATAAATCATGTCTATAAAAAATTGGATGAAAGAATCAGCAAATATACTATTTGACGATAGTAAAAATGATTTAAGAGCTCTTCCCAAAACTGTGAGACTACAAATATTATTAGTTTTAAGTTTTATATGGACAACAGTATTTAGTTTATACGTATTTTCATATGCCACTTTTGCATTTGGTTGGGCAGGGACATATGTTGCTCATATAGGTTTAATATTTGCTGTTTATTATACTTTTAAACAATTTCACAGAGCTGAAGCAAAAGCTGTTAGTGTTTTTAAGACAAAAAATTTTGATCCATTTAAAGTTATGACAATCGTTTTTGTCATAGTTTTTATTTTTGTTTTTTCTAAAGGTATTGAAGTCTTGACAAGAACAAACTCTTACTCAATTCCATATGACGGACCTAGTAAATCAGCGTTTGAAAAGTGGCTGCCTTTTACCAAAAATAAATCTGAATAATAATTTTTTAAGAAGCTTCTGATAATTTAGAGAGCTTTTTTCTCTCGTGAGGATCAAGCACAGCTTTCCTTAATCTGCATGAATTTGGTGTAATTTCTAGTGCTTCATCAGAATTTAACATGCTCAATTGTTCAGCAATCGACATTTTTCTTACAGGAGTTAAAACAACATTTTCATCTGTTCCTTGTGTCCTCATATTTGTAAGTTTTTTACCTTTCATGACATTTATAATCATATCACCAGGTTTAGGTGACAAACCTACAATCATACCAGAATAAACTGGATCGTTATGAGTAACAAACATTTCTCCTCTTGCCTGTAGATTATAAATTGCAAATGCTACTGCTTTTCCTTGATCCATAGAAATTAATGCACCATTTCTTCTGCCTTCCATATCTCCCTCAAATTTTCCATAAGAATGAAATATTCTGTTTATTACTCCTGTTCCTTTAGTTAGAGTAAGAAATCTACTGGTGTATCCCATTAAACCTCTAGTTGGTGCATGAAAGATTAATCGTTTTTTATTTTTTCCAGTATCTTTAAGATCTATTAACTTTCCTTTTCTTTTATTCATGGAATCTATAACTTTAGAAGAGAATTCTTCGTCAAGATCCATAGTAATTTCTTCAATAGGTTCTAATTTTTCACCATTTTCATTTTTTTGAAATAAAACTCTCGGAGGACTTACCGTCATTTCAAATCCTTCACGTCTCATTTGTGTTAATAATATTTCTAACATTAATTCACCTCTTCCACTTATTTCAAATGAATCTTTGTTTTCATTTTCTGAAAATGAAATCCCGACATTATTCTGAGCCTCTTGAACCAATCTCTCTCTAATTTGAGTGCTTGTAAGTTTTTTACCTTCAGTACCAGCTAATGGAGAACTATTTACTGTTATTTTAATAGACATCGTTGGTGGATCAATAGGGGTTGCTTGGATTGGTGCATCTACCTCAGTATCACATATGGTATCAGCAACATTTGCTTTTTCTAATCCAGCGATAACTACAATATCTCCAGCTTCACCAACTTCTATTGGTACTTTTTTTGTACCCTCGTATCTAAATATTTTAGTCAACCTTCCTTCATCAACTTTTTCTCCATCAAGATTAATTGCCTTGATTTGTTGGTTTGCTTTTGCAGTACCTTGAGAAATTCTACCAACTAAACTTCTACCCAAAAAACTATCAGCATATAAAAGGGTTGAAAGCATTGCAAAAGGCTTGGACTTGTCGAATTCTGCTGGCTTAACATGGTCTATTACTAAATCTAATAATGGATTTAAATTCTCTCTTGGACCATCTATTTCATTAGATGCCCAGCCAGATCTTCCACTTGCGTAAATAACTGGAAAGTCTAATTGTTCTTCATTGGCATCTAAGCTGACAAATAAGTCAAAAGTCTCATTCAAAACTTCATCGGCTCTTTGGTCAGCTTTATCTAATTTATTAATAACCACTATTGGTTTAAGGCCTTGTTTAAGTGCTTTAGCTAATACAAATTTAGTTTGAGGCATTACTCCTTCGGCTGAATCTATTAACAATAATGCACCATCAGCCATACTAAGAACTCTTTCAACTTCTGCAGCAAAATCTCTATGTCCAGGTGTATCAATAATATTAATCCTAGAATCTTTCCAATTTATCGAAGCCGGTTTGGCAAGAATTGTAATACCTCTTTCCTTTTCAAGTTCACCAGAGTCCATAAGTCTTTCATTAACGACTTCATTTTCTCTAAATGAACCACTCTGTTTCATTAAGTTATCAATCAAAGTAGTTTTGCCATGGTCAACATGGGCAATTATGGTGATGTTACGTATTGATGTTGTCATTTGCGCGTCCTTATATATTCAAAATATTTTTTTTCAATTCAAAAAAAATACTGAAAAAACTATGCTTTTTAATTTTATTTCATTATATTGGATAATATATCTGTTCACTTATTGAATAAAAATTAACTTTTTAAAAAGTTGATACCATATTTTGCTACTTTTTTAATAAAAAATAGTAAAATAATTTAAATTGATTAAAAAAATTATTATATGTCGATTAATCATAAAAATTTAAGAAGATTTAAAGATGCTTAGCCTTTTAAAAAAAAATAATTTAATTAATGATATACTATTTTTTTTAGCATTTGTTTTTCCTTTGTCATTTTTCCTAGGAAGCTTAGTGGTAAATTTAATTATTTTTTTTATTGGAATTTTTTTTTTACTAAATCTTTTTATTAAAAAAGAAAATATAATAAATAAAGATAATTTAATCTTATGTATTTTTTTTCTGTCAATTTTTATTACAGAAATCTTTACTTATTATAATTTAGAATATTTAATTAAATCTTTTTTCTATATGAGGTTTCTAATTTTATTCCTTGCCATTGAGTATATTATTATAAATTCGGATCAAGAAAAAATAAAAAAAATCATTAATATAATATCAATTTTGTTTCTAATTTTTTTATTAGATCTTCTAATGCAATATTTTTCAGGTAAAAATATGTTGGGCTTCGTAGCAAGCTATTGTGATGCAGAAGGTAATAATTGCCAGAGATTTTCAGGCTTATTCGATGATGAATTAATAGCGGGTGGATTTATCTCAACTGTTTTAATTTCACTTTTTTTTGTAAGATTAAGTTTTTACAAAAATTTTGTTTATCATTTATTTCCGATAATATTGCTATTTTTTGTTTATATAACTGGTGAAAGGTCATCATTTATTTTTTTATTCACATTTATTTTATTTTTTTACGCTTTTATTTTCAAAAATAAAAAACAGTTTTTGTTAGTAATATCTATCGCAAGTTTAATATTATCTTTTCTTTTATTTTTTTTTAATAATGATTCTGTAAAAAAAAGATACTCAAAAGAAATATTTAGTTATTTCTATTCTCCTGCCAGTCAATCATATTCATTTAAAAATTTCTTTAATACCTCTTGGGGTAAACATTATCATACATCTTATTTAATGTTTAAAGACAAACCTTTATTAGGAAATGGATTAAAATCTTTTAGACATAAATGTAGTAATTATGATTACTTAGACCAAAATGAAATTAAATTATATGGAGATGTAAGATGGCCACGTTGTTCAACTCACTCACATAACCTACATTTAGAACTTTTATCAGAGAAAGGAATATTAGTTTATTTTTTATTTTTACTCTTTTTTTTATTTAAAACACAATATTTTTTAAACAAAAAAATTCTATTCGAAAATAGACTTAATTTTTTAATTTTTGTATATGTACTTTTACTTATATTTCTACCGAGGCCAACTGGCTCAATCTTAAGTACAACATTCGGATCTTTTTTTTGGTATTCAATTGCTATTTGTTTATCTTTATTAAGTAGAAAAATAAATCAAACTTTAAGAAAATGATTTTAACACTATAATGCTCCTAATTCTAATTTTTAATAAACAAACTTAAATATGAGTTTTATTACATCTTTATTTCCGCAAAAAACCAAAACTTTTTTTAAAAAATTTAGAAAATTTAATGCTTTAAATAATTTAGATAAAAAAATGTTAGGATATCTAGATTTTAAAAACGGTTTTTTTATAGAATGTGGTGCAAATGATGGCGTAGATCAATCCAACACTTGGTATTACGAAAAATATTTAAATTGGAGTGGCGTTTTAATTGAGCCTTTGAAAAAACAATTTAATGAGTTAAGAAAAAATAGAAGTAACAAAAATTTTTTTTTTAACACTGCTCTTGTTGGTTCTGAAAACATTAGTTCGTTGAATTTAATCGAAAATAATCTTGTCTCTAGAATAGTTTATGATGATGAGATAGTATCAAATTCTGTTGTAGTAAACTCTAAAACATTGACAAAAATCTTAGATGAAATTTCTGCACCAAATTTGATAGATTTTTTTTCACTAGATGTTGAAGGTTACGAGTATGAAATTATAAAAGGAATAAATTTCAATAAATATAACTTTAAGTTCTTTTTAATTGAAACATCAAATGAACAGGTTATCAGTTATCTAAATAACAAAAATTATAATTTATTAGAAAAACTTAGTGATCACGATTTACTTTTTAAATATAAAAGCTAAATTATTGTTAACTGAAAAAATTTTATCCTGATTATTTGATCAACAAAAATTAATTTGATATATCAGAAATCATTAATCACTAATTATATTTATTAAGTTAAAAAAAGGGCAATAAAAACTGCCCTTTTTGAATTTATTTGGGTTGGAATGATTACATTCGCATTACTAGTACGCCAATACTCACTTATTTGAGAAGTTCATTGCAAAGTTCACTGCAAATTTTTATGACGAGCAAAAAAAAAGGGCAGTAAAAACTGCCCTTTTAGAATTTTTAAATGAGTGAGAACGATTACATTCCCATTCCGCCCATTCCTCCCATTCCTCCCATTCCTCCAGGGGGCATACCAGCTGCACCAGCGTCTTTTTCATCTGGTTTATCTGCAATCATTGCTTCAGTTGTTACTAACAACCCAGATATAGAAGCAGCATCTTGAAGTGCTGTTCTTACAACTTTAACTGGATCAATAATACCTTCTTTAAACATATCAACATATTGCTCTGATTGTGCATCGTAACCATTGCTAGGCTTGTTGGTTTCTAATAATTTACCAACAACTACTGATCCATCAACGCCTGCATTTGTTGTGATTTGTCTAATAGGTGCTTGTAAAGCGCTTTTGACAATTTCTACACCAGCTTTTTGATCATCACCTTTTACTTTTAGACTATCAAGTTCTTTTGAAGCATAAAGTAATGCACATCCACCACCAACAACAATACCTTCCTCAACTGCTGCTCTTGTAGCGTTTAATGCATCCTCTACTCTATCTTTTCTTTCTTTAACTTCTACTTCAGTAGCACCACCAACTTTGATCACAGCTACACCACCTGCTAGTTTGGCTAGTCTCTCTTGTAGTTTTTCTCTATCGTAGTCTGATGTTGTTTCTTCGACTTGAGCTTTGATTTGAGCACATCTTGCTTCAATATCAGATTTTTTACCTGCTCCGCTTACAATTGTACTATTTTCTTTATCAACTTTCACACGTTTTGCAGAACCAAGATCATTAAGTTTAACATTTTCAAGTTTAATTCCTAAATCCTCAGAGATAACTTGTCCGCCTGTAAGAATTGCAATATCTTCTAACATTGCTTTTCTTCTATCTCCAAAACCAGGTGCTTTAACAGCAACAACTTTTAAACCACCTCTAAGTTTGTTAACAACAAGCGTTGCTAATGCCTCTCCTTCGACATCTTCTGAGATTATCATTAATGGTCTTCCCGCTTGTACAACAGCTTCTAACAACGGAACCATCGGTTGAAGATTTGTTAATTTTTTCTCATGAAGAAGAATTAGTGGATTTTCTAACTCTGTAGTCATTTTGTCACCATTTGTAATAAAATAAGGTGAAAGATATCCTCTGTCAAACTGCATACCTTCAACTACATCAAGTTCTGTCTCAATTCCTTTTGCTTCTTCAACAGTAATTACTCCTTCATTACCAACCTTCTGCATAGCTTTTGAAATCATTGCACCGATTTCTTTATCACCGTTTGCTGAAATTGTTCCGACTTGTGCTATCTCATCACTATCTTTTACTTTTTTAGCTGATGAAATTAATTTATTTTTTACATGATCTACAGCAGCATCAATTCCTCTTTTAACATCCATTGGATTCATACCAGCTGTTACATACTTACAACCTTCTTTAACAATAGCTTGAGCTAAAATTGTTGCAGTTGTTGTTCCATCACCAGCTTCATCGTTGGTTTTGCTGGCAACTTCTTTAACCATTTGTGCACCCATGTTCTCAAACTTATCATCAAGATCAATTTCTTTTGCAACTGAAACACCATCTTTAGTAGTTCTTGGGGCACCATAAGATTTGTCAATAACAACATTTCTTCCTTTTGGTCCAAGAGTAACTTTTACAGTGTTGGCAAGTATATCAACTCCCTTTAACATTGATGCTCTAGCATCTGAATCAAATTTTACTATTTTAGCCATTCTAAACTCTCCTTATTATTTATTTACCTGTTGCAATACCCATAATGTCAGATTCTTTCATTATGCTGTACTCTTTACCATCAATTTTAACTTCTGTTCCTGACCACTTACCAAATAAAACTTTGTCACCTACTTTAACGTCCATAGGTATTAGTTTTCCATCTTCAGTTTTTGCACCTCCGCCGACAGCAACAACTTTACCTTCTTGAGGTTTTTCTTGAGCTGTATCTGGAATAATTATGCCACCTGCAGTTTTTTCGCTGCTATCTAAAACTTCTATTAAAACACGGTCATGTAACGGTTTAAACTTCATACGAATTCTCCTTTAAATTAGCAGTCATATAGAGATATATTTAATAATTTTCAAGATCTTGAATAAAAATTATGGTCTAAAAAACTCAAGAATTAAGCTTATTTTTAAGCTATACCTCAGGTATGCCCCAAAACTTAGATAAAGATGGATTAAAGTCTTTAATAAACAGTTACGAATTATTTTTTATCGACATATGGGGAGTGATCCATAACGGATTACAAATTTTTGAGGATTCTGTTGAAGTATTAGAAAATTTAAAAAAAAATAATAAAGAGTTTGTATTACTTACCAATGCACCACGACCGAATTCTACAGTTATTGATTTTTTGAAAAAAATGGGACTTAAGAAATTTTATGAAGATGTATACACCTCTGGAGAAGCTTCATTAAAATATTTAATGCAAAATTTTCTAAATTCAAAATTTTATCATATAGGACCACCAAGAGATTTTGACTTATTTAAAAGATTTGAACAAAATAAAGTTAGCAATATTAATCAAGCTGATTATTTTATTTGTACAGGGTTATTTGAAGATCATGAGACAAAACTTGAATATTATAAAGATTTACTTAAGAAATTTTCAAATAAAAAATTTGTGTGTACCAATCCAGATTTAATTGTTGATAGAGGAGATGTTAGGGAGTTTTGTGCTGGATCAGTTGCGAAAATATTTGAAGAAATTGGCGGAAAAGTAATTTACTTTGGAAAACCTCATCCTCCAGTTTATAATTTATCTGCTAACATAAATGGTAAAAATGTTTTATGTATCGGAGATAATATGAATACAGATATAAAAGGAGCTAATGTTCAAAATTTTGACAATCTGCTAATTACGAGTGGTATACATAAAAAAGAATTAAGTAGTTTTAATATCGATAAATTAGAAAAAAAATATGGAGTGAGCGTGAATTACACTCAAACAAAATTAAAATGGTGAACAAAATTAAAATCTACAAAAATTTCAAAATTTTAAGAAAACATCAAAATGCGATGTTATTAATTGGCAATTTTGATGGGTTACATCTGGGCCATCAGAGATTATTCAAAGAAGCAAAAAAATATAAAAAAAAATATAATTCAAAAATTGGAGTAGTGACTTTTGATCCAATACCAAAAATGTATTTTAATAAAGGTATTACGAATTATCGACTTTCAAATCTTAATCAAAAAAGTAAATATTTTAGTGATTATAATGTAGATTTTTTAATAAATAAAAAATTTGATAAAAAATTCTCTAAAATATCCTGTCATAACTTTATTAAAAATATTTTATGCAAAAAGTTAAATGCAGATTATATCTTCGTTAGTAATAATTTTAGATTTGGTAATAAAAGAGAGGGAGACGTAAATCTATTAAAAAGATTTCAAAAAAAATATAATTACAAATTAATTAACCCAAAACCGTTATATAAGAAAAATAAAATTATTTCCTCAACATTAATAAGAAAATTAATTGAAAACGGTAATTTAAAAATTGCAAATCAACTTTTATCTAGAAATTGGTCAATAGAAGGTGTTGTTGAAAAAGGTAGAATGATGGGTAGAAAAATCGGCTTCCCCACATGCAACATAAATATAAAAAATTATGTAATACCAAAAGTAGGAGTTTATTCAGTAGATGTTTATATCGAAAAAAACAGAAAAAGGATTAAAGGAATAGCAAATATCGGTTATAGACCTACTTTTAATCAAAAAAAATTATTATTAGAGGTAAATTTATTTAAATTTTCTGGAAATCTTTATAATAAAAATCTAACTATTAATTTTACAAAATTTATTAGAGGAGAAACAAAATTTAAAAATATTGATGCTTTAAAAAAACAGATAAAGAAGGATATTAAAGTTGCTAAAAGATAAAATATCATGAGCAAGGAACATATAAATCTACCTAAAACAAAATTCTCAATGAAGGCAAATCTGCCAAACAAGGAGCCAAATTACATTGAATTTTGGAAGAAAATTGACCTTTACAATTTGTTAAGACAAAAAAGTAAAGGGCAAGAAAAATTTGTACTCCATGATGGGCCTCCATATGCCAATGGCAATATTCACATGGGTACCGCTTTGAATAAAATTTTAAAAGATATAATTACAAAATTTCATCAAATGGATGGCAAGGACTCAGTTTATGTTCCGGGTTGGGATTGTCATGGGTTACCTATTGAGTGGAAAATTGAAGAACAATACAAAAAGAATAAAAAAAACAAAAATGATGTTCCAATAATTGAATTCAGAAAAGAATGTAGGGAGTTTGCAAATAAATGGATAGATATCCATAAGGGAGAATTTACAAGACTTGGGGTAATAGGTGATTGGGAAAATTACTATTCAACAATGTCATTTGATGCTGAAGCCCAAATAGTTAGAGAACTTGGAAAATTTCTTAAAGAAGGAAGCCTTTATAGAGGTTACAAGCCAGTTCTTTGGTCAACTGTTGAAAAAACAGCTTTAGCGGATGCAGAGGTTGAATACATGGATCATGTTTCAGATACGATTTATGCAGCATTCAAAGTGAAAGTTTCAAAATTAGATATAATTAATGGTGCTGATGTAATAATTTGGACGACAACTCCATGGACTATTCCTGCAAATAAAGCTTTAGCTTACAATGCTGGCCTAAAATATCTTTTGCTTGAGATAAATGATAACAAAAATTTTGTCGACAGAAAAATAGTAATTGCAAACGACCTACTAGAACCTTTTAAAAAAGATACTTCTATTGAAAATATAAAAGTTTTAAACGAATTTTTAGGAAAAGATTTAAAAGGTACAATTTGTAGCCATCCATTTTCTAAAATGGGATATGATTATGATATACCAATGTTAGAAGCTAATTTTGTTACTACTGAACAAGGTACGGGTATCGTACACTGCGCCCCTAGTCATGGGCCAGATGATTTCAATCTTTGTTTAAATAATAATATTAAAGCAATTGAAACAGTTGATGGTGATGGAAAATATACAAATGAAATTAAACATTTTGAAGGTTTACATATTTTTAAGGCAAATAACTTAATTATTGAAAAATTAAATGAGCAAAGAAATTTAGTAACAAACGGAAAACTTACTCACTCTTATCCTCATTCTTGGAGATCAAAAGCTCCTCTAGTTCATAGAGCAACTCCACAATGGTTTATTTCTATGGAAAGCCATGGATTAAGAGATAAAGCATTAAAAGCCATCGATAATACAGATTTTTATCCTTCCAAAGGAAAAGAAAGAATAAAATCAATGATTGAAACTAGACCTGATTGGTGTGTATCAAGACAGAGAGTTTGGGGTGTTCCGCTACCGATTTTTATTTCAAAAAAAACAGGTGAAGTTTTAGTTGATGATGAAGTCTTTGAAAATATCGCAAAAATTTACGAAAAAGAAGGTTCTGATTGTTGGTTTAATGAAGATTATCAGATATTTCTTGGAGATAAGTATAAAGCAGAAGATTATGAAAAATTATCAGATATAGTTGAGGTTTGGTTTGATAGTGGATCCACTCATTCTTTTGTCTTAGAAAAAAGAGATGACCTTAAATGGCCTGCATCGATGTATTTAGAGGGTTCAGATCAACATAGAGGATGGTTTCATTCTTCATTACTAGAGTCATGCGGAACAAGAGGTGTTGCTCCATTTGAAAGCATTCTTTCTCATGGTTTTGTCGTAGATGGGAAAGGTCTAAAAATGTCAAAATCAACAGGTAACGTAATTGCTCCACAAGATATACTTAAAAAATATGGAGCCGATATATTAAGAATTTGGGTTGCATCTTCAAATTATGCTGAGGATCTTAGAATAGATTATTCAATTTTAGATCAACACGCAGAGTCTTATAGAAAAATTAGAAACACGTTCAGATATCTTTTAGGAAATATTCAAGATCAACATGAAAGTCTTGATTTTGAAAAAGTTAATTTTGAAAACTTTGACTCACTTGAAAAATTTATGCTTCACAGAATTTATATAATTAATGAAAATTTTAAAAACAATTTTAAAGTTTATAATTTCCATAATTTGTACAAAGAGTTACTAAATTTTTGTACAGTAGAGCTTTCAGCTTTTTATTTCGATATCAGGAAAGATACTTTGTATTGTGAGGCTTTAAATTCCAATAAAAGAAAGAACTGCATAACTCTTTTAAATATTATCTTACAGTGTCTTCTTAAATGGTTTGCACCAATATTATCATTTACAACTGAAGAAATTTATCAATTGGTTAAAAAAGATGAAGACAGCCAAAGCATACATTTACAAAATTTTGTTTCCGTTCCAAATTCTTGGAATAATAAGGAACTTAGCTCAGATTGGGAATATGTTAAAAAAATTAGAGATGAGGCAAATATTTCAATTGAAAACATGAGAGCTGAAAAATCAATTGGTTCAAGTTTAGAAGCAATGATTGAAATAAAGTTAAATAAAGAATTTTATGATAAGGCAAAAAATATCAATTTTTCTGAAATTTGTATAACCTCATCTGCATCTGTAATTAAAGATGAAAATCAAAAAAATAGTATTGATGTAGTTGCAAAAAAAGCTCAAGGAAATAAATGCCCTATTTGTTGGAAAATTTTTGAAACGGGTTGTGAAAGACCAAATTGCGGACTTTTAAATATAAATGGGAAATGAAAAATTAAATAAACTTCTTATAGGTTTTATAATTTTAGTTTTTTGTTTTGGTTTAGATAGACTATCAAAAATTTATATTCTAAATATTTTAAATAATGAAGGACAAGTTGATTTTTATATAAATCAATTTTTAAATATTTATTTAGTTTGGAATACAGGTATAGGATTTGGTTTATTTTCTTCAGAAGATCAAATTTTCTATAACATCTTTACTACAATTATAGTTATTATAAACTTGGTAATATTGTATTTCGCTTTGATTGAATCAAAAATTAAATCATTTTTTTTAATGATGATATTAGGAGGTTCTTTAGGAAACTTATTTGATCGAGTTTATTACAGAGCTGTTCCAGACTTTATAGATTTAAATTATGCAGGATATCATTGGTTTATTTTTAATGTAGCTGACATATTTATAACAATTGGTATTATATGCCTTATTTTATCTGAATTTATATTCTATAAAAAAAAAGATGAAAAAAATTAAACTAAATTTAATCTTATTAATCGCTTTAGTGCCATTATTAACTTTTTGTGGCGGAGTTAGAGATGCTTTAGAAGGTGAAAAAAGATCTGAACAAAGTGATGAATTCTTGGTTAAGAAAAAAAATCCATTACAAATGCCACCAGATATGAATAAACTTCCTAAACCAGGAGATGATTTAGAAGTAAGTAGTCAACCAAATAATGAAGAAGTCAAAGATTTACTGAAAATAAATGACGATGATAATTCCGAAGATTCAAGTAGTGGCTCAGATTTATTAAATAATATGAAAAAGAAAATCCAGTAATTAATGGAGACAAAACATATTATTTACAAAAATTTCAACAATAAAAATAAAAAATTAAATAAAAAAAAATTTAATAATTTTCTAAATTTTAAAATTTTAATTCAAAAATACCCTTTATTAAAATCTCTAACAAAAAATTATAATTATTCGTATAAAAAAAAATATTTACTAAATTTTAAAAAATTTATCGAGTTTAATTTAATAGGTATGGGTGGATCTATTTTGGGTGCACAAGCTATATACGATTTCCTTAACTATAAAATCAAAAAAAAATTTTTCTTTTTTAACAACTTACAGAAATATAAAATTACAAAATCAAATAAAAAACGTTTAAATATAATTATATCAAAATCTGGAAATACTTTAGAAACATTATCAAATTTAAATCTGGTTTTAACGAAACAAAAAAAAAATAAAAATTTAATAATCACTGAAAATAAAAATAATATCCTAAGAGCTATGGCGAATAAACTAAAATCTGATGTAATAGACCATAAGAATTATATCGGGGGTAGGTACTCAGTATTATCTGAAGTTGGAATGGTTCCGGCAGAATTGATGGGTTTAAATGAAAAAAAATTTAAACGATTAAATTATCTAATAAAAAATAAAACATTTATTAATTTTTTAATTGAAAATGTTTCTTCAATTCACTCAAATATTATTAAAGGAAAAAAAAATTGCGTAATTTTAAATTATGATGAAAAATTAAATAACTTTTTGAAATGGTATCAGCAATTATCTGCTGAAAGTTTAGGAAAAAAGGGTAAGGGCTTTTTTCCTATAATCTCTACAGTGCCAAAGGACAATCATAGTCTTTTACAACTTTATTTAGATGGTCCAAAAAATAATTTTTTTAGTTTTTTTTTCACTAGAGAGAGAAGTCCACTTAAATTTAATAATGCATATTTAATTGATGGATTGGAGTACTTAAAAAAGAGCAGCTTAGATCAAGTGTTGTATGCTCAAAAAAAAGCTACGCAAAATGTATTTAATAAGAAAAAATTATCATTTAGAAGTTTTGAAATTAAAAATAAAAGTGAGGAAACTTTAGGTGAACTATTTACATTTTTTATTTTAGAAACACTAATGCTGAGCTCCTTATTAAATGTAAATCCAATTAACCAACCTTCTGTTGAATTGATTAAAATAGAAACAAAAAAAATCCTAAAATTTTAATTTACCAAATATTATTTTTGATAAACCATATTTTTTTTCTCTAAGAACTTTAAAATCTTCTATAAAATTTTCTTTAAATTTCTTATTTCTATGTATTACTATTAATGTACTTTTGTGAGCAATTTTTAAGTCTAAAATTTTCCTTAATAATTTATTTATATTTTTATCTCTAAATGGTGGATCCAAATAAATTAAATTAATTTTTTCATTATCTATATTTTCTTTAGAAATTTCATATGCATTTATTTCCCTGATGACCGAATCTTTATCAATTTCTAAGTCCTTAATGTTTTTTTCTAAAACTTTCAAAGAGGGTTTGTAATTTTCAAAAAAAAAAACTTTTTTTACTCCTCTAGACAAACATTCAATGCCAAACGAACCAGAACCGGAAAATAAATCCAAAACTACATCATTTTTGAATTTAATTTTTTCATTCTTAGAATGCTCTAAAATATTAAATATCGACTCTCTAACCATATCCTTTAAAGGTCTTGTTGTTTTATCTGTAGGATTATGAATTAATTTCCCTCTTAGTTTTCCACCAATTACTCTCATTTATCTATGACTTTATGACCTATATCTGATCTATAAAAACCACCTTCCCAATTCAATTTATTAATCTGATTGATGATTTCTTTTCTACTTGATAAATAATTATCTGAGATATTCACAAAATTTATTACCCTACCTCCAACTGCTACAATTTTGTTTCCAGAACTTTTTGTTCCAGCATGAAAAATAAAATTTTCTTTAGTTGATTTGAATTCTTTTAAATTTTTAATTTCAACATTCTTATTATATTTTTCAGGATATCCTTTTGAGCATAAAGCAATGCACATACTTTTTTTATTTTTCCATTTTATTTCGTGGGTCTTTAATTTTGAATTACAACAAGAATTTATTATTTCCAATAAATCACTTTCAACCAAAGGTAATATAGTTTGGCATTCAGGATCACCCATCCTGACATTGTATTCAATTAGGTATGGTTCATTACTTTTTATCATTAAGCCAGCATATAAAAAACCAACGTACTTCTCATTCATTTCACTTATAGCTTTTAACGTTGGCTCAATTATTTTGTTTAAAATTTTATTCTCTAAATCATCATTAATTAAGCTTGAAGGTGAATAAGCTCCCATACCTCCTGTATTTTTTCCAGTATCACCCTCACCAACTCTTTTATGGTCTTGAGCTGTATTAAAAGTTTTATAACTAATTCCATCTGAAATAATAAAAAAACTCATCTCATCACCTTCTAGGAATTCTTCAATTAATACTTGATCTGCTTTCCCAAATTTACCGTCAAATATTTCATTAACAGCAGTTTTAGCCTCATCAACATTTTGACAAATATAAACACCTTTACCTGCAGCAAGAACATCTGCTTTTACAACAAGAGGAAAATTAGATGACGATAAAAATATAAATGAGTCTTCTTTGGATTTACAAATTTTAAATTTAGCAGTTGGTATGTTAAATTTCTCACAAATTTGTTTTGTAAATATTTTTGAGCCTTCTAATTGAGCTACTTTTTTTCTAGGACCAAAAACTTTAATATTTTTTGACTCTAGGAAATCTACTATTCCTTCCACTAATGGTTTTTCTGGACCAACAATCACTAATTCGATTTGTTCTTTCTTAATAAAATTATACAAATCTTGAAAATTTTCCAAATTTAAATCAATATTTACTGATATTTCTTCGGTACCAGCATTACCTGGTATTGAATATATTTTTGTTATTTTTTTTGAATTATTTAAGTGATGAACTAGAGCATGTTCTCGTCCTCCACTTCCAATAATTGCAATTTTCATTTAGTAAATATATATCTTAAATATGTTAAATAAGTTAGCTAAATTAAAATACTTAGCAAATAATTTTGAGATCATTGAAGATGGTGATCATGTGATTTGTGCTATCTCACAAAAAAAAATACCGCTTGAAAACTTAAATTATTGGAACGTTGAAGAACAGGAAGCCTACTTTTCGTATGTTGAGGCCTCAATGAAAAGAGATTTATTAGATAAAAACTGATTATGTTTTCCACCTATCATGAGTCCAGATCCACTGGTCTACATTTTTTAAAATCATTTTTTCAAGTATCTTATTTAGATGTTCAGTGATTTCTTTGATTGATTTATTGTTCCCGATTTTAATCGGTTCTGAGACAAACATTTTAAAATAATTATTTTTTCTTCTCTCTATATAAATAGGCACTAGATCACATTTATATTTTTTAATTAATTGTGCGGGTATGGTCGTAGTACTAGCTGGTTTACCAAAAAAATTAATTTTTATACCTTCTCTTACTCTTTGGTCTATCATTAGTGCTACTGAGTTACCTTTCTTTATATTTTCAATAATTTGTCTTGTGCCTGATCTTCCTTTTTTAATTTGATTTTTGCATATAAAATTTTCTCTAATTTCTTCCATAGTTTTGTTAAGGAATACGTTATTTAGCGGTCTATAAATAGCGCACAAATTTATACCAGCTTTTTCAATTTGGAGCGCCATTAATTCAAAATTATTGAAATGACCAGATATAAATACAGCTCTTTTTTTTTCTCTCTTAATTTTGTTTAGGTTTTCAAGCCCGTCTATTTCAATAAATTTATTTAATTTGCCATTTCTAAATGCTTTAAGAAAAGGATATTCAGCAAGTATTCTTCCATAATTTCCATATATTTTGCTGATAATTTTATTGTAATTTTTTTTGTCTACAATGCCAGATTGTTCCAAATTATTCTCAATTAATTTTTTTGATCTAAATATTGGTCCAAACAAGCGTCCAATAAAATCTCCCACATTAGATCCATTTTTATAACCAATTATAATTAGTATAAAAAAAAACAATTTTATTAAAATAAATTCAATTAAGTAAAAAAACTTCCTCATAATTTCTTTAATAAAAAATTTTTAAATTCTTTTTCTTTTTCAATTTTTAATCCTATTTTTAAAAATTGGATATTTTTTTTTTGTATATTTGATAATCGATTGTAGTCTTTTTCAGTTGTTATAATTTTTAATTTATTACTCTTAGCCATATTTTTTATATTATTTATATCAGAATTTTTATATTTATAATGGTCTGGAAAAGTCATTATTTTTTTTATCTTAAAATTATATTTTTTTAATGTTTGTTGAAATTCTAAAGGATTACCTATGCCTGAAAAAACTAGAAAGTTATTTTTAAATTTAAAAGACTCAAGATTTCTAGGAGTGTATTTAGCTCTAAATATTTTTAAATTTGGATTTAATCTCTTTAGAGTTTTTTCGAAACTTTTATTATTTTTTTCACCATTAAGAAATGCAAGATCATAATTTAAAATATTAGTAATTCTTTCCCTTAATGGCCCAGCAGGCAAAACCAGCCCATTTCCAACTAGCTCTGAACTATTAAAACAAGCAATAGAAATATCATAATTTAAACTTTTATCTTGTAAACCATCATCTAATATAGCTAACTTGTATTTTTTTCTCTCAGCAATTCTCAGCGCGATATCTCTAAAACTTAAACAAATTAGATTTCCATATTTTGATAAAATATTTTGCTCATCAATTTGATCAATATATTTTTTTTTAATAAACACAGTTTTAAACTTGTATTTTAACATATCATTTATTTTTAAAACTAAAGGTGTTTTTCCAGTTCCACCTAAGTAAATATTTCCAACACAGATTGTTTTTATTTTGAAATATTTTTTTGGACTTAAAGACTTAAAAAAATTAAAAATAATTGTTATCAAACTAAATGGTAAGAGTAATAATGATATGAAATTGAAACTATCCCAAAAAATGGGTCTTTTTACTTTCATTATAAATAATTTTTAATTTCTTTAACGTTATTTTCAAAAATTTTAGCACCTAAATAATTAATCTTATTAAGTTTACTATTTGATATTTTGTAATTATGATTTTTTACAAATACCTTTTCCATTTGATCAATATTTTTAATCTCCGAAGATATTTTTAAACTTTTTAATTCTTTATATATTTCTTTAAAATTATTTACTTTTTTACCATGCATCACGTAATTACCCATTCTTACAGCTTCTAATGGGTTTTGTCCTCCATGGTTTACTAAAGATCCACCAATAAACGTTACATTTGAAAGTCTTAAAAATTTTGACATCTCTCCATATGTATTAACAATATATATGTCGCAATTTTCAGACGGTTTATGTCCGCTTGATCTTTCAGTAACTATCAGTTTTAATTTTCTAAGTTCTTGCTTTATATCCTCTGATCTATTTATGTGACGCGGAACCAATATTGTAATTAAATTCTTAAACTTTTTCTTCAATTTTAAATGTAATTTTCCAATGATTTTTTCCTCATTATAATGAGTGCTAGCTGCACAGAATATTTTTTTATTTTTAAAATATTTTTGAACATTTTTCTTCAAACTTTGTTTATCATTTTTGAAATACTTTAAATTTCCAATAAATTTAATTTTTTTAACACCCAATTTTTTTAAATAATTTCGGGTTTCTTGATTTTGAGGTAAAGCTATAGTTATTTTACTGAAAACATTCTTTGCAAAAGATGAAAAGATTTGCCATCTTTTGAAACTTTTACTCGTAATTCTAGCATTGATTAAAATAAGAGGTATTTTTTTTGAATTTATTTTTTCATACATATTCGGCCAGATTTCAGAATCTACAAATATTGCGATTTTTGGTTCCCAATATTTTAAAAAGTTATTGCATATAAATCCAATATCAAATGGATAGTAAATATGAGTTGTTTTCTTTAATGGTTTCTTTGCAATTATTGATGCAGAACTTAAAGTAGATGAAGTAAGTAAAATTTTTTTTATAGATTTGTCTTTTTCAAACTTATTTATTAAAGGGAGAATGCTCATGATTTCTCCAACACTTGCACCATGAAACCATATAGTTGTATCAGTCTTTTTTAAATTATAATAAGCGTATTTTTCTAAGATTCTTTTCCAATCTTCCTTTCCATTAATCACTCTAAAAAATAATATAAATGGTGAGATTAAAAAAAAAATAATTCCTAATATATTATACAAAAAATACATTAGTTATTTTTTATTTGTCTTTCGTAGAAGTTTTTATAAAGCAATGAATTTTTGATTAGATCATCATGTTTCCCTGCTGATTCTACAGAACCTTTATCAACAACATAAATTTTTTCTGAATTAAGAATAGTTGATAGTCTATGAGCAATAACTACTGTCGTTTTATTTTTTGTTAATTCCTCAATAGCTTTTTGTATTTTTTCTTCTGTTTCAGAGTCGAGAGATGAAGTTGCTTCGTCTAGAAGAATTATTTTGCTATCCTTTAACAAAGCTCTCGCTATCGAAAGTCTTTGCTTTTCACCACCCGATAATTTTACTCCATTTTCTCCTATAACAGTCTGAAATTTATTTTCTAATTTTTCTATAAAATCTGTACACATTGATATTTTTGCAGCTTTAAAAATTTCCTCGTCTCTCGCGTCTGGTTTGGCATATTTAATATTATTAAAAATAGTATCATCAAAAAGTGTTGTATTTTGATCAACAATAGATATTTCTTTCCTTAATGATTTAAGATTAAGGTTTTGTACTTTTTGATTATCAATTAGTATTTCCCCAGAGTCTGCATCATAAATTCTTGGTATTAAATTTAATATTGTAGATTTTCCCGATCCGCTGTGGCCTACTAGAGCTGTCATTTTTCTGCCAGCTATATCAATATTAATATCTTTAAGGACTATATTGTTAAGATTTGATTTGTAACTAAAATTAATATTTTGAAATTTTATTGATGCATTACTTATATCTAATATTTTTCCATTTTCATTTGTTGAAATTTTATTTTGTTGATCAATAATAGGTAATATTCTTTTTCCTGCCGATAGTCCTTGGCCAAAAGCAACGTTAACTGTTGCTAAAGACTTTACTGGTTGATAAGCAAGCATCATAGCAGCCAAAAAAGAGAAAAAATTGTTTATGCTAAGCTGGTCATTCATAATTAATTTTCCTGAGTAAAAAATTAATATTGCAATCATTATTCCAGTTACAACTTCCATTATTGGAGTGGATCTTATAAAAACAGTTGCAATTTTTATTGATTTTTCTTTAAGATCATTGACGAATTTTTCTGATCTTTCATGTTCATAATTCTCTCTTTGAAAAATTTTTATAATTTTATGATTTTTAAAAAGATCAATTAAATATTTATTTAAGTCGCCTGACTTTTCTTGTGCTTCTGTGGCAACTTTAATAATACGTTTTCCTAATTTTTTTGCAGTTATCGTAGCTATTGGAAGCATAATTAAAGCTATAAGAGAAAGCCTCCAATTTTGAAAGAACATCACAAATAACAAGCCAATAAGCGTTAAGCCATCCTTGAATAGGTTTAAAACTGCATTACTTAGCATCCCAGTTATTTGATTTACATCAAAGTTAAGATTTGAAATATATTTTCCTGAATGTTTATCTTCAATTTTTTCAGTATCAGCTTTTATGAAAGAAGATAACATATCGATTTGAATATTTTTTTTCACTTCTTCTGCAGTTTTTATCATTAAAACTTTTGCCAAATATAGAGATATGCCTTTTGTAGCAAAAGCTATTATGATTAAAAGTGGAATTATGAAAATTAAACTTTGATCTTTGTTTATAAAAATTTTTTCTATTGCAGGGTCGAGTAACCATGCTGTTGCTGATGTTGCGCCAGCAACCAAAATTGAAAACACTATAGCAAGAATTATTTTATTTAGATGTTTTGTTGTATAATCATTGTACAATCTTTTTATAATATCAATATTTTTCATTAAGTTAATTTTCCTACTAGCAAAATTATTAAAATAATAAGACCCAAAAGATTGTTGCTTTTAAATTTTGCCAAGCAGTCATTCCCATTTTCAGTTTTTAATTTGAGAGATTGAAAAATTAACAAATGAGTTAAAGGCACTATTAAAGCAATGTAATATAAATAATTAAAATTCATTTTATAACCAACAAGAAACAATGATATTAAAAATATAATGTAACAAAACGATATAAATTTTTTTGGGTTATTTTTAAATTTAATCGATGTTGATTTAACTCCAATTATTTCATCATCATTAATATCTTGATATCCATATATTGTGTCGTAACCTAATGTCCAAAATGTGGCTCCTAAATAAAATATAATTGGTACTATAGAAACTTCATTTTGAATGGATATCCATGCCAAAACTAGACCGTAATTAAAAGTAATACCTAAAAAAAGTTGAGGCCAGTAAGTAAATCTTTTCATTAATGGATATGTAAAAGCCAGCGGCATTGAAAGAAGAGCCATATAAATGGTAAATTTATTAAAATTTATCAAAACTAAAAACGCGATTAAACATAAGAATGCAGCATATATTGCAGCATTAAATACGGAAATTTTTTCTGACGCGATTGGTCTATTTTTTGTTCTTTCAACTAACTTGTCAATTTTTCTATCACTTATATCGTTAACAATACATCCTGCTGATCTCATTAGGACAGATCCAGAAAAAAATAAAAAAGCATAAATAAAATAAGTATTCAGAGATAGAGAAAAATCATATGAAATTGTTAAACCCCAGATGCATGGCCAGAATAGAAGCATGAAACCAATTGGTTTATTAAGTCTTGTTAATTCAATAAAAATTTTAACCTTTTCAGACATAATTTACTTGTAAATAACAAAGCGTAGATTCATAATCAAACTGATTCGCATGAATATTGATTACACTGTTACCGCATTAATGTTTCCCGCCATTCCTTTGATTATGGCTGTCTATAGTAATAGATTTCATACATTAAGCGGTTTGATTAGAAAAATACACGACGAATATGTTTTTGAAAAGCATACTCCACCAGAGTGGAAGCAGCAGCTTATTAATTTAAATGATAGAGTAAAAAATTTAAGAATTACTATACTTTTTGCAGCATTTGGTTTTCTATTTAATATGCTTACTGTTTTTGCTCTTTATTTAGAGACATATTTTTTAGCTAGAATAATTTTTGGCTCTTGTTGTTTATCGATGATGGTATCAATAATATTTTTTATAAGAGAAATACAAATCTCGACTAGAGCGTTAAGACTTCATCTTTCAGATATGGATGATCAATTTAAGGAATAATAACTGCTGGTCCTGTTAAAACCCTATTCTCTAAATCTATGTGAGCTTGTTTAGCTTCACTTAATTTATATTTTTTAGAAACTTCGATTTTTATTTTCCCTGAGAGAACAGCATCAAAAACCAACTTAGCAGATTTTTTTAATTCATCTCTTGTAATTGTATAATGCATTATGGACGGTCTTGTAAAAAAAAGACCTTTTGTATTTATATGTTTTTTGACATCTATAGTGTGAACATATCCAGATGCATTTCCAAATGCTACCATCATACCTCTAATTTTTAAACACTCTATTGATCCCTCAAAAGTTTTTGCTCCAACACCATCATAAACAACATCTATTCCGTTTTTACCTACTATTTTTTCAACTTCTTCCACAAAATTATGATCTGTATAATTGATGACATGATGACACCCATTTTTTTTTGCTATTTCAACTTTTTCTTTAGATCCAACTGTTCCAATGACTTCACATCCTAATGCATTAGCCCACTGGCATAATATTTGACCAACACCACCAGCTGCAGCATGAAATAAAACTTTATCTCCTTTTTTTACAGCATATGACCTGTGTAATAAATATTCTGATGTTATTCCTTTCAATAAAACACAGGAAGCTATTTCATCTGAAATACCTTCTGGCACCGTGACTAATTTTTCTTCTGGCATTATTTGTTTTTCTGAGTATCCACTTATTGGAGCAGATGCATGACTTACTCGATCTCCAACTTTAAAAAGACTTACTTCAGAGCCAATTTCTTCAACTACTCCAGATGCTTCTAGTCCAAGTCCACTTGGTAATTCAATTGGATACAAACCTGTTCGATGGTAAACATCAATATAATTAAGTCCAACTGACAAATTTTTAACGAGAACTTCCTTTGGACCAGGTTTACCGATTTCAATATCCTTGTATTCTAAGACTTCTGGGCCACCAAACTTTTCAAATCTTATAGCTTTCATATTTACTTTACAAAATTACCATTATGATAATCATCAATTGCTTGAAGTATTTCTTGTTTAGTATTCATGACGAATGGACCACCTCTTGCAATCTGTTCTCCTATCGGTTTTCCAGATATTAGTAAAAATTTAGCGTTTGTTAAAGCAGTTACTTTTAAGTTTTCACCTTTAGATAATAAAATTAATGTAGAGTCTTTAACACTTTCATGTTTATTGTTTCCAATTTCTATCTCACCTTCAATTAAATATATGAATGAATTGTGTGTGGATGGAACTTGATGATTAAAAATTTTACTTTCATTTAATTCTACATCAAAATAAATTGGATCGACATTGTGTTTTTTTATTGGACCTTCTGAATTTTCAAATTTTCCAGCTATTACTTTTATAAATTTATCTTCATCCTTATGTGTACTCATTTTATCAGAGTCTATATAATGGTATTCTGGTTTGCTCATCTTTTCGCTAGCAGGCATATTAATCCATAATTGAAAACCATGAAGTTTTCCATCATTCATAGCTGGCATTTCAGAATGTATTATTCCACTGCCAGTTTTCATCCACTGTACATCTCCTGCGGTCATTTTTCCTTGACCACCTGTACTATCTTTATGTTCGAAACTCCCAGCTAACATGTATGTAACTGTTTCAATTCCTCTGTGTGGATGAGGAGGAAAGCCTGCAATATAATCATCTTTATTTTCTGAACCAAATTCATCTAACATCAAAAATGGATCATAATAATTTGGTTCAACACCAATACTTCTTTTTAATTTAACTCCGGCACCATCTGATGCTGGTGTTGGATCTATAATTTTTTCTACTTCGATATTTGTCATGTTGTTCATATAGGATATATCTAAATTAAATCAAGTAATTCTGATAAATTACTTATTTGTTGGTTAGGTTCAAAATCTAATTTATCAAAAATATTATTATTTCTATTTACCCAAACTGTGTTGTATCCATAATTCCCTGCACCAGAAACATCCCATGTATTAGCACTTAAGAATAAAACTTCATTCTTTTCAATATTATATTTATTTATTGGAAGATCATATACTTTTGAATCTGGTTTAAAAATACCAGCTTCTTCTACAGAAAAAATATCATCAAAAATATCTTTTAATTGATTGCTAACTACAAGTTCATTTAAAAGGTCAGGTGTACCATTTGATAGAATTGATAATTTATAATTTGATTGTTTTAATTTTTTTAAAGCATCCCTTACTTCTGTAAATGGTGAAAGCACTTTATATAAATTTAATAGTTCTGATCTCATTGAATTATCAATATTGTAAAAATTCATAGATTTATCCAAACTATCTTCAGTGATTTGCCAAAAATCTTTGTGTCTTCTCATTAAACTTCTAAGCCAAGTATATTCAAGCTGTGTAGTTCTCCAATAATTAGCGAATCCTTCCCATTTATCTCCTAATTTTTCCTTACATTTTTCAGCTGCAGAATTAACATCAAATAGGGTGCCGTATGCATCAAATATGATTGCTTTAATTTTTTTCATAAATTAATTTAAATATAATGAGCAATATTAGAATATTTTATCCAGGAAAATTATCAATTAATTTAGAAACAAATTTAACTAAGTCTCAATCACATTATTTATTGAAAGTAATGAGGATTAAACAAGGAGAGACCTTTTCAGTTTTTAATAAATCTGGAGAATGGAAGTCAATTGTAACTGAAATTTCAAAAAGCAGCTTAAATTTTAAGGTTGTTGAACAATTAAGACAAAAAGATAAAGAGCAAGAAATCTGGCTAGCTTTCTCACCTATTAAATCAAATTATTTTAACTTTATGATACAAAAAGCAACTGAGCTTGGAGTAACAAAATTTGTACCAATTATTTCTGAAAGGACGATTGTTAGAAAAGTAAATAATGAGAGATTAAATAAAATAATTATAGAGTCGTGTGAGCAAAGTAATAGAATAAATATTCCCTCAATTGAAAAACCTCAATCATTAGATAAATTCCTGTCTAATAATTCAGATATAAATTTAATTTTTGGAGATTTAAATACGAATAATAAAAAAATTAAAATTTCTAATTCAAAACCAAATTGTCTTTTAATTGGTCCTGAAGGGGATTATTCAGCCAGTGAAATTAAAAAGATTCTAAACTTTAAAGGGTCTCAATCGATAAAACTAAGTGATAACATTTTAAGGTCTGAAACTGCGGTTATATCCGCGTTATCTGTGATCAATTATTTGCAAAATTGATAAATTGTCGCGAATTCTCTAGTATTTTTTATAATATTTTCGATCTATATAGAAAACAAATGAAGAAACTATTTTTTGTTTTTATAGCATTAATTTACTCAGTTGAGGCGTTTGCAAACCAACCAAAAAATTGGCAATTAGGTTTCCAAGAGCCTGCATCGCAAACTATGAGAGATATAGTTTGGTTTCATGACTATATGTTAGTACCTATCATAGTTGCTATAAGTGCGTTTGTTTTATTTTTAATGCTTTATGTGATGGTAAGATTTAGAGCATCGAGAAATCCTAATCCATCTAAAAGAACACATAATGTTTTAGTTGAAATTGTTTGGACATTAGTTCCTTGTTTAATCTTGATCGTGATGGCAGTTCCGTCATTTAAAGTTTTATATTCACAAGATGCAATTCCTAAAGCTGATGTAACTATAAAAGCAATTGGATATCAATGGTATTGGGGATACGAGTACCCAGATGAAAATATAATTTTTGATGCTTATATGATCGAAGAGAAGGATTTAAAAGAAGGTCAGCCAAGATTGTTAGCAACAGATAATGTAGTCGTTGTTCCAGTAAATAAAGTAGTTAAAGTTTTAATTACAGCAAATGATGTGCTTCACGCATGGGCATTACCAGCATTTGGAGTTAAAAGAGATGCGATGCCAGGAAGAGTAAATGAAACTTGGTTTAAAGCAGAAAAAGTTGGGACTTATTACGGACAATGTTCTGAATTATGTGGAATTAAACATGCTTTTATGCCAATTGAAGTTAAAGTAGTTTCAGAAGAAGATTACCAAATTTGGCTTTCAGAAGCGAAGATAAAATTTGCAAAAGATGAAGATTTAATTAATAAAAAACTAGTAGCGAGTAAATAATAATGAGTTCAGAAGCAGCACATATTCACGATCATCATACTCCAACAGGTTGGAAGAGATGGGCATATTCTACAAATCATAAAGATATTGGAACAATGTATTTAATTTTTGCAATTATTGCAGGAGTTATTGGAACAGCTTTTTCAGTTTTGATGAGAATGGAACTAATGCATCCTGGTGATGATGTTTTAGGTGGTAACTACCATCTTTATAATGTTTTGGTTACAGGTCACGGATTAATAATGATTTTCTTTATGGTGATGCCAGCAATGATTGGTGGTTTTGGAAACTGGTTCGTGCCGATAATGATTGGAGCACCAGATATGGCATTTCCAAGAATGAACAATATTTCTTTTTGGTTGTTGCCTGTTGCTTTTATTTTATTACTTTCATCAATTTTTGTAGACGGTCCTCCAGGTGCACAAGGTGTTGGTGGTGGCTGGACGATTTACCCACCTCTATCTTCTACTGCAGGTCAACCAGGTCCAGCAATGGATTTAGCAATTTTAAGTTTACACGTTGCAGGAGCTTCTTCAATTTTAGGAGCAGTTAATTTTATTACAACTATTTTAAATATGAGAACCCCTGGAATGACTTTGCATAAGATGCCATTATTTGCATGGTCAATATTAGTTACAGCATTTTTATTGTTACTTTCGTTACCAGTATTAGCGGGAGCGATTACTATGCTTCTAACAGATAGAAATTTCGGTACAGCATTTTTTGATGCACAAACAGGTGGAGACCCAACATTATTCCAACATTTATTCTGGTTTTTTGGTCATCCAGAAGTTTATATTTTAATATTGCCAGGATTTGGAATGATCAGTCATATCGTATCTACGTTTTCAAAAAAGCCGGTTTTTGGATATTTAGGAATGGCTTATGCGATGGTAGCAATTGGAATAGTAGGTTTTGTTGTTTGGGCTCACCACATGTACACAGTTGGTCTAGATACTGATACTAAAGCGTATTTCTTAGCAGCAACAATGATTATCGCTGTCCCAACAGGAATTAAAATATTTTCATGGATTGCTACAATGTGGGGAGGATCTATATCATTCAAAACACCAATGGTTTGGGCTTTAGGATTTATATTTTTATTTACAGTTGGAGGAGTAACTGGTGTAGTTCTAGCAAACGCTGGAGTAGATACTGCATTGCATGATACTTATTATGTTGTAGCTCACTTTCACTATGTATTATCTTTAGGAGCTGTTTTTGCGATATTTGCAGGTTTCTATTATTGGTTTGGTAAAATGTCAGGGTATGAATATTCTGAGTGGATGGGACAACTTCATTTTTGGTTAACCTTCATAGGTGTAAATTTAGTTTTCTTTCCACAACACTTCTTAGGATTAGCTGGAATGCCAAGAAGATACGCTGATTATCCGGATGCATTTGCTGATTGGAATTATATTTCTTCAATCGGTTCATATATTTCTGTGGTTGGCTTAGTGGTATTTTTCGCTAATTTAATCTACGCTTTTGCAAAAAAGAAAAAAGCAGCACAAAACCCATGGGGAGAAGGGGCCACAACATTAGAGTGGACAGTTCCATCGCCACCAAATTTTCATACTTTTGATGAATTACCAAAGTTTGAAGATTATGAAGGTACTGAAAAATCTAGTAGTTAGTAACGTCTTAAGATATAAAAAATAAAATGGCTACGACGTATTCTAAAGTAAAAAAATCATATTACGAACTAGGTATTATTCCTGAACTATTAAAGTTAATGAAACCAAGAGTGATGTCTCTTGTTATTTTCACTTGTGCAGTTGGTCTGTTAACAGCTCCAACTTCAGTTTCATTTCAACAATCAGTGATTGGGATATTAATTGTAGCTTTTGGTGCTGGAGCAGCAGGAGCACTTAACATGTGGTATGAAGCTGACTTAGATAAATTAATGTCTAGAACTTGCCTCCGTCCAATTCCAAGAGGAAAGCTGAATAGAAACCAAGCATTATATTTTGGAACATCTCTGTCAGTTATTTCAGTTATAAGCTTATACTTTGTTACAAATGCTTTATCAGCATTTCTATTATTGTTTACGATATTATTTTACGTATTTGTTTATACAATTTGGTTAAAAAGAAAAACTCCACAAAATATTGTTATAGGTGGAGCGTCAGGAGCTTTACCACCAGTAATCGGATGGGCAATAGCAACAAATTCTATTTCATTGGAGTCTATTGCTTTTTTCTTAATAATTTTCTTTTGGACACCGTCGCACTTTTGGGCATTAAGCTTGTACAAAGCTGATGATTATAAAAAAGCTGGAATTCCAATGCTTCCAGTAACTAATGGAATTCAGGATACTAAAAAGAATATTCTAATCTATTCTTTGCTAATGATACCTACAATTGTTTTCCCATATTACATTGGATTTGTCGGCGAAGTATTCTTAACACTAAGCTTACTTCTTACATTTTATTATAATTTAATTTGTTACCAGCTTTACAACTATAAAGTTGGAAAATTTAACATAAAGAAGGCTAGACATATTTTCAGCTATTCAATTATTTACTTATTTTTAGTATTTGTTTTTTTCTTAGTGGATAAAATTTTATGATAGTTAAAGATCAAAAGTTAAAAAAAAAAAATTTATGGACAGCAGTTGGTTTGGTTGCATTTATAGTTTTCTTATTCATTTTCACACTATTTAATATTGGAGTATTTGAAAGACCTTTATGATTAAAAAAAATACTTTAACTCCACTAATTCTAGCAGGAATTTTTGTCTTTATGTTGGGATTGTCTTTTGCAGCCGTGCCTTTGTATGATTTATTTTGCAGAGTAACAGGCTTTGGCGGAACAACACAAATATCGAAAGAGGCTCCTAATATAGTTTTAGATAAAAAAATAAATGTCCGATTAGATACCAACGTTAACAGTGCTCTTGATTGGAATTTTGATGTTGATCAAAAAACAATGGATGTTCAGCCTGGCAAGGTATACAGAATTAAATTTGAAGTGGAAAATACGGGAGATGAAATTTCATCTGCTGTAGCTACATATAATGTTTCTCCATCATCATTTGGAGCATATTTTAATAAATTAGGCTGTTTTTGCTTTGAAAAACAAACATTAGATCCGGGGGAAAAGGCAAGTTACACACTAGTTTTTTACCTAGATCCAGAATTAGTAAATGACCCAAAAACATCTAGAGTTGAAGATGTTACTATGTCATATACTTTTTTCTCATCTGAATATTATAAAAACGAAAAAAAAGAGAGTTAAAATAAATGTCTGCATCAGGTCAAAAACATGATTATCATTTAGTTGATCCTAGTCCTTGGCCTTTAGCTACATCTATTGCAACACTAGTTACGGCTGTTGGTTCTGTTTATTATTTTCACAGTAAAGTTATGTGGGCGATGGTTTTAGGTTTTTTACTTATAATTTATTGTGCCTTTATGTGGTTCAGAGATGTTGTAATTGAAGCTGAGCACAAAGGTCATCATACACCTGTTGTTCAAATTCATCATAGATATGGAATGACATTATTTATTGCTTCTGAGGTAATGTTTTTTGTTGCATGGTTTTGGGCATACTTTGATGCAAGTTTGTTTCCAAATGAATTCATGGGAAATGTATGGCCACCAAAAGATATTGAAACTTTTGATCCATGGGACATCCCACTTATAAATACTCTTGTCTTACTTTTATCTGGTACAACAGTAACTTGGGCACACCATTCTTTATTAGAGGATGATAGAAAAGGATTTATAAATGGTCTAATCTGTACAGTAATTTTAGGAGCATTTTTTACGTTATTGCAAATATACGAATACCAACACGCTACATTTAGTTTTTCAGGTCACATTTATGGAGCAACATTCTATATGGCCACAGGGTTTCATGGTTTCCACGTTTTAGTTGGGACTATTTTCTTAGCGGTTTGCTTATGGAGAGGTAAATTAGGACATTTTACTAAAGAACATCACTTTGGTTTTGAGGCCGCTGCTTGGTACTGGCACTTTGTTGACGTTGTCTGGCTGTTTTTATTTGCTGCTATTTATATTTGGGGAAGTTAATAGTTCTTGAAAAATAAGCTATCTTTTTCAATATTTGTATACTTTTTTATTTTAGTTTTTTTGTCATTAGGCACTTGGCAAATTGTAAGATTAAATTGGAAGCTTGATTTAATAAATTCAATTGATCAATCTTTAAAAAGTGATCCAGTAGAATTTAATGGAAGTAATCCAATTAACTTTAAAAAAATCAAATTTGAAGGAATATTAGATAATTCAAAAATAATTTATTTATACTCCTTAAATGAAAAAGGAGAGCCAGGATTTGATATTGTAAATCCAGTTAGTATTAACAATAAAAGCTATTTAATAAATCGGGGTTGGGTTCCAAGAGATCTTAAATCTAAAAAGTATGTTTCAAATGAGAACAAATTTGAGGGAGTTTTAAAATTAAAAAGCAAATTTAATTATTTCAAGCCAGATAATGATGTAAATAAGAATTACTGGTTCACTCTTAAAGATGAAGATTTATTGACCTATACAGGAAAAGAATTTTCTCCATTCATTATCAACAATATTAGCAAGCAAGAAGGAATTTATCCTCAGTCAAAACAAATAGGTGCCAATATTTCAAACAACCACTTAAAATATGCTCTTACATGGTTTTCATTAGCTGTTTCCATTTTTTTAATATATTTATATTTTAGAAAAAAAAATTACTGATGGAATATATAAGCACTAGAAATAATTCAGATTATTTTTCATTTAAAAACGTATTTTTGAAAGGTTTAGCTGATGATGGGGGTCTTTTTGTACCAAAGTCAATCAAACCATTTAGTAAAGATGAATTAAACAAACTAAGTGGTCTTAATTACAATGAATTAGCAGCCGAAATAATTTTCCCATTTATTGGTGATTTTATGACTAAAGAAGAATTAACTTCTACAGTATCAAAATCTTACTCAAATTTTAGAGCAGAGGATGTTGTAAAAATCTCTGATTTAGGAAATTTAAAAGTTTTAGAACTCTATCACGGCCCAACTCTTGCTTTTAAAGATATTGCAATGCAATTAATAGGAAATTTCTATCAATATCACTTAGGAAATGAGCAAAAAAAAATTAATATTATTGTAGCAACATCAGGAGATACAGGTGCAGCTGCTATTGATGCTTTAAAGGGAAAAAAAAATTTAAATGTTTTTGTATTACATCCAAATAACAGAATTTCACCAGTACAAAGAAGACTAATGACAATCCATGAAGAAAAAAATGTATTCAATATTGCTATTGAGGGGAACTTTGATGACTGTCAAAATTTAGTTAAAGCAATGTTTAATGATGAAAAATTCTCTAGCTCTATTAATATGTCAGGTGTTAATTCAATTAATTGGGCAAGAATTGTTGCTCAAGCTGTTTATTATTTTTATGCTTATTTTAAAATAGGCAATGGACAGCCTCTGTCTTTTTCTGTCCCGACTGGAAATTTTGGAGATATTTATGCTGGTTATTTAGCAAAGAAACTCAATCTTCCAATTGATAAACTTATTGTAGCTACAAACAAAAATGACATTCTTCATAGAGCAATTTCTGGTGGAGATTATACTCAAAAGAAAGTTGAGGAAACAAATACTCCTAGCATGGATATTCAGATAGCAAGTAACTTTGAAAGACTTTTATATGATGTAAAAGAATGTAATTCAGAAGTTACAAAAGATGTGATGAGTAAGATAAAAAATAATGCTTATCAAATTGATAATAGTGACTTAGATGAAATAAAAAAGAATTTTACATCTGAAATGTTAGATGAAAACGAAACTATTCAAATGATAAAAGATATAAACAAAGAATATAAAGTTGTAGTTGATCCACATACTGCAGTTGGAATTGGTGCTGCAAAAAAACTTGGGCTAGAACAAAATTGTGTTGTTTTATCCACAGCACACCCATGTAAATTTCCAAAAGCAATCGAAGATGCAATCTCAAAAACTGAAGAATTACCAGATAGTCTTAAATATGTTTATGATAGAGAAGAAAAATTTGAAGTTATATCAAATGATATAAATAAAGTTAAAGATTATGTAATTAATTCAATATGAAATTAAAAATAAAAGATCAAATTCCTGATATAGAAATTTTTCATCTATTAGATGGCGAACCTCAAACTAGCAAAATTAGAGATATATTAGGAAATGGTAAAGTTATTTTATTTGGATTACCTGGTGCTTTTACTTCTACTTGTTCAAAACTCCATCTTCCTGGATATGTAGCTAATGCCGATAAAATAAAAGCCAAAGGAATAGATAATATATTTTGTTTATCTGTGAATGATCCTTTTGTTATGAATGCTTGGGGAGAAGTAAATAATGCAGCTGGTAAAATTACAATGTTATCAGATCCTTATCTATTATTTACAAAAGCAATTGGTGCAGAAGTAGATAGAAATTCTAAAGGAATGGGTATTCGTTCAAATCGTTATGCAATGGTTATTGAAAACTTAAAAGTGATTAATGTTCAAGTTGAGAAAGAGACTAAGCAATGCGGTTTATCTTCTGCAGAAGGTGTTATAGATTTATTATAATTATTAGGGCAGTTCTGTAGAACGACCACTAAATCATTATTAACAGAAAATAAGGATTTTTGGAAACTTCTTCGTAGAAACTTCGTAGTAAGTTTTCATTATTTTTCAGATTTCTTGTTTGGGTTCTTCGTAGTTTTTTATTCTTTAATTAAGGATAATAATTTTTTTGCTAGTCTAGAAACTGCCTTTCTCCTATCTTTTGAAAGTTTTTTAATAATTTTTATATTTTCTTTTATTGTTTTATTATCAATTTTATTGAAAGTTATTAGAGCATTCATTGATTGACATAAAACAATCCAATCACTGGAGTTATTAAGATAATCAGATACAATTTTTTTTGCTTTTTTTTGTTCTTTATTTTCTAATTGATTAACTAATTCTGAAAATAATTGAGCGCAGGTCCATTGTGTGGAAGGTTGTTTTATTTTTGAAATTTTGTTTAAGAAAATATTTTTAAAATCTAAAAACCATTCTGGTTTTTGTCTAAATATTCTTTTAAAAGCATTTGATGTTCTTAATCTTACTATTTGGTCTGTGCTTGAATAACACTTAATTAACGAATTAATCCTATTTTTTTTAACAATAACATGTTCAGCAACTTTTATTGTATTACCTAGTGAATTTGGATTACCACCAGTTAGTTCAGACTCATAATTCATTATAAATTAATTTGTTAAAATAAATCTAAAAATTAACATTACCTAATAATAAATTATATATTTTCCTTCGTAGTAACTTCGTAGAGAGTTTTCTATAAAAAATTATTGATATTACTGGATAATATTTAAAAAGTGGGGCGTTCTGTTCCCAGGTGCACCTAAATTGTAGCAGAGGACCTTGCCAATAAATCCACTTCATTATTAAGTTTATCTGTTGAATGTGCCTTTACCCAGCTCCATTTAATTTCAAAAGTATTTGATAGATTATCTAATTCAGTCCAAAGTTCTTTATTCTTAACTTCTTTTTTGTTAGCCGTTTTCCAACCATTTTTTTTCCAATTATGTATCCATTCAGTTATTCCAGATTTTACATATTTAGAATCTGTAAATATTTGAACCTTGCTTCCTTTTGGAATTTTTTTTAAAGCTTTAATGGGAGCAAGTAATTCCATTTGATTATTTGTTGTTTCTTTTTTGCTTCCTTTAATTTGAGTTTTCTTTCCATTTTCAATAATAATTGCAGCCCAACCACCATTTCCTGGATTTCCAATGCATGAACCATCTGTGTAGATTTTAATCATCAAGAATAATCCTTAAATGAACTTAGATTTCTATGAAAGTTTAACTTATCTATATACTCCCTTGGATCTTTAATTTTAATTATAGCTTGTTTAGGAGTATTTAAATAATCATAAGATCTAGTTAAAAGATATCTTAAAGCTGATCCTCTACATAATGTATTTAAATTTCTTTTTTCTATCTCACTTAATTTTCTAATCGATTGATAACCTTTTAATAAATTTGAGGATCTATTTTTATCTAAAATAAATTTTCTGTTTTTCTTTTTAAAACATAAAGCGTTAATGCAGGTTGCTAATTCATAAGATAGAAAATCATTAGCTGAAAAATAAAAATCTATGAATCCATGAAATTTACCTTTATTGAAAAAAATATTATCAATAAATAGATCGCTATGAATTATTCCATTTGGCATTTTTTTAGGCCATTTTTTTTTGATATCTTTCAAATCATCTTTCATTAAATCTTTTAGGTTTTTTGACAATTTATTAATTTTATTGTCTATTTTATTCAGAATTAATCCCCATGAATTAATAGATAGAGAATTTTTTCTATATAATTTTAATTTTTTTGAAGCCTCATGAAGTAGTGCTGCATTTTTTCCAACTATAAAACAATCCTTATTATTTAGTTGTTCTTTATCTTTTCCTTCCAAGAAACTAACAATACAAGCTTTTTTATTTTTTAAATTAAATAAATATTTGCCTTTTTTGTCTTTTATAGGAATTGGACATTTTACTTTTAATCTAGATAGACCAGACATAAGATTTATAAAAAATGGGAGATCTTTTTTCTGAACTCTTTTTTCATAAATAGTTAAAATGTATTTGTTTTTCTTTGTCTTCAAAAGGAAGTTGGTATTTTCAATACCTTTTTTAATACCTGAATAATTTATAATTTTTCCAATATTATATTTTTTCTCGATAAATTTTATCTGCCTATTATTAATTTTAGTATAAACAGCCATTAATTTAATTTTCCAGGGATTTTAAAAGTAATGTTTTCCTTTACGATTTCAACTTCTTCAATGTTTACTATAAATTGATCTTTTAACTCTGCTATAAATTTTTCAACAAGTATTTCTGGTGCTGAAGCACCTGATGAAATTCCAATTGTGTTACATTCTTTAATCTTATCTATTGGCACTGGACTTTCTGAGTGTATTAATTCAGCAGAATTGCATCCAGAATTTTTAGCAACCTCAACTAATCTTACAGAGTTAGATGAATTTCTACTTCCAATTACAAAAAACATATCACATTTATCTGCTATTTCTTTAACTGCGGATTGTCTATTTGTTGTTGCATAACATATGTCATCTTTTTTAGGCTCTTTAATATCTGGATATTTATATTTCAAAGCTGCAATTATATCTTTGGTATCATCTACAGAGAGTGTTGTTTGAGTTATGAAAGATAGCTGTTTTTTTGAGATATTTTCATACTTGTTTGCGTCCTCAATACTTTCAATCAAATCTATTGAACCTTTTGGTAATTGACCCATAGTTCCTATGACTTCTGGATGGTTTTTGTGTCCTATTAATAATATATGATTACCTTGTTTGTTTAAGTTTTCTGCTTCTCTATGAACTTTAGATACTAGAGGACACGTAGCATCTACAAACATCATATTTAAATTAGACGCTTCCTCTGGAACAGATTTTGGAACCCCATGTGCTGAGAATATAACTGGTCTCGATTTATCTTTAATCTCATCTAATTCTTCAACAAATATTGCTCCAATCTTTTTTAAACTTTCTACAACATGTTTATTATGTACAATTTCGTGTCTTACATAAACTGGAGCACCAAATTTATCTATACTCTTTTTTACAATTTCAATTGCTCTATCAACTCCTGCACAAAATCCTCTTGGCGCGGCTAAATAAATTTTTAAATTTTTGTTACTCATTTTCATCCTTTTTAAAAAACGGAATTAAAAATACAATACAAGCAATAAAAAAAAATAGACTTCCAAACATGGCCCAAAAACTTCCTATACTTGAGATGATGAAACCAATTGAAGATATAATGAACAATATCCATCCAATTAGATTTATAGTTTTATTTTTCATTTTTTTTCTACCATGAATTCAAGTAAAATATGAGGGAAGGTCAATGAAGCTAATCCAACAAATATTATTTTAATAATACTTTCATCTATACCAAATTTTTCTGAAATAAAATAAAAAACTATTAAATACATTATTGCTGTAATTACTGTAAGTGGAATAATTTTTCGTAAAAAAATAGGAAATCCTTTCATCAAATTTTTATTTATTTCACTAATTAAACTTAGTGAGTGTCTTACAGAATGAAGAAAGCAGAAATAAATTGTGAAAGCCAATATAGGGTTAAAAAAATAGTTTAAAATAATTATTGAAAAACTATCTAAAAAAAGAATTGATCTTAAATCATTATTATTACCTCTATATATAAGAAAATTACTTAGCACTGATAATATAACTAAAGGAATTAAAAAATTATTAGCCACAATATTTTCGTCTATTGAAAAATTTAACATTTTAAAAATTTCGATTGTCTCAGTTTTGTGAAACAGTAAGGGTGCTGAAATAACTAATGATCCTTTAATGAAATAAAAAATTTCTAAAAAATTAGCATTTTTTGTTTCGATAAAGTCACTATCCTCTTTACCAAAATGATATGCTGCAACTATTAAAAAAAGTGAAAGCAACAATATTGGACTTAAAATCCAAATTAAAATAACAAAAATAGCAATACCTATATAAGTTATATAGAACACTTCTGTATTTTTAATTTTATAAATTTTTAAAAGTTTTTTACCCTTTTCGTGATCCAGCGCACCGTGAGAAATACCAATTGTAAGAATTAAAAAAAAACTAAAAAGTATAAACGAATTCTCTCTCAATACTTCAAAGGCAGAAAAAAAAATACAGATATTAAAAAAAATAATAGAATGAAAAAAATTTATTTTGTTGATCATTATTTAAATACAGCTTTAATAAAAATCCATTTTGGCATCTTTAATATAATGGATAAGTCCTCGAAAATATTACTTTTATTGGAAAGGAAATTTATTACTGTTTTTGACTTGCTTTTAAACATTTTGAAGAAAATATTTGGCATGATCTCTGGCTTTTCAGCTAGGACTTTCAAAAAAACATTATCTAAAAACTTATACTTACTTTTTATATTGAAAGCTCTAGTATGGGTTATTTTATCAATGTTTTGTGTAATATATTCTGCTTGTTCTTGAATATTTAGGAAAGTATAGCCAGTACTTAAACGCGTCATACCTCCAGCAGTTCCAATATTAATCGTATTTTTGTCGTTTTTAAATTTTGGATAAAATAATGGTATGGCCCCAACTTCTTTATAATTAATTTTATATTTTTTTAATTTTAAAGTGTTTTCGATGTAATCAGTAATTTGTTTATCATAATCTTTTTCACTATCATCTTCCATTTTTGAAAGCCACGTAGTTTCGATTAAAGCTGATTTTTTTGAATAGGGTAGTGTATAGAAAAAATGAACACTTTTTTTTTGATCACAATCAAAGTCCATTAAATTCATTATTTGATCATCAAAAAAATCTTTTTCGGTTTCAATCTCAACACCTTGAAAGTGTTGCCATAAATTAGAATCTTTATTCTCAAGATTTGGCAAACTGTTAAATAAAATTGCGTTTTCTGTATTTACTTCACTTATATCTTTAAAGAATTGAATATTAGGATTTTTATTGATTTTATTTAAAATTTTTTTGTAGAATAGTCCACTATCAATACTTTCGTAAGGAGTTTCTTTGCAATCTTTATATTCAACATTTCCTTTAAAATTGATTGTATAATCTTTCCATCTTTTTTTTACACAGTCATCAAACTTGTGAGATACAGTTTTCCAATATGACCAAGTTTTATCTCTTCTATATTCATCTCTTTTTTCAATAATTGCTAAAGTCTTATTTTTAAGTTTATCGTGATACTCTAGCTCATAAGCCAATGTTAAACCTGCACAGCCACCCCCAATAATTATGTAATCAAAATCTTTCATTATACTCAATATCTTGCATTATTATCTCATGCTCTTTTATTGTAAGTTTTTTATCTTCTTTTACAAAATATAATTTAATTAAATCACCAATAGATAGCACTGTATGTAAGACTTTTCCTAAATTGTTTACATAAATTTTTCCTGATTTATTGTAATTTTCTAAGTTTCCTTTTTTTAAGATTTCATTTCCAATTTGTCTATATACTCGTCTTGCAACCAAAATCGAAAATCTTAAAAAGAATGGAATTTTTTTAATTGATATAAAAGAATTATTATAAAATTTGTCAGCGATTTTTAGAATTCTTTTAATTTCATCAAAATTCCTTTTTATATAAAACCTATTATTGCTTTCATCTTCAATAACATCTCTTGAAATATTAGTTAATTGCATTGCAATGCCTAAGTCAATCGCTCCTAAAAGTGCTGATCTTTCTTTGACATTTAAAATTTTTGCCATCATTAATCCAACTGTTCCAGCCACTCTATATGAATAAACATATAGATCTTTGTCAGTGTTAATTTCTACTTTTGATTTTATATCAGCCTCTACGCCATCGAATAAATCATCAATTATTTTTTGTGATATTCCAAATTTGTTTATTAAAGCCCACATATTTTTAATTATTTGGTTATTTTCATTTTTTAATTTGAAATCTTCTTTGAAAGTATTGAAATTTTTTAATTTCGTATTAAGATCACCTTTTTCATCTGCTATATTGTCTATGTATCTACAAAAATCGTACAAATTAGAGCAATCAGAGTAGACTTGTTTTGGTAAAAAGAAACCTGCCCAATTAAAAGATTTAGCGTATATCGACAAATAATTTTGTTCATTCATTACAAAATTTTATCTAAGACCTTTGCGGATGATAGGACTCCTGGAACACCAGCTCCAGGATGAGTGCCTGCTCCAACAAAATATAAACCGTCATAAACCTCAGATTTGTTATGAAATCTAAAGTATGCTGATTGAGAAAATTTGGGCTGAATTGAAAAACCCGAGCCATATTTTGTATTTAATTCATTTTCAAAATAATCAGGGGTTAAATAAAAATCATCTACAATATTTTCTCTTAAATTTGGTAATAAACTTTTTTCCATTTTATCTATTACAAGTTTTTTTAGATTCTCACCTTCGACTGACCAGTCTATTCCTGATTTATTATTAGGTACAGGCACTAATACATAAAAGCAATCGTGGTCTTTTGGAGCCATACTTGAATCTGTTGCGGTGGGTCTATGTAGGTAATAGCTTATATCGTTATTTAATTTTTTGTTTACAAATATATCATCCAAGTGTTCTTTGTACTTATCGCCAAACTTTATAGTATGATGTTCAACATTTTCGTATTTTTTCTTTGTTCCAAAATAATAAACAAACAAACCCATTGAATATTCCATTCTATTTATCTTCCAATTAAATAAGGTGTTATATTTTTTATTATTTAGCATTTTTGAATAAACACCGGGAGGATCTGCATTACAAACTACGTTATCTGCTTTAATTTCCTCATCTTCACTTGTCACAACCCCGACAACTCTTTTATTTTCTGTAAGCAAGTTTTTTACTTCTTTACCTTTAATAATTGTAACATCTTCTTCTAACATCAATTTCTCAAATCCTTTTATGATTTGTCCTGTTCCACCCATAGAATAATGAATTCCCCATTTCTTTTCTAAATATAAAATTAATCCATATATAGAAGTTGTTGTAAAAGGGTTCCCACCTACCAATAATGGGTGCATACTAAATAGCCTTCTTAGTTTTTCGTTTTCAATAAAACCACTAACCAAAGAATAAACAGACTTATAACTTTTTAAACTTAGCAATGCAGGAATTTGCTTAAACATAAATGAAGGTTTATTAAATGGCACATCTGATAATTCTGAATAACCCTTATCAAATATTTTTTTTGTAAATTTAAGTAAATTTCTGTAACCCACTACATCTTTATGATTAATTATTGCAATCTGTTCTTCCATTTTCTTTTCATCGGCTGAGTAATCAAAATGGCTTCCATCTTCGAAAACAAATCTGTACCAAGTATCTAAATCTTTTATTTTTATGTAATCATCTGGATTTTTATTAAAAAGTTTAAAAATTTCATAAATTAAATAAGGAGCGGTTATTACAGTTGGTCCACCATCATAAGTAAACCCATTACTTTTAAATACTCTCGCTCTTCCACCTAAATCTTTTTGTTTTTCAATTAAAGTGACTTTATGACCTTTTGCCCGAAGTCTAAGAGCTGCTGCTATGCCACCAAAACCCGATCCAATTACAATTGAATTCATATTCCTTAATTTACATTATTTTTATAAAATTTGATAAACTATCTTAGTTTAAGAACTTATTTTCTTTAATTCTGTCTTTGTTTCTTCAAGATTTTTATTAAACAAATTGTCAAGTTTAGACTTATCAACAGATGTTGTAATAATTTTTTTTACAGATTCTACAGCAATGTTAATTGATGTATCTTTAATTTCTTTAATGGCATTATCCTTCATTTGAGAGATTTTAGTTTCTGCTAGACTTTTCTTGAGTTCAGCTGATTTATGAAATTTGTCATTCATTTCAATTACAAATCTTTCAGTTTCATCTTTTGACTGCTGCATTATCTTTTCACTCTCAATTTTTGCAGTATCTAGCTTCTTTTGCGCCTCATCCAATAGTCTTTTAGATTCAGCTCGTAGTTTTTCACTTTCGTCAATTTCATTTTTGATATCAGTAATCATCTTGCTCAATAAATTATTAACATTCTGTGGAACTTTTAAATAAATTAGCGCCCCAAAAAATATTACAAAAGATACTGCTACCCAAAATGTTGCATCAAATGCCATTATGTTTTTCCATTTCTTTTTTAGAAAGATCTTCAACTATGGCTGAAAGACTACTTTTATTTATATCTTCACCAATTAATTGTTTAACTAGATCGGAGGATGTCTCAATTGCAATTTTAGTAACTTTCTCTTGAGAAGTTTTTTTTAATTGGTCTATTTCCTCTTCAGCTTTTATTATTTCTTTTTCGATATCCTTTTCTAAAGATAATCTTTTATTGTTTATATCGTCCAAAACTTTTTGTCTTTCACTATTAAAAAAGTTTTTTGCTTCGACTTTTGTATCATTGATAATTTTATCAAATTCTTTAACTTTTTTTTCAGTTTCTTCCCGTTGCTTGTCTGCAGTTTCGATATTCTCTAAGATTTGTGATTTTCTGGTTTCAAGATTGTTACTAATCTTTGGTAGTATGAACTTAGATAAAATTATAAACAATAATCCAAAGGTAAGTACTAACCAAAATATTTGAGATATCCAAAACTCTGGATTAAGCTGGGGCATACCTCCACTCTCAGCGCTTTGAGCGCTATAAGTAAAGATAAGACTTAAAGCTAGAAATTGAAAAATTATCTTTTTCAACATTAATTAAAACGCGAAAAGAATAATTAATGCAACAACTAATCCAAATAAACCAGTCGCTTCCGCTAATGCAAAGCCTAATAGCAAGTTTGGAAACTGCTTTTGAGCTGCAGATGGATTTCTCATTGCACCTGAAAGATAATTTCCAAAAATTATCCCAATTCCAACTCCTGCACCTGCAAGTGCAATTGCTGCTAGTCCTGCTCCTATCATTTTTGCTGCTTCTAATTCCATTATATCCTCCTTATGTTAATTAATGGTGTAAATTTAATGCATCATTCAAATAGATACATGTTAAAATTGCAAATACATATGCTTGAAGAAAAGCAACTAATATCTCCAAACCTGTTAATGCAACTGAAAAACCTAGTGGTAGCCAGCCCCCAACAATTCCTAAGCTAACTACGAAACCTCCAAAAACTTTCATCATCGTATGGCCTGCCATCATATTTGCAAACAATCTAACTGATAAACTAATTGGTCTACTTAAGTATGAAATTATTTCTATAACAACTATTAATGGCAATAAAACCATTGGAACACCACTTGGCACAAAAAGTTTTAAGTATCCAAGTCCATGTTTAATAAATCCAATTATTGTTACTCCTATAAATATAAATGCTGCTAATACAAAAGTTACAATGATGTGGCTAGTGACAGTAAAAGAGTATGGTATCATCCCAAACATGTTACAAAATAAAACAAACATGAATAAAGAAAATATGAAAGAAAAGTAAGGCTTAGCTTTCGATCCAGCTGTATCACTTATCATTTTTGAAATAAAAGAGTAACTGAGTTCCGCAAGTAATTGAATTTTATTTGGTATTATAGATCTCTTCGTGCCTAAATTAAAAATAATTAATATTGCTAGTGAACTTATGACCATAAACAAACTCGCGTTTGTGAATGAAATATCTATGTTATTTATTTTAATTTCTGGACCAATTCGGTACACGTTGAATTGGTACATTGGATTTGCTGCCATTTGCCTACTATTTTTGCATTTTTTTTGCTGATCTAATAACGTTCATAATTCCAGCTATTACACCAATAAAAAAAAATATTAAAATTAACCAGGGTTTAGTACCAAACCAATTGTCTAAAATAAACCCAATAATTGTCCCAACAGCTACTGCAGATACCAATTCCGTGCTCATTTTGAAGGCTGACCCCATACTTGAGCCTTTATTTCCCTCTTCAGATTTTTTGTCTTTGTCAGTTTTATTTTTTGCAATTTTTAGGCGAGTTTTAAACTGGTCTTCATCCATTATTAAGCAACCATACTCTCTGCTTTTTGAAGATCTACAGCAACTAGTTGGCTAATTCCTTTTTCTGGCATTGTTACGCCGTATAGTCTGTCCATTTTAGACATGGTTAGAGCGTGGTGAGTTACAATAATAAATCTTGTAGATGTAATTTTAGTTAGTTCCATCAAAAGATTGCAAAATCTTGTTACATTCGCATCATCTAGAGGTGCGTCTACTTCATCGAGAACACATATTGGAGATGGATTAGTAAGAAACACTGCAAAGATTAAAGATAAAGCAGTCAGGGCTTGTTCACCTCCAGATAATAAAGTTATTGATTGTAATCTTTTTCCTGGTGGACTTACCAACATTTCTAATCCTGCATCTAAAGGATCATCAGAGTCTACTAGCTCTAGTTTTGCACTACCTCCATTAAATAGTTTGGTATAAACTTCATTGAACTTTCTATTCACTTTTTCAAAAGCATCTAGAAGTCTTTCCCTACCTTTCTGATTGAGTTCAGTAATACTTTCTTTTAACTTTATAATTGCAGTTACTAAATCTTGTCTATCTTTTTCCATTTTCTTAATTTCATCTTCATATTTTGAGGTCTCTTCGTCTGCTCTTAAGTTAACCGAGCCTAATTTTTCTCTTTCCCTTTTTCTTTCATCAAGCAATTCCTCTTGTGTTACTGTATCTGGATATTCAGATACATCTTTTAAGTTTGAAAAATTCAGTATCTCTTCTTCTTTTAAATTAAGTTCTGTTGATACTCTTTCTAGCAAATCATTTCTTCTTTTATTCAAACCATCGATTGTTGCTCCAGAGCTTGCCTTTCGTTCTCTTATTTCAATAGACTCCTCTTTTGTTGTATTTAGATTACTTCTTAATTCGTTAATCTCTTTATCTAGCTCATCTATTAATATTTCATTATCACTTTTTTCTTTTTCAGAAATTCTTAAACTTTCTGATATTTGTCCTTTTCTTTCAGCTTGTGTTTGAGGTTGTTTTTCAAGGCTATCTAATTTTTTTTGTTGAGTATCTTTTCTACTATTTAATTCATTAATCATTTTTTCAGAATTTACCAATAAGTTTTTCCAACTTTCTATTTCTTGGTCAATTATTTTAATTCTTTCACTTCTTTTTATTGACTCTTTTTTAATATTTTGATTTGTACTAAATGCTTCAGCGTATTCTTCTTGTAGACTTTTGATTTCTTCGTTTTTCTTAGTTACTGTTATCGCTAAATCGTTGTCATGCATTTCATTAATTTTCATTTTTAAAAATGAAAGATTTATTTTGCATTCATCTATTAAATTAGTTGCACCATTGATATTATTCTCTGAGAGCATTTCTTTTGCTTTATCTAACTGCTCACTTGCTAAATCAATAGTTTCTGAGTTCTTTTTTAGAGTATCAAGGTTTAGATTTTCTAGTATTCTCTCTAATTTATCTTGCTCATCTTTTAATTTTCCTTTTGCATTTACAAGATCTAAACCTGACAATTTTTCAGTTTCATAGTATTTGGAGTCGACTGTAATTAAATTTTCTTTTTCTTCTCTAAGTCTTTTTTCATTAGAGTTTGCATCAATGATTATGCTTTTTTCTCTTACAATATCCTCATCTATTACACCTAAAGCCTTTCTAATTGATTGTATTTCATCATTAACCCTGTCTTTTTCCTCATCTAAACTTTTTAACTCTAGATTTAATCTTTGAATTTTTGACAAGTTTTCTTGATTTTTTTCTCTTATAGGATTTACATTTTTATTCTTTTCAATAATTTTCATGCTTAAATCCTCTAATTTATCATTGAAGGACTTAACTTGATCATCAGCCTCATTATTGATCTCATTCTCTACTTTAATTTCATTATCAATTTCTAAAAGACGTAAATAATATAAACCTGCCTCAACTTTTTTTATTTCTTCTGAAATAGATTTGTATTTTGCAGCCTCTTCAGCTTGCTTTTGCAAATTTGCTAATTGTCTTTCCTGTTGTCTTCTTAATTCATCTGCCCTTTTTAAATTATTTTCTGCCGCGCCTAATCGTAATTCTGCTTCGTGTCTTCTAACATGTAAACCTGCTATACCAGCTGCTTCTTCTAAGATAGCTCTTCGATCTGAAGGTTTTGCTGTGACCAATGCTCCAATTCTACCTTGACTAATAATTGAAGGTGAATGAGCACCTGTTGATAAATCTGCAAAAAACATCTGAGCATCTTTAGCTCTAACTTCTTTGCCATTTATATAAAATTTTGAGCCTTTATCTTTTTCTATTTTTCTTCTTATTTCAATTTCATCGAGCTCATTATATTGTAGAGGACCATCTTTACTGTCATTTGATAAGCTGACTAAAACTTCTGCAATATTTTTTGATGGTTTGTTTGAAGTTCCAGAAAATATAACGTCTTCCATTCCTGAACCTCTCATACTTTTTGCTGATGTCTCACCCATACACCATCGCAACGATTCCACTATATTTGATTTGCCACAACCGTTTGGACCAACTATCCCAGTTAAACCTTGTTCAATCAGGAAATTAGTTTTTTCAGCAAAAGACTTAAATCCATTTAGTTGGATTTTTTTAAATTCCATCCACTGACTTATATCAGTTTTTCAATGTATTTTTTTAATTTTTTGTAGTTTGAGTGATTTTCAAACTTTTTTCCGTTAATTATGACTGTAGGAGTAGCATTCACTTTATACTTTTTAACACCTTCGATTCGGTCTTCTAAAATATGATCCTCTATTTTTTTATCTGCCAAGCACTTATCAAAATCAAGATTATATTCAGTATTATCAATAAATTTTTTCATTGCTTGATTTGCCTCTAATTCATTTTTTCCTTTTATCCACTTATCTTGATTTAAATATAAATGATGCAAAATTTCATGCTCACCATCATTTCTACAATGCGCTAATTTAGTTGCATTAAATGCAATGATATCTAATGGAAAGCTTTTAAATTCTATTGAAATCAATCCTTTATCAATAAAATCTTCTTTTAATTTAGGATATATATTTTTATGAAAATTTGCACAATGACTACAAGTTAAAGATTCAAAAACCATTAACTTAACTTTAGAGTCTGCACTTCCAACTAAAATTGGTTTAACTTCAGAATTAGCATTGATGAAATTAAAAAAAATTAAAATTGAGATAAAAATTATCTTTTTCATTTTATTTTAAAATGTTTACTTAACTCTAACAGTGAGTTTTTTATTTTGTCATTTTTAATATTATTTATGCTCTTTATATGTTTATTTTTTGTCGCATTAATAGCGGTATTTTTATGGCTTTCTTCAATTTTTCCATCAAATGTATTCAATTTAATGTCATCTAAAACATGATAGCCAAAAAAAACATTAATTTTTTTTATTATTTCTTTTTTAGAATACTCAACGTCAATTTCATTTCCCCTCTTTACTAAAATATTTAAACGACTGCCCGATAACTTGTTTGAACTTTTATATGACTTAGGAAAACTTACTTTAAATAAATCTTTACCTACTAAATATTTCCAATTATCTAAAGTTTCATTATAAATTTTACCTTTTTTACTAATTATTCTTTTTGCTTCTGTGGGTAAAGTATCTTTAAAAGATCTTAAACCTTGAATGGAGTTATATCTCTGCTTAGTATTATATTTTTGACTCATATGAATAATAAAAACATACCAAATAAAATTCTACTTTGGTACGATAATAATAAAAGAATTTTACCTTGGAGAAAAAAAGTTTCCCAGAGGCAAAAAGAATATTTTACATTTGTTAGTGAATTTATGTTACAGCAAACTCAAGTAAAAACTGTTATTCCTTATTTTAAAAAATTTGTAAAACAAATTCCAACCTTTCAATCATTGGCAAATGTCGACGAAAAGATCTTAATGAAACATTGGGAAGGTCTTGGTTATTATTCAAGAGCAAGAAATCTAAAAAAAAGTGCAATTATAATTGTTAGAGATTTCCATGGTAAGTTGCCAAAATCTTATGAAAAATTAATACAATTGCCAGGAGTAGGCGAATATACATCCAAAGCAATAATGTCTATAGCATTTAACCTTAAAACTATTCCTTTAGATGGAAATGTAGAGAGAATACTTAAAAGAACTCTATATTTAAAAAAGCAGAATGAAATATCTAAAGATTTTTTAAAAACAAAAATTAATTTTTTTGGACTGTCCAATCGTGCTAGTGATTACTCCCAAGCAATCATGGAGATAGGTGCTTTAATATGCAAACCAAAAAATCCAAGTTGTAAGGAATGTCCTTTAAATAAAAATTGTATATCTCTAAAAAAAAATGACTTTGAATTGACCAAATTTAATAAAGAAACAAAAACTAAATACTTCGAAGCGACTATTTATAAAAAACATAATAACTACTTATTAGTCAAAAATGATAAATTTAAATTTTTAAAAAATATGCCAATTTTTCCAATGACTGAAGTTCGAGAAAGTAAGTATAATTATTCAAATAATAAAAAAATTAATATAAAATTATCTAATATGGAAATGAAAATTTTGTTAAATAACTCGAAAAGACCTCCAAAGATTAAAAATAAAATATTAATTAAAAAAGATAAATTAAGCTCAGAAATAATTCCATCATTTACTAAAAAAATATTTTATACCATCTCAAAATCTGAATGAAAAAAGTTGCAATTGTAGGAGCTGGTATATCTGGTTTGTATCTTGCAAATGAATTAAACAAAAATACTGAAATAGACTATAAAATCTTTGAAAAAAAAGATTATCTTAATTTAAATGAAGGTTATGGCATTCAACTTTCAGTTAATAGTATTAATTTGTTAAATAAAGTAGGATTTAAAAATATTTCAGCATCAGATGTTTATTATCCAACAAAAGTTAATTTTTTCCAGGCTAAAAATATTAAAAAGATTTGTGAAATTGATTTAAAGCAATTCAATAATGTAAACGACCGTTACACAACACTTAAAAGATCAACATTAACAAAGTTTTTAATTGGCAATATACCTGAGGAAAAAATTCAATTTAAAGCCAATATTCAAAATATCGAATATAATGAAAAAATAAAGATTTCTTGGAATAATAACAATGAAAGTTTCGATTATATAGTAATTGCAGACGGTGTTTTTTCAAAATTAAAATCTCAAATATCAAATAATCATTTAAACCCAATTTTTAATGGGAACATTGCTTTAAGGGCGAATTTAAAACAACATGAAAAAGATAATATTTCTATTTATATGGGGTCAAATTTTCACTATGTAACTTATCCTGTAAATCAAAAACTCGAATATAATTTCGTTGCTATAATCAAAAAGAAACTAACAACTAAAGAAATTGAAAATAAAAATATTCTTAATTCAGAAACATTTATAAAATCTTTAAAAGACTTTATTTCACAAAATTCTACTATAAATTTGGAAAGTTTAGCAAATATAAAGTGTTTTCCTGTATTTGTAAGCACTGAATTACCCACACTAAAATATCAAAATACTTATTTGAGTGGTGATGCTTTATTTGCTTTTCCACCTTCTTTTGCACAAGGTGCTTCTCAAAGTATTGAAACAGCAAATGGTATTTTAGAAAATATTACAAATTCAAATAGTATTTATAAAGATAAGATAAGTAAAATATTACTAGTAAATAAAAGATCAAAATTAAACCATTTTGCCTTCCATTTAACTAATCCAATAATAATATTAATTAGAAATATTGTTTTGAAATTTTTATCAAAAAATAAAAAATTTCTAGAGAGTTATCTTGGAAAAATATATAGAAATTAAGTAGTTGGCCTTAGTCTTTGCCTCAAATCATCAATTGGTTTGAGTGAATTACCTGATTTATAATACCAGAAAGTCCAACCGTTACAGCTCTCAGCACCTAATATTTGTGCAGCAACTTTATGAATTGATCCTTCTGATTTCCGATATTTTATACTACCATCAATCATAATTTTCGCATTGATTTGTTTTTTTTGATCAAAAATTTCAGTACCAGGTTTAATAATTCCTAATTCAACCAAAGATCCAAATGGCACTCTTGGTTTGGATCTATTATTTTTTATAGTATCTAAATATTCATCTTCTATAATTTTTGTATTTTTAATTCTTTTACTTGCAGCTTCAAAATAGTTTTTTTCTTTTTCTATACCAAAATAATTTCTACCTAACTTTTTTGAAACTACAGCAGTTGTTCCCGTACCGAGAAACGGGTCCAATATTAAATCGCCTTTATTAGACGATGCTAATATAATTCTGTGCAATAAAGATTCTGGCTTTTGCGTTGAGTGAACTTTATTACCATTATTTTTAAGTCTTTCTTTTCCATTACATATAGGTAAATTCCATGTAGATCTCATCTGTAGATCATCGTTTAAACATTTAAGTGATTGATAATTAAAAGTATATTTTGATCCTTCACTTTTTGATGCCCATATAAGTGTTTCGTGCGCATTCGTAAAACGTGTTCCTCTAAAATTTGGCATAGGGTTATTTTTGTTCCAAATCACATCATTTAGTATCCAAAAACCTAAATCTTGCATTTTTGAACCAACTCTAAAAATATTATGATAACTTCCTATAACCCATATAGATCCATTTTTTTTTAAAATTCTTTTACATTCTTTAAGCCATTGAACTGAAAACTCATCATAACTTTTAAAACTATCAAATTTATCCCACGCATCGTCTACAGCATCGACTTTAGATCTATCAGGTCGACTTAATTCTTTTTTCAGTTGAAGGTTGTAAGGTGGATCTGCAAATATCAGATCAAAACTTTCAGCCGGAATTTTTTTTAATTCCTTAATACTATCTCCATTAATAATTTTATTTTTTATGTCTGAAATGATCATTTTATATTTTTGAATTAGACTCCAGTCAGGAGTCTACGTCAACCTGTGATTGAATTTATTGATTGATAATTGTTATGATTATTATTTAAGACTCAATATCTTGTGTATTGGTTGGAAGGTTTTTCTATGAAATCTAGTCACTCCAAATTTTTTAATAGCTTTAATATGATCTTTAGTTCCATAACCTGCATTATTATCCCAGCCGTATTTTTTAAAAGAAAAAGACATCTTTTTCATTAGCTTATCTCTTTCAACTTTAGCAATAATCGATGCGGCTGAAATTTCAGGAATTTTTTCATCACCTTTTACAATAGTTTTAATTACATATTTTTTTAAGTCTGGTGGTTTATTACCATCTATTAAAACTTTTTTAGGTTTCAATTTGAGTTTCTTAATTGCTCTTTTCATTGAAAGTAGGCTAGCATTTAAAATATTAATTTTTTCAATTTCCTTTATTGATGCAGATCCTAACGCCCAAACTGAATTTTTTTTTATATATTTAGCTAAAGTTTCCCTCTGAATTTTATTAAGTTTTTTTGAATCTTTAAGAATTTTTCTATTAATTTCTTTATTTAATATAACAGCAGCTGCATAAACTGGTCCTACAAGGCTTCCTCTTCCAACTTCATCAACCCCAGCAATAATTTCTCTCATATAAAATATTATTAAAAATTTAAATCCCTAAACCAGTTTCATCTATTTTTTTTCTAATTTCTTTAAGATCGGCCCAAGAATATTTTTTTTGCTCTGCTTGTCTTAGTAGATATGCTGGGTGAAAAGTTATCATTGTTAAATATGTTTTATTATTAATTATTACTTCCTTCCATTTCCCTCTTTCTTTAGAGATTTTAATTTTATTCCCGAAGAGCGCTTCCATTGCTGTGCTTCCCATTAAAATAAGTATTTCTGGATTTATAATCGAAATATGTTTTCTTAAATATTCAGAGTATCTATTTATTTCTGATATTTCAGGCTTTCGGTTATTTGGAGGTCTATAATTAACAACATTAGTAATATAAACGTTACTTCTATCTAAATTAATAGCTTTCAACATTTTATTTAAAAGCATTCCTGCATCACCAACAAAAGGTTTTCCTAATTCATCTTCTTTTTGTCCAGGTCCTTCACCTACAATCATTATTTTTGAAGATGAATTTCCATCACTGAAAACAAGATTTTTTGCACTATTTTTTAGTTCACAATCTTCAATCTTTTCTATTTCAACTCTAAGTTTTGCTAATTCTTCAGATTTTTCCTCATTAGAAGCATTATTTTTAAATCTATTTATTGGCTCATTGCTAAATTCATATTCAATACCTAGCTCGTTTATTAAATCATTATCAAATATGTCATTTTGATTTTTTTCATTTAAAGTCATAAAGTAAAAAAT
>CACBQD010000002.1 GCA_902541285.1 uncultured Pelagibacteraceae bacterium
AGCTTATTTAAACAGACAATACAAAACTATCGCAATTGTTGGTGTTGTAGTTTTAGTTATTATTAGTTTTGCATTCTCATTATTAGTAGGAATTGGATATTTAATTGGCGCAGCATTATCTGGTATAGCTGGATACGTTGGAATGTTAGTATCTGTTCAAGCAAATGTCCGTACAGCAGAAGCTTCAAGAAAAGGTTTATCTCAAGGTCTTTCAATAGCGTTTAAATCTGGAGCAATAACAGGAATGCTGGTGGCTGGTTTGGCACTGTTAGCTATTGCAGTCTATTATTATATATTACTATCAGCAGGTGTAGATGAAAGAGAAATTGTAAATGCTTTAGTGGCTTTAGGTTTTGGTGCATCGTTAATATCTATTTTTGCAAGATTAGGTGGTGGAATTTTTACAAAAGGTGCTGATGTTGGCGCTGATTTAGTTGGAAAAGTTGAAGCAGGTATTCCCGAAGATGATCCTCGAAATCCAGCTGTTATAGCAGATAATGTTGGAGATAACGTAGGGGATTGTGCGGGTATGGCCGCAGATTTATTTGAAACATATGCTGTAACAATTGTTGCAACGATGGTTCTTTCGTCAATATTCTTTGTATCAGATTTAAATATGATGGTTTACCCTTTGAGTATTGGAGCAGCGTGTATCTTAACATCAATAGTTGGTACTTTTTTTGTAAAGCTTGGAAACTCTAAAAATATAATGAATGCACTATATAAAGGTTTTGTTGCCACAGCTATTTTATCTTTAGTTATTTTATATCCAATTACAGATTATGTTATTGGATTAGACACCAACTATTCTGTAAATGGAGTTTCCTTTGATGGAATGAGTTTATATTATTGTGGAGTTATAGGTCTAATAATTACTGGATTATTAATATGGATAACAGAATATTACACTGGTACAGATTATAGACCAGTTAAAAGTGTAGCAGAATCATCTACTACAGGACATGGAACAAATGTAATTCAAGGTTTAGCAATATCGATGGAAGCTACTGCAATCCCAGCAATTATAATTGTTGCAGGTATATTATTGACTAATTCAATAGCAGGATTATTCGGTATAGCAATTGCTGTTACAACTATGCTTGCTCTAGCTGGTATGGTAGTAGCTTTAGATGCTTATGGTCCTGTTACAGATAATGCTGGTGGTATTGCAGAAATGTCAAACTTACCAAAAAATGTTAGAAAAACAACTGATGCACTGGACGCGGTAGGGAATACAACAAAAGCTGTCACAAAAGGTTATGCAATTGGTTCTGCTGGATTAGGAGCATTAGTATTGTTTGCAGCATACACAGAAGACATAAAACATTTTTCTAAAGAAGCAGGCTCTAAACTTGAAGGTATTGTAGTTACTTTTGATTTATCAAACCCATTTGTTGTAGTTGGCCTACTGATTGGTGGAATGTTGCCATATTTATTTGGATCAATGGGAATGCAAGCCGTAGGTAGAGCAGGAGGAGCAGTTGTAATCGAGGTTAGAAGACAATTTAAAAAAATTCCAGGAATTATGAAACGTAAAGCTAAACCTGATTATGGAAAATTAGTAGATTTATTAACAAAAGCAGCAATAAAAGAAATGGTAATACCTTCATTGTTACCAGTCTTATCACCTATAGTTTTATATCTAATTATTTTACCAATTGGTGGTCAAGTCGCTGCCTTATCATCTGTAGGTGCAATGTTGCTAGGAGTTATTATAACAGGTTTATTTGTAGCCGTTTCTATGACAGCAGGTGGTGGAGCTTGGGATAATGCAAAAAAATATATTGAAGATGGAAAATTTGGCGGAAAAGGTTCTGAAGCTCATAAGGCTGCAGTAACAGGTGATACAGTTGGCGATCCTTATAAAGATACAGCTGGTCCAGCGGTAAATCCAATGATTAAGATTACAAATATTGTTGCACTTTTATTACTAGCTGTAATTGCAGGATAGGGATTATTTTTTGTTCCTTATTGGTGCATTTATTTTTTCTCTAAGAGAGCTAAATACATCGTACAACACATTTTTGTTTTGAAATTCTTTACTTGTTTCATTTTTAAGATATTTCATATCATTCATATCTTTGAGATTTAATATTTTTTTATCAATTAACAAACCCACATCATTTAATTCTACAATAATAACATTATTTTTTTCAATTCTTTGTTTACCAAATTTAAAGACTGATTGGTTAGATTTCAATCTTTCAATGTAAAACCATTTATTTTTATTAAAATCACTTTTTATAGAAGGTGGTCCAATAATTTTAATCAAATCATTTTTATTTGTTGAATTTAATTTTAATTCTTCAAATTTACTTTCTAGCGATTTAACTCCGTGATAATTTGATACTTTATTTCCAGAACAGTTAACTGTAATAATAAAGATTAAAAAGTATAAAATTTTTATGAAAAACATTTATTTAAATATTTACAACAATTTAATAAAACTAACCAGAAATAAAATTTTATACAATCTAAATAAACAGGATACCTTTTATGATAGAATAATTATTTTTTTCTTTCATTTGGGATTTTTATTTAAAATATATAAAAATGATGAAACAAAAGAAAACCTTCAAAATTTTTTTGATTATTGTATTAGGCAAATTGAACTATCCATAAGGGAAACAGGTTATGGTGATGCTACTATAAATAAAAAAATGAAAGAATATGTTAATTTACTTTTTTCAATAATTGATAAAATTAATGATTGGGAACTTAAAGATAATCAAAAAAAAATGGATATATTCATTAATTATTTAGATGATGGCCATAATTTTGATAATTACGTTGATTATTTCGAAAAATACAGGATTTTTTTAACAAAAAACTCTTTCAATAATCTCTCAAAAGATATAATAACCCTTTAAATTATATTATGGCTGTACCTAAACGAAAAACAACGAAATCAAGAGCTGGTAAGAGAAGATCTCATATGGCTATAAACTCAAAAAACATAATTGAGGATAAAAAATCCGGTGAGTATAGACTTTCACATCACATAGATCTTAAAACTGGTTATTATAAGGGTAGGCAAGTATTAGACCCTAAAGAGTAAAGAATAAAATATGAACAACCCAATAAAGATTGCAGTTGATGCAATGGGTGGTGAAAAATCTCCTCTTAAAGTAATAAAAGGCATCGAAGTACATTATTTAAATTCAAAACACATATTCTACAATATTTTTGGCGATCAAAATTTAATAGAGCCGCTAATAAAAAAAACAAAAATATCAAAAAATAATTTCAAAATAATACATACAGAGAAATCAATTAAAGACACAGACAGTCCATTATCAGCTGCAAAAAAGGGGAAAGATACAAGTATGTGGTTAGCCATTGAGAGTTTAAAGAAAGAAAATTCGGATGCTATTGTTTCGGCCGGAAATACAGGAGCATTATTTGTAATTGCTAAACTTAATTTAAATATGATTGAAAATATTGATAAACCAGCTTTATCCGCCCTATGGCCAAACAAGAATGGAATGAATATAGTTTTAGATTTGGGAGCAAATATTGAATGTAGTGAAAAAAATTTAGTTGATTTTAGTCTAATGGGCTCAGCACTGCACAAATCTTTATTTGAAGGTGAAGAAGCAAAAGTAGCTCTTCTAAATATTGGATCAGAAGAACTTAAAGGTAATAATATAATTAAAAATACGTATCAAATTTTAAATGAAAATAAAAATTCGTTATTCGAATTTAAGGGATATATTGAAGGAAATCATATAATGGATGGAGATGTTAATGTGATAGTAACAGACGGTTTTACAGGAAATATAGCTTTAAAAACAGCCGAAGGTACAGCAAACTTTATCACTGATGAGTTAAAAAATGCATTAAACTCGTCTCTAATAGGCAAAATATCGGCACTTTTAAATATAAAAAATTTAAAAAAATTTAAAAATAAATTGGACCCGAGATTATATAATGGAGCAATTTTATTAGGTTTAGATAAACCAGTAATTAAAAGCCATGGTTCTACAGATGATATTGGTTTTGCAAATTCTTTGAAAGTATGTGAAAAAATTATAAATGGTAAACTAATAGATAAAATAAAAAAAAATATAATTTAAATGAGAATTAATTTAACCAAAAAAGAGATAATTAATTCTATTTACATGCAACTAGGTTTTTCCAAAAAAATATGTGAAAATATATTCGATGATTTTTTTTCTATAATTTTAGACGAACTTATAAAAAACCAGAAAGTAAAAATACCAAAGTTTGGATCATTCGAATTAAGGCATAAAAAAAGTAGAATTGGAAGAAATCCAAAAACTCTAGAAAAAAAAGTTATTTCTGAACGAAACGTTATATTATTTAAACCCTCAAAAGATCTAAAAAAATTTATAAATAGTCATGAGTGAAAATAAAAAAACATATAAAACAATTGGTGAGGTTGCTAAGATTTTGGATCTGTTTGATCAAAAAACTGGAAAGCTAGCAACATATACAATTAGATTTTGGGAAAAAGAATTCAAACAAATACGTCCCTATATTTTTTCAGGTAAAAGAAGATATTATGATGATAAAACAATTGAAGTTTTAAAAAAAATTAAACATTTGTTAAAAAATGAAGGAATGACGATAAAGGGTGTTAAAAAACAATTAAATTACCCCAATTCTAAACTTGACGAAATTAATAATAAATCTATAAACAAAAAAATTATTAGAACTAAACTTAACAAAATATCGAATTTAATTAAAAGTATTAAAAACAATGGCTAAAAAAACTCATGTAAAAGTACGACTGGTACCAGAGAACAAACCAGATAGCCCTTTTTTTTATTACGTCAAAAAGCCTGCTGGCGGGGAAAAGGCTAAAATTAAATTAAAGGCTAAGAAATATAATCCTGCAACAAGAAAACACGAACTTTTTGTTGAAAAAAAATTACCACCACATAGTAAATAAATTATTTTTTCTTAAAATTTCTTCTTTCAAAGTCAATATAGGACATAATCATATTTTTCCAAATACGATTAGTTATCTTTGGATCAATTTTATTTTTGATTGATTTTTTTTTTATATTTTTAAGAATTAGTGAAATTCTTTTTTTGTCAACGATTTCATGTTTGTGAGTTTTTAGTTTCAGAACATCTTTAACTATATTGGTTCTAATTTTTATCAATTTAATAAGTTTATTATCAAGTAGATCTAATTTTTTTCTTAAAATATTTAATTTTTTTCTTTTATCAGGCGACATTTGATCAATTGGATTTATAAATAAATATTATATTAAAACAATTATGTATACCGAAATAAATACAAAATACAGAATATACATATCTAATTGGTTATTATTTATGTTTTTCTTGGTTGCTATAATGATTGTTGTTGGGGGATTAACAAGACTTACAGATTCTGGGTTATCAATAACTGAATGGGAATTTTTTAAAGGTTTTTTCCCACCAATTAACAATGACTCTTGGATAGCATATTTCGAAGCGTATAAACAAATACCTGAATTTGAACTTCAAAATTATTCAATGAATTTAAGTGAATTTAAAATAATATTTTGGTGGGAATGGGCACACAGATTTTTAGGACGCATTATTGGTTTGACTTTTCTGATACCTTTAATTTTTTTTACTATCAAATTAGGTTTGACAAAACTTTATAATTTTTACTTGATATTTTTTTTGATCTGTTTCCAAGGTTTTTTAGGTTGGTTCATGGTACAGAGTGGTCTTGTGAATAATATAGATGTTAGTCACTTTAGGTTATCAATTCACCTTTTATTTGCATTTATTATTTTATCATTAATTTTTTGGAGTTATTTATGTTTAGTAAAATTTAATAAAAAGCATAAAAAAATTAATAGTTATTTACCTGAATTTTTTTTACTATTAATTTTCTTACAAATTATTATTGGCGCATTCGTTTCGGGTATGGATGCAGGAAAAATATATAACTCTTGGCCTTTAATGGGTAATTCTTATTTTCCAGATGATAATAAGTTTATAAATTTATTTAAGTTATCTGCATTTAGTGATCCATCACTAGTTCAGTATTTGCATCGAAATTTAGCATATTTAATATTTTTTATATATGTAGTAATTGCATATATAACTTATCGTAATAAATTCTTTTATTTATTTAAATCTGTAATTATTTTAGGTTTAGTTATTTTATTGCAAATTATATTGGGAATTCTTACTGTTATGTCTGGTGCTAGCATTTTAACAGCATCTTTGCACCAGTTTAGCTCAATATTATTGATTACCTCAACATTGTATTTTTTATTCAAGAATAGATTTAGTTGATTATTGTTTTTCAATTACAAACAGTTCGTTGTTAAAATACAATCCTTTATTTTTATTGACTATATCTTTAACAACTTTTTGGTAATATTTTTTTCTTTCTGCATTCATTATTTGTTCATCTGATATTTGGTTAACATATACTGCAGCATTCCATGCTGAAAATATTAATGATGTAGCAATACCTCCGGTAATTTCATTTGGTAATGCCCTCAAAACATATTTTATATTTTGTTTTTTATTAAATTTTAATGTTTTCAAAATTGCATCATCTGTGTTTTTTTTTATATATTTTATTATTGAATCATAAAGAGAAGGAAATGGTTTTTCTTTTGGCCATATTTTCTTAATAATTTTGTTTCCAGGATCATTTCCACATGCATGAACTACTACTAATTTGCCCTTCTTATCTAATGATTTTATCATTGGATCAATAACGTACTTCACTTTTTTTTCTGCAGATATTCTCGATCTATAAGGTTGAGAGGCAATGATTAAGTCGTAACTATTTTTCCCATTATTTTTTTTTGGAATAACATTTTTTAACGAAAATTCTTGATCTTTTCTATAAATTACAATTACAGATGGTTCTTTGTATGTGGGATTACCATTTTTAGGGTTTCTCTCAATTTGCCATTTTTTACTTAGAAATTCCTGATTTAGTCTTCTTAATTGATTTGAAAAATCTAATGAAGAATTACCATTTAGCTTAACTATCTTCCAATTCATTTTTTTTTGTTTTTTTTTGTTATTTGATTTGAGTGAAGTTGATTCTGCATAATTTAGATTTGAAATAACAAATACTGTGTTTTTATGTTCGACAAACCGATCTGGAAGTTTTTCAAGTCCTAATCTAACATCTTCCATGCTTATTTCCTTTGTGCTTACAAGTAGAGGAATATGAGGCATTTTCTGATGACATTGCCTCATTACACTCATCAACAATGATCCATCACCCATACCTGCATCAAATATTTTTAATGCTGGAAATTTTGGCTTTAATTTTTGAACAATAGGTTTTAATGCATCAGCAATCTTGTTCTTTTCGTTAGTTGTAGTTACAAAAAGCAAATATTTTTGTCTATTATCAAAAAATCTAAAATTTTTTTTCATAAATGCAAATTTGTAATTACTTATTTGCTGGATAATTTGTTGTTATGAATTTTTTCAAAACTTTTAATACTCGATCTGCTTCTTCTAATAACATCATATGTCCGCAATTATCTATTATATCAATTTGACTTCCTTCAATTAAATTGGCTAGTTTTTTCCCTTCTTTCACTGGACACATCTTATCGTCAGTAGCAAGTATAGAAAGGGTAGGTATCTTAATTTGTTTTGCAGCCTCAAAACCATTTTTGTAATTATCACATGCTCTAAAATCTACACCGAGGGTATTTTTAATTGTTCTGGTTTTAGCTAGCATTGAACCAGTATTAATATGATATAACCCTGGAACGGGATGACCACCAAAGTGACCAGCAGGTCCATGAGCCCAATCCATCATTAATTCTACAGCCTTAGGATCGTTATTTTCTGCTAAAGATAATAATTCAGGGTTCATCGGAATTGCACCAGCACCACCCATTAAACTTAAAGTTTTTATTTTATCAGGATTCCTTGCGGTACACTCAACAGTAACTAAGCATCCTTGTGAGTGACCAACTAGCGAAGCTTCTTTATAACCAACTGCATCAATAACATCACTTACCCAATCAGCCATATCCTCAATTGATTTTAAACTTTCACCTCCTGATAAACCGTGACCTGGCATATCTAAAGCTAAAACACTATATCCATGAAATGCAAAATATCTTGTTTGCAAAACCCATGTCATATGAGTTAGTCCACTACCATGCACAAATATAATTAATGGTTTATTTTTATCAAATGGTCTACCTCCTGTTGAAGCATAAACCTCATTATTATTTACTTGAAACTTCATTGATTGGATACGAGTCTAGGTTTCCTAGCAGCTCTAAATCCATTTTCAAAGTCGTTTTTAATATCATCTATATCTTCAATACCTACAGATAATCTGATCATATCGTGTGATAAACCCGCAAATTTTAATGTAGCTTCATCCATTTGAGAATGTGTAGCTGATGCAGGATGAATTACCAATGTACGTGTATCCCCCACATTTGCTAAATGAGAAGCAAGTTTAACATTGTTAATAAATGCTTCACCCGCAGCTTTTCCACCCTTAATTCCAAATGCTATCATTGATCCTTTACCGTTTGGTAATAATTTGCTTGCTAAATCATGATCAGGATGATCTGGTACACTCGGGTGTGAAACCCAAGCAACACTTTCGTGACCCAATAAATACTCGACCATTTTTTCAGCATTCTCACAATGCTTTTTCATTCTAACAGAAAGTGTCTCAATACCTTGTAACACATTCCAAGCATTTTGAGGGCTTAGACAAGGACCAAAATCTCTCATACCTTCTGCTCTTGCTTTCATTGTAAATGCAGTTGGTCCAAATTCTTCAGCAAAAGATAATCCATGATAACCTTCATAAGGTTGAGTCATTGTTGGAAATTTATCATTTTGCATCCAGTCAAACTTACCACCTTCAACAATTATACCAGCCATAGAAGATCCATGACCTGCCATCCATTTAGTAAGTGAATGAACTACAATATCAGCACCGTGCTCTATAGGTTTACATAAATAAGGTGTTTGATAAGTTGCATCTACCATTAAAGGAATACCAGCGTCGTGAGCTATTTTAGCAATCTCAGGCATATTCATTATTTCATTACCTGGATTACCTACAAGTTCTCCAAAAATACCTTTTGTATTTTTTTGAATTGCTTTTTTAAATCCTTCTGTGTCTCTTGGTTTTACAAATGTTGTTTTAATACCAAATTTTGGAAGTGTTAATCTAAATAGATTTACAGTTCCACCATAAAGCTGTGATGATACAACCAAATGATCTCCTGCCTCACATAGCGTCATTACTGCAAGAAATATTGCACTCATGCCAGAAGAAGTAGCAAGTGCAGCTGTACCACCTTCTAATGAAGCAACTCTTTCTTCTAAAACTGCAACTGTTGGATTTGATATCCTACTATAAATATGTCCACCTCTTTCTAAATTAAATAATGCTGCTGCATGATCTACATCATCAAATAGATATGAAGTCGTTTGGTATATGGGTACTTGTCTTGAACCAGCATTTTTATGAGGTTGATATCCAGCATGTAAACTTAGGGTATCGAATTTATATGTTTTAGGATCCATTCCTTTTTTATCTGACATTTAGTTGCTCCTGTTTAAATTTTTAAGATTTTATTATAAACTAATATTATTGCTAATTAATAGCTAATTAATTAGTTAAAACTATCAAAAATGACTTAAGTTATAACTGTATATAGTTTGACAATATATCGATTTATAAGTATTAATCCCGCAATTATGACTAAATTTCTTAAAAAAGAGGACCTAAATAGTAAATGGTTTGAAATTGACGCAACTGGAGCTGTGGTAGGAAGACTAGCAACCGTTGTATCAAAAATTCTTAGAGGAAAAAATAAAGCAACTTTTACTCCTCATATGGATAGCGGAGATTTTGTTGTTGTAAAAAACGTAGATCAATTAAAATTTACAGGAAACAAGTTTTCAAATAAAAAATATTATAGACATACAGGTCATCCTGGAGGAATTAAAGAAACAACACCTGAAATATTACAATCTTCAAAACCAGGTGAAGTTTTAAAGATGGCTGTAAAAAGAATGTTACCTGGTGGTCCTTTAGCTAAAAAACAATTGACTAAACTTAAGGTTTATTCAGGATCAGATCACCCTCACTCAGCACAAAACCCTGAAGTAATAGAGATTGGAAAACTTAATTCAAAAAATATAGTAAGAAATTAAAATGGAAACAAATCAATCAACATCCTCAAAACTAAAATTAGATTTTAAAGATGCGAAATATGCAACAGGTAGAAGAAAGACATCAATTGCAAAAGTTTGGTTAAAAAAAGGAACTGGTAAAATTTACGTTAATGGTAAAAATCTAGATGATTATTTCACAAGAGCTACTCATAAAATGCAAATACTAAGACCTTTTGAAATTATCAATCAATCTACAGAATACGATGTTAGATCCCAAGTTGTTGGAGGCGGACAGACAGGTCAAGCAGGAGCATTAGTACATGGTATATCAAGAGCACTATTACAATTTGATGAAAATCTAAAACCAACACTTAGAAAAGAAAAACTTACCACGAGAGATTCTAGATCAGTTGAGAGAAAAAAACCTGGTCGTGCAAAAGCTAGAAGAAGTTATCAATTCTCTAAAAGATAATATCAATTTATTAAACAACTGTTATATTACAATATGTTTAAGATTAATGCATTAGTTGCTGGAGCTACTGGATACATAGGTATTCAATTGGTCAAATTATTAACTAAACATAAAAGAGTTAAAATTAAATATCTTTGTGGTGATACCTCTGTAGGTAAGAAAATTAGTTCTTATGATAAATACTTCAATAAATATAAACTACCAAATATTGTTAAATTTAATAAAGAGTTATTAAAAAATGTTGATGTTATATTTACTGCGTTACCTAATGGAGAGGCTCAAAAAATTTCAAAAAATTTACATAATAAAAATATCTTAATTGATTTAGCGGCAGATTTTAGACTTAAATCTGCCAGTGATTATTTGAAATGGTATAAAATCAAACACAATGCTCCCAAATTAATCAAAAAAAGTATTTATTCTTTACCTGAGTTAAATAATAAAAATATTAAAAAATATAAAATAATTTCTTGCCCAGGATGTTATCCAACATCAATTTTATTGCCCCTAGTACCGTTAATTAATAAAAATATCGTTAAATCAAACAATATCATAATTGATTCTAAATCTGGTTATTCAGGTGCAGGCAGAAATATTCATAAAAAATATAACAACAAATTTTTAAATGAGACATTGAGTGCTTATGGTTTAGCGTTTCACAGACACAATTCAGAAATTGATCAGGAACTAAAAATACAAACTGGCAAAAAGGTAAAATTTCAATTTACACCTCATCTTTCACCAATGTTTAGAGGAATATTAACTACTATGTATTTAGATCTTAAAAGAAATGATTCTCTTGAAAAAATTTATTCTTTTCTAAAAAAATATTACAAAAATAATAAATTTATTAAAATTTTGAAACCAAATACATTTTTAGGAACTAATGAAGTAATAAACACAAATAACTGTCATATTTCTGTGTGTGAGAGCAAATATAAGAATAAAATTATTATATTGTCAGCAATAGATAATTTGATTAAGGGTGGTAGTGGACAAGCTGTTCAAAATATGAATATTTTATTTGGATATAAGTCTGATGAAGGATTAAATTGATGAGAATACTGATAATTTTATTATTTGTTATATTTTTAAATAATTGCTCTAATCAAAACTTTGGTTCTTTTTTAAAGAAAAAAAATGGTGATATAGTTCAAAAGCCAAATTTAGACATTGATAAAAATATTTCTTTCGAGGATTTTAAAAATAAAATTATTAATTATGGAAAAAATAGTAGTTTTCCAAGTTTAGATGATTGATATGACTAAAAAGCTTAATATAGCAATTGTTGGATTAGGGCAGATTGGTAATTATCTCTATAATGAATTAAATACAAAAAAAAAAGATATTTTAAAAAAAACTGGAAAAATTATCTCTGTTTCTGCAATTTCAGCTAAAAATATTAATAAAAAAAGAAAATTTAGAATTAATAAGAAAATATTTTATAAAGATCCCTTTAAAATTTTTAAAAATAATAAAATTGATATTTTAATTGAAGCCATTGGTCAATCTGATGGTATATCAAAAAAAATTGTAGAATTTGCACTTAAAAATAAAATTCATGTTGTAACTCCTAATAAGGCATTAATTTCTAAACACGGTAATAACCTTTCTAAACTTGCTGAAAAAAATAAAGTTAATTTAGAATTTGAAGCGTCAGTAGGTGGTGGAATTCCTGTATTAAGAACTATTAAGGAAGGGCTAGCAACTAATAAAATAAGTAAAGTATATGGAATATTAAATGGTACTTGTAATTATATATTATCTGAAATGGAAGAAACTAAGTCTGGCTTTTCAACTGTATTAAAAAAAGCTCAATTATTAGGTTATGCTGAACCAGGTAATCCAAAATTAGATTTAAATGGTTACGATGCTTTAGCTAAAGTTAAAATCCTTTCTGCTTTAGCATTTAATAATAAAGTTTCAAATTCAAAATGTTTAATGGAGGGCATTGAAAATATAGAATACAAGGATTTAGAAATTGCAAATCAATTAAATTATAAAATTAAACTATTGGGAATAACAGAAATTGTTAATAATAAATTATTTGAAAGAGTTCATCCGTGTTTAATTAAAAAAAATACCTACATTGCAAATGTTAATGGTGTTATGAATGCTGTTATAATTGAAGGTAATCCAGTAGGGGAGAGTGTTTTGCAAGGAGAAGGTGCTGGACCTGGTCCAACATCATCTGCTTTAATGTCTGATCTTTTGTCAATTTTACGCGGAAATATCAAATACCCTTTTGGGATCTCGGACAATAAAAGAAAATCTCCTTCAATTTATAATACGGATAATTATTCCAATGCTTTGTACATTAGGCTTGAAGTTAAGGATAAACCTGGTGTTCTATCTGAAATCACTAAAAAATTTGCAAAACATAAAATTTCTGTACAAAGACTAATACAAATACCAAATAATAAAAATAAAACCGCTTCTATTGTAATTATAACTCACAAATCTTTAGAAAAGGATTATCAGAAATGTATTAAATCTTTTAAATCAAACAAAAATATTATTAAGAACCCTATATTATTAAGACTTTTTTAAATGGAACTTTATTTAAAGCTCTTTGAAGTTCTATTCCCTGTATTTTTTATTGTTGGAATTGGTTTTTTATTAGGAAAAAAAAATCCAAATTTTGATACTTCTTTTATAACATCTTATGCTGGGAATTTTGGAACTCCAGCTTTAGTAATTTTTTCTCTTACTTCTACAGGCGTTACATTTGATATATTTGCAGAATATTTTATCTACGCATTAATATTACTCTCATCATTTGCTTTAATTGGTCTTGTTTTTTTAATTCTTATGAAAAAAGATTATATTAGAGAATTACCTACTTTTTTTTTACCTAATACAGGTAATATGGGAATACCAATATGTCTTTTTGCTTATGGTAAATTGGGAATGGGTGTAGCTGCAGCTATATCATCTTTGGTAATACTCTTACATTTTACTGCTAATATATTTCTTGCAAAAAGAAAATTTGATTTTTCAATAATCGCAAAAAGTCCTTCCTTTTATACAATTATTTTGACCGTTATCTTTTTATATTACGGCAAAGAGATGCCAGTTTTTGTGATTAATACAACAATGCTTTTATCTTATGCAATGATTGTAATGATTTTAATGTCTTTAGGTATTGCCTTAACCCAGATGAAAGTATTTTCATTGAGAGACTCGATCATAACTTCTATAGGTAGAGTAATTCTTGGTCCAATTGTAGGTTTTTTTATTATAAAATTTTTTAATTTATCTGGTTTTGCAGCCGGAGTTTTACTAATTCAATCTTCTATGCCTAGTGCAATACTCTGTTATTTGGTTGCTTCAATGTATTCACCAAAAAAAAATGTAGATAATATTTCCAGTACTATTGTTGTTTCTACTTTAATGTCATTGGTTACAGTGCCAATTACAGTATTTATCGCCCTTAAATATTTTGCTTAAATGAAAGCAATATTTTTAAATTTATCCGCATGGATGGTTTTGCCCTTTATGGATGCAATTGCAAAATACTTATCTTCAGATTTGTCTTTTTTTCAAATAACTTGGGCTAGATATTTTTTTACAGTTGTATTCACAACTTTTTTTATGTTTTTATTTTTTAGGGAACAATTGAAGTTTTCTCAAAATAGCAAATTACAAATAATTAGAGGTTTGTCTTTATTTTTTGCAAATATATGTTTTTTTTACTCCATTTCTGTGATCTCAATGGCAAAAGCGTTAACATTGGCTTTTGTTGCTCCATTAGTCACAACTGCTCTTTCTCCATTTTTACTTAACGAAAAAGTCGGATATAGACGGTGGACTGCTGTATTAGTCGGTTTTTTTGGTATTTTAGTTGTCATAAGACCTGGAATTATAGAGATTAATCTTGCTAGTATAGCAGCTGTTGGAACAGGCTGTTTTTACGGCTTTTATCTAATAATAACTCGAAAATTACATTCAACAGATAGTCCTTTACTCACATTGCTGATTACGGGCGTAGTAGGGGCCGTTATCGCATCTTTTTTTGTTCCTATTGTTTGGATTAATCCTACTCCAATTCAATGGTCTTGGATGGCTCTGATGGGTATATTTGCTTGTTTAGGCCATATATTAATCATTTTATCTCTTCGTTACGCTGATGCTTCAAAATTAGCACCATTTGGTTATTTCGAGATAATTACTAACCTTATTTTAGGGTATTATGTGTTTTCAGATTTTCCTGATAAATATACTTTTATTGGACTTTTCATAATCGTTTCATCTGGTTTATATGTTTTTAAAAGAGAATATTATCATAAATATAAGTAAAATTATATGTACTATATATTAATATAATACTTTAATTAATGTATGTAAACTATTGTATTTATTACATTTTATATAATATCTAAACTATAGTAATATTAGTATAAAAATACAAAATAATGGATTAAAAATTATAAATTTATCAATTAGATATCACCTGGTACATAAAAATAATCAATAAATATGCGGTTTCTTGAATTATAAAAATATATAATGAAATTGGATTATGAGATAGAGGACAATATTCAATAAAATCAACAATTATGATGAAATTTTATAACAAATCTATTGCTAATAAAAACTTAGTTTTATTTAGATATGGGAATCTCTTAATATTAATTAATATAAATATACTAAAAAATAATAATTTTCTAAATAATTACCGAAGTAATGCAATTTATGAATATAGCGTTTAATGCCCCAAATATAGGGCTAATTTAGGGATTTCAATTTATAAGCTGCAACCAATAGGGGAATTTAAAATTGTAATACTAAATGTTGTTAAATTAAAAAAAAACGTTGGTATTGCTAGCTTTTAGAGCAAAATTCCTTCGGATTTGAGCAGTTTTTTCTTAGTTTTTATACCACCTTTTCCAGAATATCCTCCTAGAGATCCATCAGATCTGATTACTCGATGGCAAGGTATTTTAGGCGCATATGGGTTTTTTCCAATAGCATTAGCTACAGCTCTAACAGCTCTAGGCTTTTTAATACCCTTTGCAACGTCAGAATAAGTTAAAACACTACCTTTTTTAATTGTTTTTAAGTATTTCCAGACTTTGATTTGAAATTTTGTACCTTTAAGGATCATATAAAGAAAAAACCCTGTATCTCTGCACCTTTTCAGGTACAAAGATCAGTAGTTTTTTGGCACGTCGTTGTATGCGCTACCGCCATGCCTTCCACCCCGCAATTTTAGCGCTACTCTGCGTGGTTTTCTGCCCTCTGGGCTTGAATCTCTCGATTTTTCCCCAGATGGTCAGTTAAGAGTTGCCTCTTAATTCATTAATGAGATTATCATAGTGCAAATTAGATTAGTATCACTTTATAGTTGATTATTAAGGGTTTTTAACAGCTGTGAATAGCGTTAACAAACTATTTTGGACCAACGAAAATTAGAATAAAATAAGATAAATAGAAAATTATTGTTAAAACAGATAAGAAATACACTTCTAATGATTTTCCATTTTTTTTGTAAACCAAATAACTCAGTATAGTTAAACCTAAAGATATAATTAAAAAATAGCTTGTAGGAATTTCACCATCTATAGTCATAAACTTTTGTTTTAATTCATTTGACATTTAAAATCACTTGATATATTACTAATGATAATTAATTGTTATCAATAGTAATTATATGAATGAACTGACAACAGACCTAAAATCGCTTCATCAGGCAACTTTAAATAACCTTAAAAGCTCAAAGGCAAATAATACAATAAGAGCTTACAAATCTGACTTTAAAGATTTTGGAGCTTTTTGCGCTAAGCATGGATTAGATTCATTACCAACAGAGCCAAAAATAGTTTCCTTGTATCTTACCTATCTCTCTAAAAACTCAAAAATAAGCACTTTAAGACGAAGATTAGTATCAATAAGCATGGTTCATAAGCTTAGAGGGCATTATCTAGACACAAAACATCCAATCATCGTTGAAAATTTAATGGGAATAAGAAGGGTCAAAGGAAGTATTCAGATAGGAAAAAAACCTTTATTAATCAATCATTTAAAATCAATTATTAATGTAATAAATGAACAAAAAAATGAGGAAATAAAAAAACTTAGAGATAAATCAATAATATTAATTGGATTTGGAGGAGGCTTTAGAAGAACCGAGCTCATTTCAATTGATCATGAGGATTTAGAATTTGTTCCTGAAGGCCTAAAAATCAATATTAAAAGATCAAAAACTGATCAATTCGGAGAAGGAATGACTAAAGGACTACCCTACTTTGATAATGAAATTTATTGCCCTGTTACAAATCTAAAAAAATGGTTAGAAATTTCTAAAATTAATTCTGGACCTATTTTTAGAAGATTTTCTAAAGGTTTATCATTAACAGATAAAAGATTAACTGACCAATCTGTAGTTTTGTTAATGAAAGAGTATTTAAAGTTAGCAGGTATCGAAAATAAAAATTTTGCAGGTCATAGTTTAAGGTCAGGTTTTGCAACAGTAGCTGCTGACTCAGGCGCTGATGAGCGAAGCATAATGGCTATGACAGGTCATAAAACAACTCAAATGGTTAGAAGATATATTAGAGAGGCAAATATATTTAAAAATAATGCACTAAATAAAATTAAAATATAATAAACTTAAATTAGCTTATCTCTGTATCTATCAATTTTTTTTGAAATATAATCATTCGTTAAGTAAAAATGTTTATAAATCGTTTTTTGTAATGATTTCTTTAAAGATTCATTTTTAATAAGTTTTTCTATTGAATTTTCAATATTTTTAACTGTTAAAGACTTTATTTTCATAGCTTTCGGAGATGCCTCGCTTAACCCACCTTTATCTGTAATAATTACAGCACATCCTGCACTTGAAGCTTCTAAAGCAGTTCTACCGAAGGGTTCGTCCCACCGAGAACAAATAACTGAAATATCGGACTTTACAAACCATTTAGTAACAACATTATATTTTTGAAAACCCAAAATTTTTAAATTTTTGTGTTCAAAAATATGATTTTCTCTAGGTTCATCACCAATAACTATAGCTTTCCAATAAGGATTATTATTTAATACACCTATAATAGCCTTTCCAAATAAATCATAACCTTTAGAGGCATTTAATCTACCAACAAATAAAATTATTTTTTTTTTATTTTTAAAATTAATTATTTTTTTACTGGTAGATTGATTAATAATTTCAAGTTTATCTGTATTGTATTTTTTATTTAAACCTTTCATAAATTGATTTAAAGTCCAATTACTATTAAATATAATTTTTTTTGTTTTGTTAAATATATCAATTCTTTCCTTCACCGTTTTCGATGATTTCATTTCTAATGGATTATTATGAAAATATAGAACAATATTATTATTTGTCTTATAAATAGAACTTATATAATCAGGTCTATTATGTATTTCTATTAAATTTGATTTTTTTATTTTTTCAATATCCAGAAATTTTTTTACATATACTTTACTACTGCTTCTGAAGAATATTTTCGAAAAATTTAAATTAGTATAATTAGGTAATAATTTTTTTTTAAAAGAAGTATTTCCATACACTTGAATATTTTTTTTGTATTTACTTAGTTTGATTGTATCATTTAAAAAAAGGGATACTGCACCTGCATAATTTGGGGTAAAATTTTCTTTGTAAGGAAGTAGAATTGAGATTTTCATTTATAAGTAATTAGATTTTATTTTATTTCTAAGTTTATAGTTTTTTTTAAGTTTGTATTCCTCACTCATGGCCTTAGATTTTGAATCATAACTCATACTATAGGCTAATATCCATTTTCTACCTCTAGTAAATTTTGCTCCTTTCGAACTATTATGTTTAGTCAATCTCTTCTTCAAATTATTAGTATAACCAACGTAGCTAAGGTGTTTTTGCTTATTTTTAGATATGATTAAATAAACAAAATATTTCATTATGGCGGTCCCTAGGGGAATCGAACCCCTCTTTCATGGATGAAAACCATGTGTCCTAACCGATAGACGAAGGGACCAGAGATGGAGTTTCTATTGCAATTATTAAAAATAATCAAGCTATAGGTTCCTCACTTTTTATAATTTCTATTGTAGATTCTTTGTGTGTGACAAGAGTTTCTGTAATAAATTTTTTATTTTCTTTTTTTACAGCTCCAACCATTTCAGTGCTGGTAATTCCTGTCGCACAAAAAATACTATCCCCTTTAACTATTTCATTTAATTCATATTTCTTATTTAGATCAGATATTCCCATTTTTTTAGCCCTAGCTTTGTCTTGATCGGTTGCAAATATAAATCTACCCTGAAATTTACATCCATAAGCATCCAAAGCTGCTGCAGAAATAACTCCCTCAGGACCTCCTCCAATACCTAAAAATAGGTCAATATTATACTTGTTATCGGTAACTAAGAGAGCCCCGCAAATATCACCATCTGAAATTAATTTTAAATTTACTTTTAACGATTTTAATTCCTCAATAATCTCTTTATGTCTTGGCCTATCAAGAATGCATACTGTTAGTTCTTTGATATTCTTATTTTTGGCTTCTGCTATATTAGAAATATTTTTTTTTAGAGGATAATCTAAATCAGTAGCATCAAATGGAACATCTTTACCAACAGCAATTTTATTCATATACGTTTCTGGAGCATTAAATAAATTTCCTTTTTCTGAAATTGCTAAAACCGATATGGCTCCTGGAATATTTTTCGCAGCAAAATTTGTTCCTTCAAGAGGATCAACAGCTATATCAATACTTGGTCCATTACCGTTTCCTAGTCTTTCTCCTATATATAACATTGGTGCTTCATCAAGTTCACCCTCACCTATCACTACTTTTCCGTTTATTTCTAGATTATTTAAATCATTTCTCATTGAGTCTGTTGCTGCCTTATCAGCTATTTTTTTATTTCCTTTGCCTAGAAATTGATAACAATTAATTGCAGCTCTGGAGGTAACTTTTACAAGTTTATAAATCAGATCTTTATCTAAAGACATTAAATATTTTCAACAGTAGATTCTTCTGAATTATATTTCAATCTTGCTTCAAATTCACTTAATCTTTTCCAAACTGAAATCAATTCTACTATTGTAGACCAGCTTCTAACTAAGTACTGTAATGAATTTTCAACTCTTCCAAATGCTCTAGTTATTTGTTGAACGAAACCTAATGTGATTGCACCTGATACTATAGTTGGTGCAAGTGCTAAATATGGAACTATAACCATACCTTGGAAATAACTCCATTTTACAGCATTAAAATATAAATAGTGAAAATATGATTTATAGTGAATGCCTCTTACTCTATCATATAATTGACCTATAGTTGGTGGAGCTGCCCTTATAGGATCATCTTCTCCATGAACTAATTCCTTTCTATAACCAGCTTCTTCTTTTTGAATATCATATTCAATACCAGGCAATTTTATACCTACAGCTGCTAATAAAACTGTTCCACCAAGCGCAGATATTATTGCAACCCAAACTAAAGCATGATCAACCTCACCAATCCATGGAAGTACATCGACTTGTTTAGATAGTCCCCATAAAATTGGCAGGAAGGCTACTAGAGTCATTATGCTATCTAAAAGCCCAACACCGAGTCCTTCCATTATTCTTGCAAATTTTAAAGTGTCTTCTTGAACTCTCTGCGAAGCTCCTTCTGTTAAACGAGCTTTTAGCCATTGAGAGTGATAATATTCAGCCATTGAAGTTCTCCACCTAAAAACCCAATGAGATACAAAAAATCCTGTTATAATTGCAATTATAATCCAAAGACCTGCAACTTTTGCAAATGTAAACAAATATCCAATAAATTCAGTTTCTGTGACTGAACCAGGTTCTGTTAAAGCTTTTTGAAGAGTATCGTAAAATTCACCAAACCATTCGTTAATTTTTACATCTAATTGAACTTGATACCAAGTTGAAACTAAAATGAAGATTGATCCAAATATACTCCAACCGTACCATCTTCTTTCTGTAAAAAATTTAAACATTATTTTGTAAAATTATCAGCGTAAGACTTTAAAGTAATTTTTCTTTTGTTAGGTTCAATTATTTCAAAATCAATATTATTTTTTTTTGCGTACTCAATTGCTAATTCTTTTGTGGAAAATTCTAATTTTAATTCACCATAAGTATCTGTGGAACTCTCCCACCCCATCAAAGGATTGGTGCCAGGATCATCAGTAATATATTCAATAATCCATTTATCGAATTTCTTTAATCCTGACTGCATAGCAGTTTTTGAGGGCTTATAAATTTTTGCTTTTTTCATAAAATGGTCGGGGTGGTAGGATTCGAACCTACGGCCCCTTGGTCCCAAACCAAGTGCGCTACCAGGCTGCGCTACACCCCGAATGCAGTACTAATACAGTAGATAAAAAAAATTTCAAAGTATATTAATCACTATTTAAAAGGAAATTTTACAAAATTTGCTATATATAAGTATCTATGATCATTGAATGTCCAGCTTGTTCTAAGAAGTTCAATATTGATGAAAAATTAATTCCAGATGAAGGCAGGCTTTTAAAGTGCGGCAATTGCGATCATACATGGTTTTATAAAAAGAAAGAAAATTTAAAATTAGAAACTGAATCTATAAAAATAAATAAAATTGAAGAAAATAAATCAGAGATCAATATAGAACCAGTTGATGTACCTATAAAAGAAACAAAAAAAATAAGAAAAAAAATATCGAAAAAATCTTCAACAAAAGAGAGTACATCAAAAGAATTAGTGTCCATTGATAAAAGTTCAATTTCAAGAGAAAACAATATTATTAAAAAAATATTTTTAATAATTATTTCAATAATTGCTTTTATTTTACTCATAGACACATTTAAAAATCAAATATCCGTTATATTTCCTGGCATAGTGCAAATGTCAGATAGTTTGTTTCAAGTAATAAATGACTTGAAATTATTTATTAAAGATTTAGTCAGGTAAAAATGATTCAGATAATTACAAAACCATTTAGATGGTTTTTCAAATTAGAAGCTGCTAGTGGTCTCGTTTTACTTTTTGCAGCCGTAATAGCTTTGATTGTAAGTAATTCTAATTTATCAGAATTATATTTTTCTACATTGAATAAATATTTATTTTTAGGCATAAATAATTTTGGTTTAAAATTATCCGTATTACATTGGATAAATGATGCTTTAATGGCAATATTTTTCTTCTTTGTAACATTGGAAATTAAAAGAGAATTTTTACAAGGTGAACTTTCAAATATAAAACAAGCGCTCCTTCCAATTATAGCTGCAGTAGGAGGCATGTTAGTTCCTGCATTATTTTATGTTTTTATAAATTTTGGGGACAGTGAAACAATGAATGGTTGGGCTATTCCATCTGCAACTGATATTGCATTTTCTTTAGGAGTACTCTCATTATTAGGTAAAAGAGTTCCATTATCTTTAAAAGTTTTTCTAACTGCTTTAGCTATTATAGATGATCTAGGAGCCATAGTTATTATTGCATTATTCTATTCAGGTGATTTGAGTATTAAATATTTAAGCTTAATGCTATTAGCTTTTATTGTTCTTCTAGTAATAAATAAATTTAATATAAAGAAATTTTTACCTTATTTAATTGTTGGAATATTTCTATGGGACTTCACTCACAATTCTGGCATTCATGCAACAATTGCTGGTGTTTTGCTAGCAATGACTATACCTCATAGGAAAAAAGATAAAGACTTTTCACTACTAATAAAAATTGAACATGCGATTAGTCCATATGTTGCATTTGGTATTATGCCATTATTTGCTTTTGCAAATGCAGGTGTTTCATTAGAAGGTTTATCTTTTGCATCTTTACTTGATAAAGTTCCATTGGGAATTTTATTAGGATTGTTTGTTGGAAAACAATTAGGTGTATTTGTGTTTTCTTACATTTCAATAAAAATGAAAATAGCCCAGATGCCCAATAACTCTAACTGGTTTAATTTTTACGGCGTTGGGGTTTTAACAGGTATTGGATTTACAATGAGCTTATTTGTTGGAAATTTGGCATTTGTAGAAAATATGCAATACATGGATGGAGTTAAAATTGGAGTTTTAACTGGGTCATTATTATCCACTTTATTTGGGTACTTCTTAATACTACTTACACCAAATAAATAAGTAGTTTATGAAAAGATTAATAATAATAAGTATTACTATAATTATGTTTTTTTTTAAAAGTTCGGCAACGACAAATAATCAGAAAGGTTTTTATGATCTTGAAATTGAGAGTATTAATGGAGAAATCATTAAATTAAAAGATTATCGAGATAAAGTTATACTTATAGTAAACACTGCCAGTTATTGCGGTTTTACTAAACAATACGAAGATCTGCAAGAGTTATGGGATAAATACAAATCCAAGGGTCTAATTGTTCTTGGAATTCCCTCAGACTCTTTTAATCAAGAAAAAAAAACCAATAGTGAAGTAAAAGAATTTTGTGAAGTTAATTTTGAAATAAATTTTCCATTAACAACAATTACAGAGGTAAAAGGTAGGGATGCTCATGAGATTTTTAAGTGGGCAGAAAATAATTTTGGCAAATCTGCAATTCCAAAGTGGAATTTTCATAAAATATTAATCAATAAAAAAGGAAATGTAGTAGGAACATATGCTTCTTTTACAAAACCTACATCAAATAAAATTATAAATAAAATTGAAGAAATATTATAATTCTATCGTTAAACCATCATGTGCTGGTATAACATTTTTAGGTATAACTCTTTTTAACTTATTATAATCTAGTACTGGAGATAAATTTGAAAGTATAGCTTTTTTTGGTTTAAATTTTTTAATAAATGATAAAGATTTTTCCAAATTAAAGTGTGATGGATGAAAATTGTACCACAGACAATCAATTATTAAATACTTTAGATTTTTGAAATAAGAATAATCTTTTTTGTAAATTTCACTTACATCTGTAATGTATGCAATTTTTTTATCAATTACAAAACAATTGGAATTGACCGAACCATGCTTAACAACAATTGACTTAAATCTTACATTTTTATTCTTATGTTTAATAAATGAATTTTTTTTTAGTTTATTTAATTTTAAAGTAGCTGGATATTCTTTTGAGAAACTTTCAAAACAATATGAAAAACTTTGTTTTAAATATTTGGATGTTTCATTATCGGCATAAACATTAACTTGTTTTCTACTATTAATAAAAAAAGATCTCAAATCATTTATTCCGTGGGTTTGATCAGCATGCATATGTGAGTAAAATACTTTATCAATTTTTTTAATTTTATGGCGTAATAATTGTTGTCTTAAGTCAGGAGATGTATCAATTAAAATATTTTCATCAGTTGTTTTAATAAGTGCAGAACATCTTGTTCTATAGTTTTTCTTATTTTTTGGATCACAATTTCCAAAAAAACCATCAGGTCTTGGCACACCCATGGAGCTTCCACAACCTAATATTATAAATTTTATACTCATTATTGAAAAAATAATCTTTCAAAATTATTATTTGTAATATCGTCTAATTCATCAAAAGTTATTGATTTTAATTCTGAAAGTTTTTCCAATGTATATTTAATAAAAGAAGGTTCATTTTTTTTACCTCTCATTGGAATAGGAGCTAAAAAAGGGCTATCTGTTTCAATTAAAATTTTGTCATTTTCAATCATTTTAAATGTTTCTTGCAGATCAGTACTATTTTTGAAAGTTATTATTCCACTAGCAGAAAAATACGCATTTAATGTCATCATTTTTTTTGCAAACTCTTTTGAACCTGTAAAACAATGCATAAGTATTTTAATATCACTATTTTTATACCCATTTAAAATATCAAAAGTTTCTGTTTCGGCACTTCTAGAATGAACTATTAAAGGATAATTTAGTTCAATGGAGGCCTCTATATGTGTCTCAAAACTTTTAATTTGATCATCTTTATGACTATTTTCATAATAAAAATCTAATCCTGTCTCTCCTACTCCAATTATTTTTTTAAATTTATTAGCATTTTCAACAATGAATTTTTTATCCATCTTATCATTTGTTGATTCATGAGGATGAATTCCTACGCTTCCATAAATTATTTCATCAAGATTTATTATTTTTTTAATATTTTCAAAACTTTTTGAATTAGTTGAAATAGTTAGAATTTTCTTTAATCCATTTTCCTTAGAACGTTTGATAACATCACTAATATTTGAATAAAGGGGTTCGTGATCAAGATGACAATGTGAGTCTATCATTTTTCAATTTTTTTAAACAAAATATCTAATTTATTTATTTTTAAATCTTTTTTTAAAATTTCATTATTATCTATTGATGTAAAATCAATAGAATTTTCTGTTTCATCAAAAACATTTAGCACTTTTAATGATGTTTCTGGCATTACTGGATAAAGCAAGATAGTGATTTTTCTAATTAATTCTAATGCAGTATAAACAATTGTATTCAACCTCAATCTATCATCTTTCTTCTTCCAAGGTTCCTGATCATTAAAATATTTATTTGCAGCAAACAGTCTATCAACAATAAAACTCATATATTGGTTTATGTCTTGATTATCTATAAATGATCTTATTTTATCTAGATTATTTAATGGTTTTAAAATTTCTAAATCTTCATCATTAAATTTATGATCAGGTATTAAAGATGAACAATTTTTTTCGGCAAAAGAAAGTACTCTTTGACAGAGATTTCCAAAATTATTTGCTAAATCACTATTAATACAATTTTCTAGTTTTTCCTCTGAAATATTTCCATCATTACCAAATGAAACTTCTTTAAGTAAATAATATCTTAATGGATCTAAACCATAAACATTTATTATTTCTAATGGATCTAAAATATTTCCTTTTGATTTTGACATTTTTTCATCACCAGAGAGTATCCATCCATGTCCATAAACTCTTTTGGGAGGTTTTATTTTTGCAGCCAATAGGAATGCTGGCCAATAAATAGCATGAAATCTTAATATGTCTTTACCAATAATATGTAAATCTGCTGGCCAAAAATTTTTATATAATTCATTATTTTCATCTGGATATTTTAAAGAACTTAAATAATTTGTTAATGCATCTAGCCATACATAAACAACATGATTTTCATCACTCGGAACTTTTACACCCCAAGAAAATGTTTTTCTACTAACAGATAAGTCTTTTAAGCCGCTTTTAACAAAGCTAATTACTTCATTTCTTCTACTTTCAGGTAATATAAAATTTTTATTTTTTTCATAAAATTCTAACAAAGGCTTTTCCCATTCTGAAAGTTTAAAAAAAAAAGATTCTTCTTCGACCCACTCAACAGCTGAACCAGATGATTTAGCAACTTTTAAACCATCTTTTTCCTCAACTTCATCTTCATTATAAAATGCCTCGTCTGATACAGAATACCAACCAGAATATTTAGACAAAAAAATTTGCTTATTTTTTTCAAGGATATTCCATAAATTTTGTACAGATACTTTATGTCTATCTTCTGTAGTTCTTATAAAATCAGTATTTGATAAGTTTAATGTTTTAGTTAAATCCTCGAATGTTTTACTTATTTCATCACAAAAAGATTTTGGATCCTTATTTAACTTTTCAGCGGATCTTTGTATTTTTAAACCATGCTCATCTGTTCCTGTTAAAAAATAGACATTAAAACCATCAATTTTTTTGAAACGTGCAAAAAAATCAGCAATTATACTTGAATATGCATGTCCCATATGAGGTTTAGCAGAAGGATAGTAAATTGGAGTTGTTATATAATAATTTTTATTCACTTAGTAATCTGTCCTTAAATTCTAAAAAAAAAGTTTCATAATCAAGATTAAATTTTTTTACATTAGATAGTTTTGAATAATAATATTCTTTAACTTTATATGAAAATTTTTTTGTTGTGTTTATATGTTTATAAAAAAATAATTCAATAATCATATTTAAATTATCTCTTATAAACTCTTGTTTAATATAGTGCTTATTATTAATTAAATTAACTAATAAATCATCGACTGTGGTTTCTGATACTGATAATTCATATTCATTCATATAATTTATTAATGATATTAAAAAATAAGGTGTTGTATAATAATTTATCAAATTTGAATTTATTTGGTCATAAATATTTTCATTAAAGTAATTATTTACAATTAATCTGGTATTTTCATTTGAGATACTTAATTTAAATTCTATACATCGAGATTTTATTGTATCTATTAAAAACTTTTCTGAATTAAAAATTAAAATAAAAAAAACATTTTCATTTGGTTCTTCTAAATTTTTCAATAAGGCATTTGATGCATTAATATTTAAAAATTCGACATCATCGATAATTATAAATCTTGACTTATTATTAAAGGAGGATTGATTTGTAAACTTTATGATTTCTCTAATCTGATCAATTTCTATATTTTTTTTTTCATTAATTTTTTTTATATTTAAAACATTAGGATGCGATTTGTTTTTTATTAGTTCGTAATCGTTGTTTGAATTAAAAATCTTATATAAAAATTTTTCAACAAGCAGGGATTTTCCAATACCTTTTTTACCAGATAATAAAATTTTATTTGGAAGTTTATTATCTTCGTAAAGTGTTACTAATTTTTCTAAATATGTTTCATGTCCTATTAATTTATGTTCAGACATTTAAATTATTTTCTCAAGTTTATTTATTATAATTTTTTTTACTTCATTAATAGTATTGGTATTTGAATTAATTTTAATATATTTGGTCTTATTCCTTGATATTTTTTCATATCCGTTCTGAACTTTATTATAAAATTTAAGTTTAAATTTATCATATCTATTTAGTTTAGATCTATTTCTAAGTCTTTTTTGTAAATTTTTTGAATTTACAGTACTTAAAAAAACTACATTGGGATTAAAATTTCCAATTATAAACTTATTCAGCATTTTGATTACTTTTAAATCAATTTTCATTCCATAATGTTGATATGCAATAGTAGAATCCGTAAAACGATCAATTAGTATTATTTTTCTTTTATAATTTTTTTTAATAATTTTCTCAAAATTTTCTGATCTTCCAGCATAAAATAGTAATAAATCAGTTTTATTATTTAAATTTAATTTCTTATCTAAAATCAATTTTCTTAATTTTTCTGAAAAAATTGATCCACCTGGTTCTCTTAATTTTATAAATCTTTTTTTTCGCTTTTTTAAATAATTTGCAGCAATATTAAAATTTGTAGTTTTTCCTGAGGCCTCAATGCCTTCAAATATAATAATTGGATATTTAAACATCGCCCCATATCAAAAAATTGATAGAAGTTATCAACCTTGATATTGCATTTTGCTGTTTGATATTTTCTGTAGAAAACAAGTCATGATTAGATATAACTTCGTCTTTATATAAAACTTTAATTTCTGCCAGTTTTTCGCCCTTTTTTATTGGTGCTTGTATAGGACCTTCATAAACAATCTTAACTTTCATGTATTTTTTTTTAGCTTTTGGAATGGTCTTATAAATTATATCTTTAGCATTAACTTTTACTTTTTTCTTATTACCCTGCCATACATCTAACTCATAAAGATATTCATTATCATTACTTATTTTTATCGTATCAAAATTTGTAATTCCCCATGTTAACAACTTTTGAGATTGTTTTGATCTAGAATTTTTTGTTTCAAAGCCACTTGCAACAGCTATTAATCTTCTTTCTTTTCTTAATATAGATGATGCAAGTGAATATTTTTCTGAACCTAGGTAGCCAGTTTTAATTCCATCTACACCCATATTTTTATATAATAATGGATTTCTATTTCCTTGTGTAATTGGATCCCCACCTGTTCTACTCCATGTAAATTCTTTAATTTTAAAATACTCATAATATTTTGGATGTTCTTTAATTAAATAATTAGACATAATTAATATATCTCGAACAGTTGAATAATTATTATCATCATTGATCCCAGATGAGTTTGAAAAATTTGTATTTTCCATTCCAATTTCTTGAGCTTTCTCAGTCATTAGCAAAGCGAACTCGTCCTCTGTTCCTGCAATACCTTCTGCTAAAGCTACACAAGCATCATTACCTGAAGCAACAATTATACCTAACAATAAGTCTTCTACCGAAACTTCATCACCAACCATTATAAACATTGATGAATAACCAGATGAGGATAATCTCCAAGCATTTTCAGAAACAATAAATTTTTCATCTAAAGTTATTTCGCCACTTTTCAATAAATCAAAAGCTACAATTGAGGTCATTATTTTTGTCATAGAAGCAGGAAATATTCTTTCATCAGGATTTTTTTCATATAAAATTTCACCAGATAAGTAGTCTTGTAAAATTGCAGTTCGTGCATTTATGTTAAACTTTGCATAAGAAATATTAGTTATAATTAAAAATGATAGGATAAAACTTAATAGTGCTTTTATTTTCATAATTTTATTAATTCAATATTTTCAAAATTTATATTAGCTATCTCATTATATACATTTTTAATTGATCCTAAATTATAAAAAGGACCCTTATAAACTCTATATAAATTTTTAGACATTTTTTTGATATTTATGTCTTTTAAATTGTATTCATCCTCAAGTCTTTTTTTCAATGTAATTGCAGATTCTTCAAAAAATAAATCAGCAAATTTAATTATAAATTCAAATTTTGTATTTTTTACCTTTTTAACTTTAGTATTGTTATCTTTTTCAATAGATATATTTTGGATTGAAATACTGTCTACTGGAGCTTTATTAGCTACTTTTTTTTCCTCATCAAATGTTTTTGCTTTATTTGCAACAAATGTATTATTAGAATTTATTGTTTCTACACGTACATAAGGTTGGTCAGGGTCTATATCAAGTTCAGTAGCTATTCTCTCGGAAATTACTGAATTATAAAATATTGGATATTTTGAATTTTTTCCTACTCTAGCAATCAAATACTTTTCATTTAACAAATTTGTAATTTTTATATCTGTATCTTTTTTGAGTTTATTATTGAAAATAATTAATGATCTTTGATCTATTTTTTTTGAAACTATTCGTTTTTTAAAAATATCATTATTATATATTAGAGCAAATCCATCATTTGAATAATTTTTGAAATCTTTATTCGTGATTACTTTTTTATTAGTAGTTTCACATGATGTTAAAATTATTGCTAAAAAAATTATTATCTTAAGTTTCATTTTCAAAACTATTTTTTAATGTGCATACGGCCAAACTAAATCTTAATGACCTGTTCCACTTTAAGATTAGCTTATAATTATCAAAAATAATATATGCTGGTTTAAGTTTATTTGCATTTTCTACTATTTCAGCATCAGGAGTAACTATTGCTGCTTTCAAATTGTCATATTTGTCCAAAAAAGACGAATTTTTTATATAATTTTTTAAATATTTTACTTTTCTCTCATGTTTAATTTTTTTTGCTGATGTATTTAAATATTTATCAGGAATATTTTCATTTAGATTAATTTTATAAAAACACGGTGTATTATCATTCCATCCAAGATTACTTAAATAGTTTGCTGCAGATGCAAAAGAATCCTCAATATTTTTTAGATCAATTGATCCATCTTTATTATAGTCAATTGCATGATTTTTAATTGTAGATGGCATAAATTGAAAATTACCAAATGCACCTGCCCAAGATCCAAATAATGTACTCGGATCTATAATTTTTGCATCTACTAATTTTAAAAGGGTGATTAATTCTTTAGTAAAAAATTCACTTCTTCTTTGATCGTAGCTTAATGTTGCAAGTGAAGAAACGATATCCATTTTACCTAAATAGTTTCCAAAGTTAGTTTCAATACCCATTAGTGCTAATAGTAAATTTTTATCTACTTTGTATTCGGAAGATACTTTATTAATAATATTATTTTCTTTATTTAATATAATTTTTCCTAATTTTACTTTTTTTGATGAGGTTCTTTTAGAAATATAAGTCTTTGTGTCTTCATAAAATTCTGGTTGATATCTATCATATTTAATTACATCAGATAAAAATTTTGATCTGTCTATTAATTTATCGACTGTGTCCTTACTAACACCTTCTTTAATTGCTCTTTTTTTAAATTTAACTTTCCAATCATTGAAATCATCAGCAATCAGAGTTGCAGAATTTAATATAATTAATATTGATACGATAAATAATTTAATTTTTTTCATACAAATCTTTTAGGTATATCGATACAGCAATCCATATCAAAATAAAGCTGATTAATTTATGTATATCTAATTCCTCATTATATAAGAAATAACCCAACAAGAACTGCAAAGTTGGAGTTATATAAAAAACCATACCAGTTGGACCTAAACCACATAATTCAACACCTCTAACATATAAATATAAAGGAATCACGGTCATAGGACCTGCCAGCATGAATATGAACATTAATTTAACATTCGATATATCAAAATCATTTAAATCATTTTGTACAATTAAATAAAAAGCAAATATTACAGCTGGAAAAATAAATAAACTTTCAACTAATAAACCAATATCTGTGTCTACATCAATTTTTTTTCTTACTAAATTATAAAAACTCCAACTTAAAGCTACTATTAATCCAACCCATGGTATTGATTGGAAACTGGATATAACTAAATAAAAAATTGATATAGTTACGATTAAAAGTGAAATTTTAGTTTTGAAACTTAATTCCTCTTTTAAAAAAAAATAACCTAAAAAAACACTTATTATAGGCATTATAAAATATCCAAAACTGGCATCTATAACCTGATCATTCCCTATTGCATAAATCCAAACAGCCCAATTCGTAAAAATTAATAATCCAGATAAAAACAGCATCATAATTTTTTTTTTATCTTTAAAAACTGAGCTAAATTTTTTCCACTTTGATAAAATGATTGTTGTTAAAATTAGCATAACAGTTGTCCACGCACTTCGATGTAGGACAACTTCAATGTGGCCAGCAAAAGCAATATATTTAAAATATATAACTCCAATAAAACCCCACCAGAAAGAACCAAATGCCGTTAAAATTATACCTTTATTAAATTGATTTTTGCTTAACATTATATTGATCAATTAAACTATTTTGTTTATGAAATATAGAATTTTAATTATTACAAATTAGGAGAGATGGCTGAGCGGTTGAAAGCACCGGTCTTGAAATTCCAAGTAACTCATACCCCTTTACGACAATACACTTACAAATTAAGCCATTGCTTACTTTTTTAAATTTAGTTTTTCAAAATCTGCATTTTGATTAGGTCGCCTAAGCTAGAAACTAGAACGAAACTACAACGAAATTGATTAATTAATTTCAGCAACTTTTACATCACATAAATAGTGATTCAAAAATTTATCATTTATATAATCATACTTTGACATAGACATAATTGGATCTTTTTTTCCCTCAAATTCATTAATTTGAAAACCCAATTCATATTCAGGAAATCTAGCTGCAAAGAAGTCTTTTTTTATAATCAAATTCTCATTTGGAATTTCAACAAATAAATTTTTATTATGATCAAAATATTGAAATGATGTAACATCAAACTTATATTTATGAATTACATATTCTTTATCTAAAAGGTTCTTCATATTTACACATGATATATCGACACCTTGATCAGAATAACTATTTAAAGGGAACAATATGATAAAAAAAATTATTAGTAATTTCACTACTATTCTTGTTACAAATTAGGATGGTTATATTGGGACTTAAATTTGTTTAAAAGAAGAATTATATAGTTTTTCAACATTTTCATCTAACTCAATTTGAATTAATTCCAATCCATTAAGATGATCTTGTTCAGAAATTAAATTTTCTTCAAATCTTAGTCTAATTTCAGATGCTTTTAAAAAAATATTGTTAAATTTTTTTAAAGTTTTTTCATTAGGTATTATAATCGGTACTTTTCTAATATCATTAATTTGAATATTAACTGACGAATTAAGAAAATTTCTTAGATAATTAAATATAAAATTTGAATTTAACATACAAACTAAATATTCATTAGATACTAATTTATTTTTTGAACTTAATGTCATACTCGCTACATCGTAAACAGACTCATTATTCATTTTACATTTTATATATTTAGAATTTGGATTTAAAATATTTGACCAACAAAAACCCTTAGTAAAATAAAATTCTCTATTTCTTATAACTGGCATTCCTTTACCAGGTTTTCCTGAATTTGAAATAAACCAATTAACAGTTTTTCTATCCCATTTGATAAAAAAAGGAGTTTTTCCAATCCACTTATTACCATCCTTATCTCCTTTATCGTATTTTACATAAATCTTATTATTGTCATTAATACCATCTTCTTTATCTTTTTGTGAAATTTGATTGATATTCGCTACTTCATTTTTTTGTATAATCTTATAAAGAAATCCTTGACCAAATATATCTCTACCAAATTCCTTTTTTGCATTAGAGAATAAACTTCTGATTTCTTTTTCATCTAAAGTAAAAAAATTTTTTTTAAATTCAGATAAATCACTAAATTTGCGGAATTTTTTGTATAAATTAGATTTTTTATATTTATTAATAAAATCGAAATATTTTTCAGCTCTAATATTTTTTACTCTTTCAGATTCTTTTGTGTTATTGAGGACGCCTATAAAATCACCATTATTACCTGTTGCTAATCCTTGGCCACCAACTGATATTAATCCTAGCAAAGTAATATCACCAATTTTTAATTTATCATTATATTGCTTAAGTATTGAAATATTTTTTTCTATTGACGAACTTGTTTTAATCAAGTTCCAATAATTTTTATAATCTTTTGAAACAGGTTTGACTATTTTATCATTAATTAACAAATTTTCTTTAGATGGATTAAAAAAAACATTGTTAAATGTTTCTAAATAAAGATTTTGCTGAATACTAATACTATATTCATTAATATTTTGTTTAAAAACTTTTTTTAATATTTTTTCCCAACCTTTGATGTCCTTGTTGTCCTCAATAGAATTACTTTGTAAATTTCTTAAATCAATATAATCGATTTTATTATTATTGATAAATTTCCTTTTTTTAAAAATGAAAATGCAAGTATCAACTAATGCTTTAAAAGCTTTTGGTATAGTTACAAATTTATCAACTTCATATTTTAAAATTAAATCACGCATATTTTTTTTAGTTTGAAGTGTCATAAATGTATCTGAAGTTATGAAAGTGACTATCCCTTTATCTTTAACAATAAAACTAGCTAAAAATGTAAAATGATTATATAGATCATCTAAAAAAGAATAGCTTTCTTTTAAATCGTTTTTCCAATCATATTTATTTACTTGTTTTATTCCGATATAAGGAGGATTTGAAACAACTATATCAAAGCCACCATTTAGATAAAATACATCTGCAAAAAAAATCCCCCACGGAAAAAAATTTCTGTAAGTATTTATTGAAATTAAATTTTCAATTTCATTAAAATCGAGTTTTAACTTTGAATCTGAATATGAATTTTCAATAATGCACTTGAATATTTCAATCATTAGAAATTCAATATCTTTTTTTAAAATTTTTTTTTTTGAATATGAAATGCTTTTAAAAAAATCACTTTGTTTAATTGCTAATTTTTTTATTAAATCTTCTAATAATGATTGTGTAGCAAACATTTCTAAAGAAGAATTTTTATCCTCAAAAATTTTTGATCCAAAATTAATTCCTTTGAATTTTTCTATTAGACTGTTACCCTGAATAATCTTAAAATCTAAATTTGGTAAAGCTTCAGTTTTTTCATAATCATTTTCTTCAACTATTAATGATAACCACAATCTTAATTTTGATATTTCGATAGCTGATTTATTAATATCGACTCCATATATAGAATTTTTTATACAATCTCTTTTAATATAGTAATTTGACGTCTTATATTTTTTATCTAAAAAATTTTTTAAAGATGACCTGATTCTCACAATAATGTTAATAAATGTAACTGCGAATGCACCTGAACCTATAGCCGGATCACATATCTTAATTTCTGATAAAAACTTATCTAATTCTTTTGCATTTATCTTTATGTCAGGATTGATTTCAATTTGAAAATTTTCATTTTCAACTAAATCATTTATTTGAGCCTTAGAAATAATATTTTCAAATTTATTTTCTATCGATCGCTTTAGACTTTGTTCACACATGTATTTAACTACTGATCTTGGTGTATAAAATGGTGCTTCTTCGTGTTTAATATTTTCTGGTAGGAGATTTTCAAATACTTTTCCTAACATTTCAGGATCCACAGCTAGATCAACATCAACAGAAAGATTCTCGTCGACTGTAAAATTATAAAGATCAAAGATATCAAGTATTCCAGTATTTTGTTTATTAGAAAAAGTCTTATTAGGAATATTCAAAATTTCATTTTTCCAATCATATCCATCATAATATTCAAATAATCCACCGCCGATATAAGGAAGCTTGCAGGAAATTTTTTCATTATAAAAATTATCATTTTTTTTATTTAATCCATCATAAAAAAAATGTTCTAGAAAATCGTTGAAGAAATTTTTATCTTTTTTTTTATACTCTTCAAATTTATTTCTCAAAAAAGATAAATCTCCCTTGCCGAAATTTTTATCCTTGGGTACTCCCAACCAACCTTTTTTCTGCAAAAAATAACAGAATGTTATTTGTCCAAGTAATTTTCTTGCAAAAAAATTTGTATCTAAATTTATCTTCCTCGCAAATCTAGAAAATATTTTATCTTCATCTAAATATTTTGATAAATATTTATAAAGAATTTTGTAATCTAAAAAAAATTGTTCACTTACAACTTCAATATCAAATCTATTATAAAGATCATTAAAATTTAAAATTTTACCTTTCTTTATCAGTTGAGATGTTGGGGTATGTATCTTGCTATCTGGACCAAGTAAAAATGATAATCTCTTAGGATTTGAGTATTCTTTTTTTACTTTTTTGTCAGAAATCCATTCTATTGAGCTTGTTATAAACGAGAGTCTATAATTTAAATCCTTTTTAGAATAAGTTACTGCAAGAACATTTGAGAAGGAAAAAAAAGATAACAATCTAAATATTTCTTTTGATATTGTTAGTCTACTTCTTTCTGAAATATTGTGTTCAATTTCTATTACTTTAAGATCATTAAGTGAATTTACTTCAGCCAATAATATTGCTTTTTCAAAAAGGTCAAAACTTTTATCTATTTTTAAATCTTTATTTATATAACTGGTATCTTCGGGCAACAAATTTATCAAAAATTCAGCAAACTCTTCTGAATTGTACTTTTTTGAAAAATCAATCATTAACAATTTCTTCTGATATGATTAGTTTTTCTATTTGTTTATCGATACTCTTTGCCTTAGAAATTATCTTATTTAAATAATCAATTGGAATATCTGATATTAATTGCTTTAAATTATCCTCAAGATTCTTTTTAGAAATACCCCTGATTTGTTTTAAAAATCTAGGAGGTAATGCATCTAATTCTTTGATGACAATCAATAAATCTTTCAAATATGCTGTATATTGAGCATTATTCATTCGCAATATTAATTCAATTTTTTGGATTGCATCTCTTTTTCCCTTATCCAATGCAGCAATAAACTGTTTTTTAAACAAACCTTTAATAGCTAATAAATATTGTTTTTCAAAATTTGATGTAACCTCTTTCGACCTTTCAGACTCACTAGATTGAAATAACCTCAAATATTTGTCAGGTGTGAGAATTTTAAATTTATTTTTGATATCTAAAAATCTAAACATAGACTCATCACCTTTTTTAGCATAGAGAAGAATTCCTGACCCTTCTCGAGTTTTAATTTTTCTATTAATTCTAATTCTTGGTGGAAGATCTCTAATTTGTTTTATTTTTTCGGGATTACTTTCTCTTAAATTATAAATGATATTTTCAAAATAAGATTCTGGGTTTTCTTCTTCATTCAAAATATCCTTATACTGATCTTTAAAAAAAGATTCTAAGTCTTCATCTTTTGTTAGAACTTTAGTATCATCACCAAACAATGCTTTAAACATTGACATTTTTAGGCTAGTTATTTTCTTTGTTCTAACCTCTTTTTCACCAATTCCTGTTGGAAAAAAATTATAAATAAATAATTCATCAAAGATCTTTTTATTGATCCTATTAATTCTTCCAACTCTTTGAATCACTTTTGTTGGGTTATAAGGAATATCATAATTGATAATTGTCCCAGCTCTATTAAGATTATATCCCTCCGCTATCGCATCAGTAGCTACTAAAATTTTATAATTATTGTCCTTTTTATCTGAACTTGCATCAAACTCATTTTTTAAAATTTTTTTATTATCTTTTTTTGTTCCCTGTTTAGCTGTATATTTAAAAACCTTGTATTTATTCTTTAAAAGCTTTTCATATAAATAATCAGCTGTGTCAGCAAATTCAGTAAATATTAATATCTTTCTTTTATCAGGTCTTGAAAGTTCCATTTTTAATCTTTCCTCAAACTTGTCAAATTTAGGATCTTTAAAATTATTACTTAGAATTTTAGACCATCTTAATTTTAAATTTTGTAATACTGAAATATCATTTAATAAATCAGAAAAATATTCTTCCCTTAATTCCTCTTTTTTAATATGCCAAAACCCTTTATCTTTTAATTTTTTAAATTCAGGAACAGTCTCAATTTTTTCAACATCTAAATTGTCATCATCACCAATGACTATGCTTACGGGGTCTGGTAGATTTCCTTTTCTATATATTGGCACAATTTTATGTTTTTCATAATATTCTTTAATCATTATGTTTGAATTTATAATAGCGTCTAAAGTTTTTAAAAATGATGATGTGCAACTTTCAAATCTTCTTACTAATAACCTTTTAATAAAATCATCCATATTTTCTTGAGTTTTTCTTAAAAGCTCTTTTTCTACGCCCGCACGATCAGCTATTTCTAAAAAAAATTTTGCTTTAATATAAGTTGTTGGTTTATACCTTGCTCCTGTATATTCTTTAATATCCGATTTTGGAGCTATTATGTTTAGAGTATCTATATACAATTCAGTTAATTCTCCTAAATTATAATCAATTAATCTTGGATCACTTACTTTTGGAAATTCAATCTTCTGCCTTTCTAAATCTTTTTTATATCTATCAATTCTTAATAAATCTAAGCGTGATCTTCGAATTACTATAGGAGACAACATGGTTCTCATCTGACCAGCAATTTTATCTCTTTTATCTTTAATTTGCTTAAAATCTGATGGCTTACCAGGATTAAGTTTTGATATAGAGTTATACTCTTTAATCAAATCTTTAAATTCATCTGATAAATTTTCAATTGTTTGCAATGATGACTTTGTTGGAATTTGAAAAAGTTTAATCATATTAAAAATATCTTGAGGTTTGTTATTAAAAGGAGTTGCTGAGAGAAGAATAACTTTATTTTTTGTACATAGTTTGTGCAAATCACCGTAATCAATTGTTAAGTCGTTTCTATAATAATGAGCTTCATCTAGAATAATTGTGTTATCCTCATTTGGTCTTTCAAATTTAAAAGTGTCTTGAATTTTTCCTCTAGAAATTACTTTTGCGGGTACACCAGCTATATTCATATATTCTTCCCATTGATCTATTAAATGAGGTGGACAAACAACAATTGTGTTATTGGAAAGGTTTTTAGCTATAGCTGATGCAATAATGCTTTTTCCTAAACCCACCACATCAGCAATTATAATACCCTGATGTTTTTTGATTATATCTAATCCTTTTATAATGGCATCTTCTTGATATTTTACGTTAAAAAACTGACCAGAAGAAAATTCTCTAGGAGTTAAAATTTTATTATCATCTTTATTTTGAAAATATTCATCTAAAACTTTTAAAAATAAATCATAAGGTTTTGGTGTTTTATTAATCCAAGTCTTTTTTATTACTTTATCCTCAAATTCTTTAAAATTTTCCTTGCTTACAATAGGTATACTTCTTGACCAACCTTCCTCAAATCTTTCAATATGAGCATCAAAATTTTCTTTATCATTAAATAGATAATTATTATTTTTTTGTAAATTATTTAAAAAACCTGATCTTGAAAAATTGCTAGATCCAGCAAGAACAGAACCTGGAGAAGAATTTTTATTTTTTTTTATATGATATTTAAAAATAAAAAACTTTGAATGATCATTTTTTTCTGGGTCACATCTTATTTCTAGGGTTCCATTTTTTATTTTTTCAACAAAAAGATTATGTGAATCAAGACGTATTTTCTGATCTAATATTTCCGTTGTATTTATATCATTAGAGAGATAATTAAAATAACGCTCTTTAATAGCAGATGAGGATTGAGTAAGATCAAATATTTTTTGATCATAATTAATTCCAATTATTATCTTAATTTTTTTGTCTTTAAGAGATTTATAAATTTCATCGAAACCAGAAAACCAAAAATATCCTACTTGCACAAAAAATTCATTACAACTAGGTAGTATTTCTTTTTGAATTTGACTAACTGTTTTTTCTGTATTTCTTATTAGGGGCACATTATTAGTCATAGATATAAATTATATGAATATCTAGAACGAGACTAGAACTAAAGTTAAAATTCTAAAAATTTTTTGTTCTCTTTTTTGTTGAATTTTTAAATTATACTTATAAAACCTTGCTCACGGAGAGATGGCTGAGCGGTTGAAAGCACCGGTCTTGAAAACCGGCAAAGGGGCAACTCTTTCCTGGGTTCGAATCCCAGTCTCTCCGCCACTAATATTTATTTTTAAATTCTATAAGTTTTTCTAAGATGATTTTATCTTCAAAATCTTTTGAATTTTTACCTAAACTTAAGTTGACTAAAGTTTCGTCATCAAAATTAATTAACTTATCTAAAGAAACTAATTCTTTATGATCAAGATTGTCAATAATTGAATTAACAAATTTAGAAACAAAGATATCCATTTCTTTTGTTCCACGATATTGAGCTCTGTATAAAATTTTATTAATTAAATTTTGTTTGTTTGAATCCATTAATTAAATCTTTATATATATAAATCATGAATGATCACGAATATTTATTGTCAAATATTCAGAATATTAAAGGTATAGGGACAAAAACAAGCCAATTATTTAAAAGAAAAAATATAAATACAATTTTTGATTTATTGTGGCATTTACCCACAAGTAAAATTGAAAATTCAAAAGTAACAAATGTTAGTGATATACAAATAGGTAAGTTACAAACGATTAAATTAACACCCCTAAAATATAATTTTCCTAGAATAAGAAGATTGCCCAATAGAGTTGTATGTCAAAGTAAAGATATAAAAATAGATTGTGTTTTTTTTAATTCATATGAAGGATATATAAAAAAAATCTTACCATTAAATACTGAAATAATAATAAGTGGAAAAATTAATTTTTTTAGAAATAAATATCAAATCACTAATCCGACTCAGGTTAAAGAAAGTAATGAAAGTATCTTAGAAACTCAAAATAAATATAGTCTTACAGATGGTCTTACAATCAATAAATACAATAATATAATTAATGAAGTTTTAAAGGAATTACCAGATTTAGATGAGTGGCTAAATGATGATATAAAGAAAAAATTTAATAATATTAAGTGGAAAGACGCAATCTTAAAAATTCACAGTCTTGATACTAAAGAAATTTTAAAATCTAAGTATTATAAACGGTTAGTTTTTGACGAATTGTTTGCTCATTTTTTATTATCCTCAAAGATAAGAACTAAAATAAAAAAAATAAAGAAATCACAAAAAATTTTTAAAGATTGTAAGGAAAAATTGATACAAGATTTAAATTTTAAATTAACAAATGATCAAGAAGCAGCAATAAAAATTATAAACGAAGATCTTAAATCAAAAAGTAGAATGTTTAGACTTTTACAAGGAGATGTTGGATCTGGCAAAACAATTGTATCAATGATAGCAGCGGTAAATTGTATAAATGCTGGATATCAAACAAGTTTTATGGTGCCTACTGAAATTCTAGCAAAGCAACATTTTTCTTTTGCTAAAAAATATCTACCCAAAAATATAAAAATTGAAATGTTAACAGGTAAGTCAAAATATGCTGATAGAAAGAAAATTTTAGAAAATCTTAAACTTGGTAAGATAGACTTTCTGATAGGAACACATGCGTTATTCCAAAAAAAAGTTGAATATAATAAATTGGGTTTAATAATAATTGATGAACAACATAAGTTTGGTGTTCGTCAGCGTAAAGATTTATCAGAAAAAGGTGGAAATAACTGCGATGTTCTAGTCATGTCTGCAACTCCAATACCAAGAACAATGATGATGACGGTTTATGGTGATATGGATTTAACCTTAATTAAAGAAAAACCAAAAAATAGAAAAAAAATAGTCACTTACAGTAAGTTAGAAGATAAAATATCTGAAATAATTAGATTTGTTAAAAAAGAAATTTCTAATAAAAATCAAATTTTCTGGGTTTGTCCTTTGATAGAAGAGTCGAAAAAAGTTGAACAACAATCTGTTGTAAATAAATTTAAGTATTTAGAAAAATATTTTAAGAATAGAATTGGATTAATTCATGGTTCACTTGATAAGGATGAAAGGAACAAAATTTTAAATAATTTCTTAGATAGAAAGTTGGATATATTGGTTTCAACCACTGTTATTGAGGTTGGAATTGATTTTCCTAATGCTAACGTAATTGTTATTGAAAATGCTGATAAGTATGGTTTATCCCAATTACATCAGTTACGAGGTCGTGTCGGACGTGGTAGTAAACAATCTTACTGTATATTGATGTTTAAATCCTCACTAAGTGAAAATGCAAAAAAAAGAATTAACATTCTAAAAAGTTCAGATGACGGTTTTGTAATTTCTGAGGAAGATATGAAATTACGTGGATATGGAGATTTGTTAGGATTTAAGCAAAGTGGAATTAAAAATTTTAGATTAGCTGATCCCATATTAAATGAAGATTTATTCTTACTTGCTGAGGCAGAAGTAAAAAAATTAGAGATGAAAGGTGATAATTTCAGTAAATATAATAAATTATTAAAATTATACGATCGAGCCTCAATAATTAACGAAATTTCTTAAATTTTTTTTGGATCTGATGTACCGGCTGAAACAATAAATTTAGACGCTTCTTCAAAAGTCATATCTAAATAAATAACTTCATCTTTGGGAAACATTAATAAAAATCCACTTGTAGGATTTGGTGTTGTTGGAACAAATACATTAATAAGATTAGTATTTGTTTTTTTTGATATTTCACCATCGTTTTCTCTGGTCGCAAACCCTACTGCCCAACTACCTTTTCTCGGATACTCAACTAAGACTACACTTTTCTTTGATCCTTTTTTTGGTGCTAATGTTTCAGTCATTTGGCCAATTGCTGAATAAATTGTTCTAAGAATTGGTATTCTTTTTAATATATCATTAAATATTTTAAGTATTTTTTTTCCAATAAATGAAAGAGATAAACTTCCAATTATTGTAATAAAAATTATAGCTAATAATATTTCCAAACCTGGTATTGCAAAAGGCAAATAACTATTTGGATTTAATTCATTTGGTATTAATTTTGATGATATAGATATAAAAAATCTAGTTAAATATAATGTGATACCTATTGGAACAAGAACAACTATTCCTGCTATAAAATAGTTTCTAAGTCTTCCAAGGATTGAAATGCCTCTTCTCTTTAATTTTGCCATAAATTAACTGTAACTTGCATATAAAACAAATACGACTGCCAGTACAAATAGTACTATTAAAATTTTGTTATTAAGTATCATATAAATTATTATAAAAAAGGTGTAATATATTAAGTAAAAAAAGTGAATAGAAGAAATTTCATACATTTATTTGGTTGTAGTTGCTTATCTTTTGGCTTATCTGCATGTGGTAGTGCACCGATAACAGATCGAAAACAACTAAAATTAATTCCCGAATCTAACCTAAATGCAAAAGCTGCTCAATTGTACGAAAAGGTAAAAGAGAAAGAAACCTTAAGTGATGATGCTAAAACATTAAATCAAATAAAAGAAATTGGATCCAAAATTGAATATTCAATATCAGAATACTTTGACCGAAATAATATCCCTGACCCAACTATAAATTTTGATTGGGAATATATACTTATTGATAAAAAGAAAGTTAAAAATGCCTGGTGTATGCCTGGAGGTAAAATAGCCGTTTATACTGGTCTATTAGATATAACTAAAAATGAAGATGGATTAGCAGCTGTAATGGGTCATGAAATAGCACATGCAGTTGCAAAACATTCAGTAGAAAGAGCAAGTAGAGGTGTTTTATTAAATACAGGTACAGCAATCTTAGATATAGCTACTAAAGGGGCAGTTTCAAATATTAATAGAACTACAGGAATGAATGCTGTCGGATTATTATCACAGATAGGAATTATGAATCCTTTCAATAGAAAACAAGAGAGTGAAGCTGATTATCTTGGTTTGATATTTGCATCACTATCTGGTTATGACATTAGGGAAACAATAAAAGTTTGGGAAAGAATGAAGGAAGCTAAAAAAGGGAAAGAACCACCAGAATTTATGTCTACTCACCCATCATCAACAAATAGAATTAACAATATTACAAATTGGATAAACGAAATTATTATTAAATATCCACCCATTGCATAAGTGGTGAGCCGTGATGGACTCGAACCATCGACCCATTCCTTAAAAGGGAATTGCTCTACCAACTGAGCTAACGGCCCAAAAAGCGTTTTTTATATTGATTTTTTTTTATTAATCAATGTTAAAAATTTACAATTTATTGATGTACTTATCGTGAAATTCTTCAAAAGTACCTAATTTTATATTGTCTCTGATGTTTCTCATTAAATCTTGATAAAAGTTTATGTTATTTAGGGTAAGAATCATTGAGGCCAACATTTCATTAGTGTTAAATAAATGATTTAAATAATTCTTAGAATATTTATTTAAATTGAACTTTGTGACACTTTTGTCCAGAGGAGTATTATCATCTTTATATTTTGAATTTCTAATTTGAATTTGTCCATCCCATGTAAAAGCTAAACCAGTTCTACCTGATCTCGTTGGCATTACACAGTCAAACATATCAACACCCCTCTTAACTGCTCCGAGTATATCAGATGGAGTGCCAACACCCATTAAATATCTTGGTTTATCTTTTGGCATATGATCTTTTATTCCATCAAGAACATCAAACATTTCATCTTGTGTTTCCCCTACTGCCAATCCTCCTAGAGCATATCCATTAAATCCAATATCGATAAGATTGTTTAAAGATTTGTTTCTTAGATCATTAAATAATCCACCTTGTACAATTCCAAACAAACCTTTGTGGTCATTTATTCCAAATGCATCTTTTGATCTTTTTGCCCACTCTGATGATAATTCCATTGATTTTTTAATTTTATCATAGTCTTTAGTGTTCTTAGGGCATTCATCCATAACCATCACTATGTCTGAGTTCAAGCCTTTTTGAATTCTTATACTTTCCTCAGGACTTAAAACAAAAGTTTTACCATCAATATGTGATTGAAAAATTGCACCCTTATCTCTATCGATTTTATTTAATTTTGATAAAGACATAACTTGGAAACCACCTGAATCAGTTAAAATTGGTAGATCGCAATTCATGAACTCATGAAGTCCTCCAACACTTTTAATTCTTTCAACACCTGGTCTTATCATTAGATGATAAGTATTTGATAAGATTATCTCACTTCCTGTTTTTTTTATATCTTCTAAAAAAACACCTTTAACAGTAGCTTGCGTACCAACTGGCATAAAAGCAGGAGTACTAATATTGCCTCTATGAGTTTCTATAACTCCTACTCTTGCATAATTTTGAGTGTGATGAACATTAAAATTGAAATTTTTTAATGACATTCATTATTAATTATTGAGATTTAAAACTAATAATTTTATCTGGATTTGAAACTGCTCCGTTATCACCATCACCTTTTGTAATCATATCAACGAATTCCATTCCTTCTATTACTTTTCCAAAAACAGTGTATTGTCTATCTAGGAAAGGTGCTGGTTTAAAACATATAAAAAATTGACTATTGGCGCTATTAGGATCTGATGATCTTGCCATAGAAACGGTTCCTCTATCATGAGGAAGGTCATTAAATTCTTGATTTAAATCTGGTAAATCAGATCCACCAATACCTGCTCTTCTTAAATCAAAATCTTTCGAAGATGAATTTCCAAATTTTACATCACCTGTTTGTGCCATAAACCCGTCAATTACTCTGTGAAAAACAACATTATCGTATTGTCCTGAATTTGCTAACTCTTGTATTCTTTTTACATGATTTGGTGCAACATCAGGGTACATTTCAATTTTTACATCACCATCTTTTAGTTTTAAAATCATTATATTCTCCTTTGCTATTAAATTTGTTGATAAAAAAATAAAAAAAATAATTAAAATATTTAAAAATTTATTCATAAACCTCTTTCAATGATTTAATTGTACTTTTAGTTGTAAATTTTTTTAAATCACCATTATGTTGAGCGATTTCTTTAACAAATCTTGATGATATTATTTGATTTTCAACATCTGACATTAAAAAAATTGTCTCAACTTGATTATTCAATTTTCTATTCATTCCAGCAAGTTGGAACTCATACTCAAAATCAGAAACAGCCCTTAGGCCTCTTAAAATGATATTTGATTTATATTTTTTGCAAAGATCTGTGGTCAAAGTGTTAAATTTTATAACATCAACCTTATTCTTTTTAAATTTCAGATCTTTATAAAGAGCTCTTTTAACAATTTCTATTCTTTCATCTAATGAAAATAGGAAATTTTTCTGATTTCCATCTGAAATACCTACAATTACTTTATCTACTATCTTAAGTGATTTTTTAATGACATCTATATGGCCAAAAGTAATTGGATCAAAAGTTCCTGGATAGATAGCTATATTTTTCATCAAATGAGATTATCATCTAATTTAATAGCGGAAACTACTTTTTCATCACCAGTCAGTTTAATTATTCTAACACCTTGCGTATTACGACCAGCTATTCTTATTTCTTTAACAGCTGTTCTTATTACTCTACCTTTATTTGTAGAAATTAATATTTGATCTCCTTCAAAAACAGGAAAAGATGAAGATACATTTCCGTTTCTTTGTGAATTTACTATACCAATAATTCCCTTTCCACCTCTATTTGTCACTCTATAATCATAATGAGATGTTCTCTTACCGTAACCATTTTCTGTGATTGATAGTATGAATTTTTCTTTAGCTTTAATTTCTGATTTTTGATCCTTAGTTTTTGCCTTCTTATTTGTGTCATGATCAATAATTGATAGAGATACAATATTATCATTTTCTGCTAAATTGATACCTCTTATACCTTTAGACGATCTACCTTTGAAAACTCTAAGTTTTTTCGACTCAAACCTTATGCATTTTCCTAATTTAGTACTTAAAATTATATCCTGATCATCTCTACAAATTTTAACACCAATGATTTTATCATTACCGTCAAGTTTCATTGCAATTTTACCAGAAGCATTAATTGAAGTGAAATCTTCAAGATTATTCTTTCTAATCTTTCCTTCACTAGTTGCAAAAATGATATGCATGTCCTTTGTATCAACATCACTATCTGGAAATGGCATAATTGAACTAATTGATTGATGATTTTTTAGAGGAAGAATATTAAATAAAGACTTACCTTTTGATGCAGCCGATCCTTCCGGAATTTTCCAAGCTTTAACTTTGTATGCTAATCCTTCAGTAGAGAAAAATAGAACAGATGTGTGAGTATTTACTGATAATGTTTGCACTACAGAATCTTCATCTCTTGTCTTAATCCCTGTTTTACCCTTTCCACCTCTTTTCTGTTGTTTAACATTACTTAAGGCACCTCTTTTAATGTATCCTTGTAAAGTAATTGTAATTATTACAGACTCTTTTTGAATAGTTTCTTCAATATTATAGTTTAAAACAGCATCTATAATCTGTGTTCTTCTCGGAGATGAAAATTTCTCTTTAATTTGAGATAACTCATTACTAATTACTTTTAATAGTTCACTTTTAGAATTTATTATTTTTTTATACTTTGTAATCAATTCTGATAATTTTTTTATTTCTTCTTCAATTTCATTAATTCCAAGAGCTGTTAATTTTTGTAATCTAAGTTCTAATATTGATGTAACCTGAGTTTCAGATAAGCTGTATGATCCTTTAAAATTTTTACTATCAACTAATTTAATTAATTTTGCAGATTTTGTTATTTTCCATTTTGTTTTAATTAGAGTATTTTTTGCTTCTTCTGGATTTTTAGAAGATCTAATAATTTTTATTACTTTATCAATATTTTCTACACTAACGGATAAACCAAGTAACACATGGACACGATCTTCAGCTTTTTTTAAATCGTATTTGGTTTTTTTAATAACTACATCTTCTCTAAATTTTAAAAAGTTCTCTAAAAAATCTTTTAACGAACATGTTTTAGGTTTGTTATCAACAATGGCTAATGAATTAAAACCGAATGAAGTTTCAATAGATGTATATTTATAAAGTTGTCTTTTAATTGTCTCTGGTTCAACACTTCTTCTTAAATCTATAGCAACTCTTATACCTTCTCTATTAGATTCGTCTCTAATGTCACTTATGCCCTCAATTTTTTTGTCTCTAACTAATTCTGCAATTTTTTCATTTAAGTTAGATTTGTTTACTTGATATGGAATTGAGGTAATTACTAATCTATCTTTACCATTTTTAAGATTTTCTACATTTATTTCACCCCTAATTTTAAAAGAACCTCTGCCTGTTTTGTATCCTTCTCGAATAATATCTTTACCAATAATAACTCCACCAGTTGGAAAATCAGGGCCAGGTATATGTTTCATTAACTCTTTAACTTTAATATCTTTATTTTTAATAAGAGCTAAAGTTCCATCAATTATTTCACCAAGATTATGTGGTGGTATACTAGTTGCCATACCAACAGCGATACCTCCGGCTCCATTTACTAAAAGATTAGGATATTGAGCTGGCAATACTGTAGGCTCTTGCTCGGTTTCATCGTAATTACTTTTAAATGAGACAGTATTTTTTTCTATATCATCAATTAAAAACTGAGAAATTTTTGCAAGTTTTGTTTCTGTATATCTCATTGCTGCAGGAGGATCTCCATCTATTGAACCAAAATTACCCTGACCATCAATAAGTGGAAGACTCATTGAGAAATCTTGAACCATTCTAACTAAAGCATCATACACGGCTTGATCACCATGCGGATGATATTTACCAATTACATCTCCAACAATTCTTGCAGATTTTCTAAATTGTTTTGTCCAATCGAAACCACCTTTGTGCATTGCATATAAAATTCTTCTGTGAACAGGTTTAAGTCCGTCTCTTATGTCGGGTAATGCCCTACTAATTATTACGCTCATGGCGTAAGATAAATATGATGAACTCATTTCATCATACATTGAAATTGGTTTGATATTTAAATCTTTAGTTACTTCGTTTTTTTGCATTTATTTAGAAAGGGATATCATCGTCTAACTCGTTTTGAGCCATAGAACTATCATCAAAACTTTGTTTGTTATCTTGAGATGGAATTGAATTTTGATTTCCTCCACCTAACATTGTTAATGATGAATTGTATCCTTGAATTAAAATTTCAGTAGAATATTTGTCCTGACCTGATTGTTCATCTTTCCATTTTCTAGTAGTCAGTTGTCCTTCAACGTATACTTGTGCTCCTTTTTTTAAATATTGTTGAACTACATTTACTAGTCCTTCATTGAAAACAACTACTCTATGCCATTCAGTTTTTTCCTTTTTTTCACCGGTATTTTTATCTTTCCATGATTGACTAGTAGCTAGGCTTAATCTTGCTACACTTTTACCGTTAACCATTTGTTTAACTTCTGGATCTGCGCCTAATCGACCGATTAAAAGTACTTTATTTAAGCTTCCTGCCATAATATTTATATATTTGAAATGTTATTTATAACATTAATAGGCTTGAATATTAATTTTATTAATCTAAAGCAACTAAAATTATGCTTAAAAAGATACTTATTAAGGGCGCAAAAGAGCACAATTTAAAGAATATTTCACTAGAGATTCCTAAAGACAAATTTGTTGTGATAACAGGTCTATCTGGGTCAGGAAAATCATCATTAGCATTTGATACTGTCTATGCAGAGGGTCAAAGACGATATGTTGAAAGTTTATCTGCATATGCAAGACAGTTTTTAGACAAAATGAAAAAACCAAATGTAGATTTAATCGAAGGTTTGAGTCCAGCAATTTCAATAGAACAAAAAAATACTTCTAAAAATCCAAGATCAACAGTTGCAACTGTAACCGAAATATACGATTACATGAGAGTACTTTATGCAAGAGCAGGAATACCCTACTCTCCATTCACTGGCAAACCAATTACTTCTCAAACAATTAGTCAAATTGTTGATAAGATTAAAGAATTACCGAAAAAGTCTACGATATATTTATATGCACCTGTTGTACGAGGACGTAAGGGCGAATACAAAAAAGATATATTGGGTTACAAAAAAAGAGGTTTTAGAAAAATTAAAGTTGATGATCAATTATATGATATTGAAAGTGTTCCAGAATTAAATAAAAAACTTAAACATGATATTTCAATTTTAGTTGATAGAATTGTAATAAATTCCTCATTAGGAAACAGATTGGCTGAAAGTGTTGAAACAGCTGTTAATTTAGCAAATGGATTACTTTTTGTTGAATATGAAAATGAAACACTTCCAAAAAAATACAGAAAAATTGAAAAACTAATTTTCTCTACTAAATTTGCTTGTCCTGAAAGTGGTTTTACTATTGAGGAGATTGAACCAAGACTTTTCTCATTCAACAGTCCTTATGGAGCTTGTGAAGAATGTGAAGGCATTGGGATGAAATTAAATGTTGATCCAAATTTAGTTGTTCCAAATGAAAAAAAATCTATCGCAGATGGTGCTATTGAACCTTGGGCAAAATCTACATCAATGTATTACGCTCAAACATTGGCATCTTTATCTAAACATTATGGATTTTCATTAGATGATAAATGGTCAAGACTATCAAAAAAAATTAAAGATGTGATTTTATATGGTTCTGATGATGAGGAAATAAAATTTACTTATGACGATGGTTATGAGAAGTATTCTCACAAAAAAACCTTTGAAGGTGTTGTCAATAATCTAGAGAGAAGATATTTAGAGACAGACAGCGATTGGAAAAGAGAAGAAATTGCTCAATATCAGTCTGATACAAAATGTGAAAGATGCAATGGTTATCGATTAAAGGATGAAGCTCTGTGTGTTAAAATAAATGACTTAAACATAAGCCAAGTTACAGAAAAATCAATTTTTGATGCTAAGGAATGGTTTAGATCTTTAGAAGTTAAATTAAACAAAAGACAAATTAAAATTGCTCAACATATATTAAAAGAAATTAATGAACGTTTAGATTTTCTTTTAAATGTTGGTCTTGATTATTTAACTTTATCTAGAGAGTCTGGAACATTATCTGGTGGTGAAGCACAAAGGATTAGACTAGCCTCACAAATAGGATCAGGTTTAACTGGAGTTCTATACGTTTTAGATGAACCATCAATTGGTTTACATCAAAAAGATAATGTTAAGCTTATAGATGCATTAAAAAGATTAAGAGACTTAGGTAATACTGTTATTGTTGTTGAGCATGATACAGAAACGATGGAGAATGCAGATCATATAATAGATTTAGGACCTGAAGCTGGAAACAAAGGTGGAGAAATTGTTGCTGAAGGTACATATGAACAAATTTTAAAAAATGATAAAAGTATTACTGGAAGATATTTATCAAATAAAAGTTTCATACCTATTCCAAAAAATAGAAGACTTGCAAAAAATGGAAGGTTTTTAGAAATCAATGGTGCATCAGGAAATAATTTAAATAACGTAAATTTAAAAATACCTTTAGGTAGTTTCACTTGTGTTACGGGTGTATCTGGAAGTGGTAAATCTACTTTGATACTTCAAACTCTATATAATGCATTAAATCTTACTTTGAATAACAATAAGTCTAGAAAAATTCCTCAGCCATTTAGAGGATTTAAAGGAATAGAATTAATTGATAAAGTTATAGATATTGATCAATCACCTATTGGTAGAACTCCCAGATCAAATCCTGCTACATATACTGGAGCTTTTGGTCCTATCAGAGACTGGTTTACCAATTTACCTGAAGCAAAAAGTAGAGGTTATAAACCTGGAAGATTTTCTTTTAATGTAAAGGGTGGAAGATGTGAAGCTTGTGAAGGAGATGGTGTAATTACTTACGAAATGCACTTTCTTCCTGATGTTTACATAACATGCGATGAATGCAAAGGCACTAGATACAACAGAGAAACATTAGAGATTAAATTCAAAGATAAAAGTATTGCAGATGTTTTAAATATGACTGTTGATGAAGGGTGTGAGTATTTTGAAAATATTTCAAACATCAAAACTAAACTTCTAACGTTAAAGAAAGTTGGTCTTGGCTATATAAAAATTGGTCAGCAAGCTACAACTCTTTCTGGTGGAGAGGCTCAGCGAATTAAGCTTGCTAAAGAATTATCTAAAAGGTCTACAGGAAGAACAATGTATATATTAGATGAACCAACTACTGGATTACACCAACATGATATAAAAAAACTCTTGGAAATTTTACACACTTTTGTTTCAACTGGTAATTCAGTTGTAGTTATTGAACATAATTTAGATGTTATTAAAACAGCTGATTATATTGTAGATATGGGTCCCGAGGGTGGTGTTAAAGGTGGCAACATCATTGCTGAAGGCAAACCCGAGGAAATTGCAAAAGCAAAAGATAGCTATACAGGTAAATTTTTAAAACCTTTATTAGATACGAAATTTAAAAAAACTGCTTAATATTTATAAAAAAATAATATAAAATAATAATTAAAATGACTTCGATATTACAATCATTATCAAAAACTATTCATTTATCTTTAGCTATATCAATAATATTATTCATAGGGCTTTATGTTGGAAATGGTGGATTTGATTTTGATGTTTTATTCTGGAGCTGGTTATTAAGATACTTACATGTAACTGTAAGTATTATGTGGATTGGTTTACTGTGGTATTTCAATTTTGTTCAAATTCCTAACATGACTAAAATTCCAGATGAACAAAAACCAGCAATAGGCAAAGTCATAGCTCCTGCAGCATTATTTTGGTTTAGATGGGCAGCACTATTTACAATCATATCAGGATTATTATTAGCTTATTTTAATGGATACGTTCATCAAGCGATGACATTAGGAATTGGATCAGGTGGTGGAAAAAATACTGCGATAGGAATTGGAATGTGGTTAGGATTAATAATGGCATTCAATGTTTGGTTTGTTATATGGCCAAATCAAAAAAAGGCTTTAGGTATGGTAGAGTGTGAACCTGAAGTTAAAGCTAAATCAGCAAAGACTGCAATGTTATTTTCTAGAACGAACACCCTTTTATCATTACCAATGTTGTTAACAATGGTAGCTGCACAAAATCTTTATTAATTATTCTTTTTCTTCCTTAACAATCGTTCTTTGATTAACTTTTAAATACACTAATACTGGATTTGCAATGTAAATAGATGAATAAGTTCCAAAAATTACTCCTAATATCATTGCCAACGAAAATCCTTTTAATATTTCTCCACCAAAAATAAATATAGATAAAAGTGCCAACAATGTTGTAACTGATGTTATTATTGTTCGAGATAAGGTTTCGTTTATTGAGATATTTGTTAGTTCAAATATTTTAACATCTGCATATTTACGCAAATTTTCTCTAACTCTATCGAATATTACAACTGTATCATTCATTGAATATCCAACTATTGTTAAAACAGCTGCAACGATAGAAAGATTGATTTCTAATGAAAATACAGAAAATACTCCTAATGTAATTATAACGTCATGAAATAAAGCTAAAATAGCTCCAAGACTAAATTGCCACTCAAATCTGATCCATATGTATAAAAGCATCGCCGCTAATGATAAAGCTATCGCAATTACACCTGATCTCAAAAGTTCTGCACTAACTTTTGGCCCAACATTTTCTACTCTTCTAAAATCAACCTTACCTATCGAATTTGATAGCTTAGTTTTTATCTCTTCTATAAATTGTGGGTCATTTGAATTTTGTTTTTCAAATTTAACTACAAAATCTGTTTCATTACCAAAATTTTTCACTGAAATATCACCAAGGTTCATTTGATTAAAACTATCTCTTATTTTTGTGATATTAGCAGAAGATATATCAGTCCTTAGCTCTATTAAAGTACCCCCTTTAAAATCAACACCAAAATTCAATCCTTTAAAAACTAAGAAAACTAAGGAAGCAATAATTAATATACCTGAAAGTATATTAAAACTTTTATAAAACTTATTAAAATAGATTGTTTTCATTATATAAGTTTTTCCTTATGTTTATTTTTGATGACATAGTAAGCAGTAATCAAACGAGCAATGAAATATACTGAAAATAGTGTTGTAAGTATTCCAACTCCGAGCGTTATAGAAAATCCTTTAATTGGACCTGATCCCATGAAAAAAAGGATTACTGCAGCAATTAAAGTTGTAATATTAGCATCTAAAATTGTTGTTCGTGATTTTGTATAACCAGAATCAAAGGCTACAATTGAATTATTTTCATTTTTTAATTCTTCTTTAATTCTCTCAAAAATTAAAACATTTGCATCAACAGCCATACCTACTGTTAAAATAATACCTGCGATCCCTGGTAGTGTAAGAGTTGCTTCAAATAAAGTTAAAATACCAACTAATAAAAATAAATTAGATATTAAGGCTAAGTTAGCAATTAACCCAAAAAATCTATATTTATATAACATAAAAGCTACAACCAAAAAAAATCCAATTATCAAAGACATAATCCCTGCATTTATAGAATCTTTTCCAAGGTCAGGACCAACGGTTCTTTCCTCTATAATGTTGAGAGGTGCTGGAAGGGCTCCAGATCTTAACAATAAAGCCAAATCTGTTGCTGATTGGAAAGTAAAATCACCAGAAATTTGACCCGAGCCACCCACAATTGGTTCTCTTATAACGGGAGCACTAATTATTTTTCCATCTAATACTATAGCTAGAGTTCTTCCTACGCCGGATGAGGTAGCTTTACCAAATTTTTTTGCACCAACTCTATCTAGATTAAAAGAAACAACAGTTTCATTTGTTTGACTATTCATTGTAGGTTTTGCATCAGCTAGGTTATCTCCACTTAAAATAATTCTTTTGCTTACAATTGTTTCACCTGATCCATCTTCAAAAGGGATTTTTTCAGTTCCAAAAGACTCTTCCTGATTAATAGTAACGAATTGAAAAGTTAGATTTGCTGTTTTTCCAAGTAAAGATTTAATTCTACCTGGATCATCTAAACCAGGTAGCTCTACTAATATTCTGTCATTTCCTCTTTTTAAAATATTAGGCTCATTAGTTCCCACTTCATCAACTCTTCTCCTTACTGTCTCGATTGCTTGATCTAATGAAGAGTTTTTTAACAATACCAATCCATAATCAGAAAATTCTAATTTGAATGAGGTATCGATGTTTTCAAAGTTAAATTGATGAGATTTGTATTGTTGAAAGTAAGGATTTATCTCACTTTTATCTTCATCTAAAAGAGATTTAACATTTTCAATCTTAGAATTTTCAACATCGAATATAATTGACTTATTTTCAATTACAAAGTTTCTAACCTTAATATCTTTATCTCTGAAAAATTTTTTAAACTCTAAAACTTTGCTTTGCAATCTTTGGGTAATAACTGGTTCGTTATCTATCTCTAATAATAAATAAGAGCCACCTTGTAGATCTAATCCTAATTTTATATTTTTTGAGAAAAATTCATCATCGACTTTTGTAAAGTTTGAAATAGTAAAATATGAAATAATGAGTGTAAAAATTAAAACACTAAAAACTCTTAATTTAGAAAAATATAACACTTTAGGAAGTTATTATTTTTGTGGTTCAGCCTTAGTAACTAGTCCTTGTATTCCTGTGGCTCTAACAATTTCAACTTTAACATTATCAGCTATCATAACTTCTACTTTTTCATTATCGATAACTCGTTCTACAGTTCCAACGATACCACCAGAAGTAATAACTTTATCTCCACGTTTTAAAGCTTCAACCATAGCCTTATGTTCTTTAACTTTCTTTTGCTGGGGTCTAATTAAGAAAAAGTAAAATATTACGAATATTAAAATTAGGGGTATAAATTGTCCAATTCCTGCGTCCATGTTAAGTCCTTAAAAAAGTTAACGATTATTTATACTATATAATTTTAGAAGACAACTCTTAATTGATACCTATTTTCTCCATATTGTTCATATATGGTCTTAGTTTTTCAGGAATAATTATTGAACCATCTTCAGTTTGATAATTTTCTAATATCGCAATTAAAGTTCTACCAACGGCAAGTCCACTCCCATTTAAAGTACCAACAAATTCATTTTCATTATTATTATTTTTATATCTAGCTTTCATTCTTTTAGCCTGGAATGTTCCACATGAAGAACAGCTTGATATTTCTCTATATTTATTTTCAGACGGAAGCCAAACCTCTATGTCATAAGTTTTTTCTGCACTAAAACCCATATCACCTGTACTTAAAATGATTTTTCTGTAAGGTAATTGTAAATCATCTAAAATTTTAGTAGCACAATTAGTCATTCTCTCTAGTTCTTCAATGCATTTATTATTTTCAACAATACTTACTAATTCAACTTTATAAAATTGATGTTGTCTAATCATGCCCTTTGTATCTTTACCATAACTTCCTGCTTCTTTTCTAAAACAAGGTGTTGATGCAACTAATCTCATTGGCAAAGATTTTAGGTTTAATATCTGATTTTTAACCATATTAGTTAAGATTACTTCAGCAGTAGGAATTAAAAACTTTCTATCATTTTTATCATCAAACTTAATTTCGAATTGATCATTTTCAAATTTGGGCAATTGGCCAGTTCCAAACATAGTGTTGTCTGTTGCCATTAAAGGTGGAGAGATTTCAGTGTAACCATTATTATTGACATGTGTATCAATCATAAAATTAGAAATTGCTCTTTCTAATGATGCTAATTTATCTTTAACAAAAACAAATCTTGATCCAGTTGTTTTTGTTGCTAAATCAAAATCTAACATATTCAGATTTTCACCAATTTCATAATGAGATTTTGGTTTAAAACTCATTTTTTTAATTTCACCAGATTTTATAACCTCTTTATTGCTGTTTTCATCCTTACCAACTGGGACATCGTTCAATGGTAAATTAGGAATATTGCTTAATATCTGATCAAGCTGATCTTTAACATTCTTTTGATTTTTACTTAAATCATCTATTTTATTTGAAATTTCTTTAGACTTTTCAAAAAGAGTTTCATCTTTAGATTTAGAAATAGATTTTTTTTCCATTTCTAATTTTTCTTTTTCTTGAATTAATTTTCTATTTTCCTCATCAAGATTTAATATTTGTTCAAGGTCTACATCAACATTTCTATTTTTTATTGTATTTTTAAAATTATCGATATCTTTTCTAATATCCTTAATATTGTGCATTTCTCTCTTGAGCTTTCTTTTCAATAATATTTACAGAAAAAATTGATAATTCATATAAAATTAACAAAGGTATTGCTAAACCTATTTGTGTAATTGGATCTGGTGGAGTTAATATTGCAGCAGCAGCAAATATTATTACAACAAAATATTTTCTTCTTTCTCTTAAATAAGTTGAATTTACAACTCCTATTCTTGCAAGCAAACTTAATACAACTGGTAGCTGAAAACTTAATCCAAATGCAAAAATTAACTTCATCACAAGAGATAAGTATTCATTTACTTTAGCTTCTAATTGAATTGGTAAGCTAGTTCCAAGTCCTGCACTTTCAAATGATAAAAAGAATTTAAATGCTAGTGGCATAATTAGATAATAAACAAGCATACCTCCTAGTAAAAAAAGTATTGGTGTAATTACTAAGTAAGGCATAATTGCTTTCTTTTCATGAGTGTATAATCCTGGTGCAATAAATTTCCAAATTTGAATAAGGATATATGGACTGGTCACAAAGAAAGCTGCAAAAAAAGAAACTTTAAGATATGTTAAAAATGTTTCTTGAAGAGCGGTAAAGATTAATCTTCTATCAACATTATCATCCTTTACAGCATTGGCATAAGGTTCAACTAAAAATCCATATATGTATTCAGAAAAATAGTAACAAACCACAAATAATACTGCTAAGAAGATAAATGAATGTATTAGTCTTTGTCTTAATTCGGTAAGATGACTTATAAAACCTGTTTCTTTTTTTTTAGCTGTCATCTTTAGGCTTGTCCTCTTTCATGATTTCAGTGTTTTTTTTTAATTCTTCTTTAATTGAAACATCCGTTATTTCTGTAACTTGATTTTGAACATCTGAAAAATATCTCTTAGCAGAACCTATCCATGATCCAACTTTTTTTAACATTATAGGAAAGTCTTTCGGTCCTACAACTATTATTGCAATAGATACTATTATTAATATTTCAAACCAGCCGATCTGTGGCATTGATTACTCTTTTTTGTCTGAGTCTTGATTTTCAGATATATTTTTTGGTTGGCTATCTTCTGTAGCATCTGTAGCCATACCTTTTTTAAAACTTTTAATTCCTTTAGCAACATCACCCATTAGACTAGAGATTTTACCTCTACCAAAAAGTAATACTACTAAAATTACTACAATTGCAATTTGCCAAAATCCTATACTCATAATTACTTATAACCTTATAATTTTAGTTTTAAAACTATTTTTTTATTTATCGTTATCTGTATTAAGAGTGCTATTAAGCATCTCATCTATATCAGAGTATATATTTTCCTTTTTATCCTCTTGTTTTTCTTTATAGAATTTGCCTGTTCCAAATATAGATGCATCTACACTAGATGTATCAATAAGACCTGCGGTACCTAATTCATCAACGGTTGGAAGGTCTGACAATTTTTGAAGATTGAAATGACTTAAAAAATCATCTGTTGTTCCATATTGAATAGGTTTACCAGGGGCATCTTTTCGACCTTGAGGTCTAACCCAGTTCAATTCCATCAATATTTCAAGTGTATTATTTCCAAACGCTACTCCACGAATTTCTTCTATTTCAGCTCTAGTGACTGGTTGATGATAAACAATAATTGCAAGTGTTTCTATCGCAGCCTTTGATAATTTTTTTTCAACAGTTTTTTGTTGAGACATTAATGAGGATAAATTTGGTGAAGTTCTAAAAGACCATTTATTGGATATACAAACTAAATTTATTCCACGATCGGAATAAAAATTCTGAAGTTTTAGTAAAGATTTTTCAACATCTGTCTTTTTTGAAATTTTATTTTCAATAGTTTCAATATTTAAAGGCTCTGCAGCTGCAAAAACAATAGCTTCTATTTCTTTATCAACATCACTTAGTTTAGATGGAAATGATACAACATTATTTTTTTTTAATTTATTCATTAGATTTTTTTAATATATATATCATCAAATAAATTGTTTTGTTTAATAGATATATTACCTTCTTTTGCAAGCTCTAAAGATCCAGCAAAAATTCCTGCATTACCTGTCTTACTTAAAGTTTTAGAGTTTCTAAAATTTTTTGGTATCAGGTCAGTCATATTTTTCCAATCATTTAAATTATTATAAAATTCTTTTATGACCTTTATACCTTCTTCGGTAGTAAATACTGGGAGTTTCGGAATATTCATTCTCTGAAAATCTTTTGTCATTACGATATTTGAATACGTTTTTAATAATTCAAACAATGTTAATGAATATTGAGAATTATAAATTGATCTCATTCCACTTTTTGAACCTCTCATAAAAATATCTTTGCCTAATCTTTTTCTGCTCAACATTTGAGAAGACAATAATCTTATTAATTCTAGTTTTTTAAGTTGGAGCTTTAATTTCTCTGCCACTTCATGTGCTTTAAATTCCTCTTCTTCTGTTTCTGGTAATAGTAGTTTAGATTTAAGATAAGTTAACCAGGTAGCCATTAGCAAATATTCTGACGCTAATTCTAAATTTAAATTTTCGGTCTTGGTTATAAAATCATGAAATTGATCTGCTAATTTGGTGATTGATATATTTTCCAAATCAACTTTTTGTGATTTTGCTAAATCTAAAAGTATTTCTAATGATCCAGAATAATTACTAAGATCAACATTAAATTCTAAAGAATCACTCATGAATTTAAATTTAACTTATTATTTGAATTAATTTAGAAGTTTTTTTTACAATAAAATCATCGATATAAGGTGAATTTTGACCTACCACATTCATTTCTCTCATTTTTCCATTGCAATGAAGCACCAAATTACAACCTGCACGAAAAGATTTAATAACGTTATTTTTTAAATTACCTTTAAGAGCACCCATAGAAATATCATCTGACATTAATATTCCCTTGAATGATATTTCTCTTCTAATCATTTTTATGATTTTTTTAGAATGTGAAACGTTATTTATCGGATCAAGTTTCTTAAACAACAAGTGACCGGTCATACCTAAAACAGATTTTTTTTTGGTAAATGGAAAAAAATCATATTTTTTAAGATACTTTAGATCTTTGTCTATAACTGGTAATTTATAATGACTATCAACTTTAGCTAAACCATGACCTGGAAGATGTTTAATTACTGTGCCAACCCTATTTTCGTGAAATTTTTTGATAGATATATCGCCAATTTTAGACAGAGTTTTTTTATCATTTGAATAGGATCGATCACCTATAATTTTATGAGACTTATTTCGTCTTAAATCCAATACAGGAACTGTATTAATATTAATACCAATAAGTCTTAACAAATAGGATATTTGCTTAACATAAACATTGAAATAAATATCAAATTTTTTTCTATCTTTTGAATATAAATCACCAAAATATTTTGCACTAAAAATGGAATTATCTATGAATTTTCTTAATCTACTTACTCTTCCACCTTCTTCATCAATTAGAATTGGATAATTAGAGTTTTTAAATATTTTTTTAATCGAACCAGTTAATTTTTGAACTTGATTGATTGTTTTTATATTTCTTGAAAAAAGGATTATTCCCCATGGCTTATATTTTTTTAAAAAACTTACTTCACTTTTTTTTAAATTATGTCCACTAATGCCACATATAAAAGCTCTAGTTTTTTTAATCATTATATAACAATTCCCAAAAAGAATATTTTTTTGTGTTTTTATTTTTGTATTCTACATATTCAATAATGTTGTCCGTGTCATTTTTAAGAATAAATAGATTATTTTCGTTAGATGATATTTTTTCATCAATACTTGAAACTGCTCTATATGATTTCTTGTAATTATCGTCTGAAAAATAATATCTTAGAGTAAAAAATAGAAAGAAAAATATAATTATTAAATAAAATAGATATTTGAGCTCTTTTAGCATTACATTTTTTCAGGTGTATCAACACCTATAATATCCATTCCAGTTTTAATTGTTTTTGCAATAGATTTTAAAAATATTAGTTTTTCTAAATTTATTGTTTTATCATCATTGATAAATCTTTTTTCAACATCATCTTTTCCCATATTCCAATAGGAATGAAACTGAGATGATAACTCATATAAATATACAGGGATCCTATGAGGTTCTAGTTTTTTAGTGGAAATTTCTACACATTTAGGCCATTCAGATATTTTTTTAAAAATTTCAATTTCTTCATTATTAAATTGCATATTATTATTTTCATTATCAATCTTGTCATCAATGTTTTTATTTATATTTCTAAAAACCGATGAAATTCTAGCATAACAATATTGAACATAATAAAGCGGATTGTCTTTAGATTTTTCTTTTACTTTTGTAAAATCAAAATCTAATTCAGCATCATTGCTTCTACTTAGCATAATAAATCTTGTTGCATCTTTTCCAACTTCAGAAATTAAATCTTCAACGGTAATGTAATCACCTTTTCTTTTAGACATTTTAAAAGGTTTGCCATCTTTTATTAATTTAACAAGTTGGCTTACTTTACAAATTAATTTATTTTTTTCTCCAGATAATGCTTCAACAACAGATGTAATTCTTTTTATATAACCCGCATGGTCAGCTCCTAAAATATTTATTAGTTTATCAAAGTTTCTACTTAGTTTTGTATTATGATATGCAACATCTCCAGCAAAATAAGTCCATGTGTTATCAGATTTTTGTAAAGCCCTATCCTTATCATCTCCAAAATCTGTCGATCTAAAAAGTAACTGATCTCTTTCTACCCAATTAGTTGTATCTTCTCCTTCGGGAGCTTTAATTTTTCCGATATAAACAAATTTATCTTTTTTAAGTTTCTCAATAACTTTATCGACCTCTTTATTTTCAACTATTTCAGTCTCACTCGCAAAATTATCATGAATAATTCCCAAATTATTTAAATTGGTCTTAATTAGTTTAAGTGACTCTGTAATTGCTAATTTAGTAAGTGTTAACTTTATTTTTTCATAATCATCAAATTGTAAATCTTTATTATTATCTATAATATGTTGGGCTATATCCTTGATGTATTCTCCTGGATATAAATCATCCTCATTTACTGGAAAAGTTTGATTATCTAATTTTTCTTTTATTCTCAAATATACGGATCTAGTAAAATGTAAAATTTGATTACCATGATCATTTACATAATATTCTTTTACAACTTCTTGATTGTTAAATTTTAACAAATTAGAAATAACATCACCTAGAATAGCGCCTCTACAATGACCAACGTGTAATGGTCCGGTGGGATTTGCAGACACGAATTCAATTAAATGTTTCTTTTTAGAGACCTTAAGTGCTGCGCCAAAATTATTAAGATTATTTATATTTAAAAGAAATGAAATCCAAAACTCTTTTTTTAAAATAATATTTATAAATCCAGGCTTTGCTATTTCTATCTTCTCAATATTATTATCGTCTTTAAAAATAATATCTTTTAATTTTTCAGCAATTTTAATTGGTGGTTCATTATTTGTTTTAGATAAAACCATTGCAACATTAGTTGACAGATCGCACTTAAATTTTTTAGGAGGTATATCTACATTTATACCAGATAAACTTTCAGGTAATAAAATTAGCTTTTCTTCACTTGCTAATTTAATTTTATTTAAAATTTTATTTAAATATTCTTCAAATATATTCATTTTGATGCTCTATATAATTGTATGGCGTACCTATCTGTCATGCCAGAAATATAATCAGATATAGCTCTTTCTTTGTTATTTTTTAAATATTTAATTTTAATATACTTTTTTGGATTTTTGTTAATTACATTAAAAAGCTTTTTAATTATCTTTTTTCCTTCGTTATTTTTTTTTAATACATCTTTATTATTATACATAGTTATTCTAAGGAAATCTCTAATCTCATTTATAGTTATTTTTAATTTGTTGGAAAAATCAACAATTTGATTTTTTTTATTTGATACATCTTTTTTTGTAGATATTTTATTCATTAAAATATTTCTTGTCGTAGTTTTTATTAAGTCTTGAACCATTAAATTTATAGAGTCTCTTATAGTTTGATATACAAGAATATCATTATTTTCACTTTTTAATTTGTTTTTATATGATTTTAAAATCTCATCAAAAAAAGAGATTTGTTTAAGATCGTTTAAAGTAAATAATTTAGCTTTTATTCCATCTTGAATATCATGGTTATTGTATGCAACGTCATCGGATATAGATGCAATTTGAGCCTCCAAAGAGGAGTTTTTTGAAAAATTAATTTTATTTTTTAAATTTTTTAACCCAATTAAATTATTTATTTTGACTAGCTTTGTTACCGGACCATTATGTTTAATAAGTCCATCTAATGTTTCTAATGTTAAATTAAGACCTTCAAATTTAAAATATTTATTTTCAATGAACATTACTATTCTAAGTGTTTGAAGGTTGTGGTCAAATCCCCCATATTCATACATACATTCATTCAGAGACTCTTCTCCTGCATGACCAAAAGGGGTATGACCTAAATCATGAGCTAAGCTTAATGTTTCAGCTAAATCATCATTTAAACCTAAGTATTTAGCAATTGTTCTAGCAATTTGTGAAACTTCAATGGAATGAGTGATTCTGGTTCTATAATGATCTCCTTCAGTATTAACAAATACCTGAGTTTTGTGCTTCAATCTTCTAAATGAGGTAGAATGAATTATTCTATCTCTATCTCTTTGAAAAGGTGATCTGAAAGGATTGCTCGCTTCTTTAATCAGTCTACCTTTTGAAGCAAATGTTCCTAATTTTGAGTAATTTTTCATTCTTTAAAAATGGCAAAATATTATTATATTGTTTTTATCAATGTTTAATTATGATTAAAGAAATTAAATTTACAGATAATGCTATAAAGCAGATAAACCATCTTCTTTCATCAAAAGATAAAGGGTCATTTTTTAGAATCGCTATTAAAGGTGGTGGATGTTCTGGATTTCAATATGATTTCTCATTTGATAACTCTGCTAAGGATGATGATCTACAACAAGATAATATTCTTATCGACAAAACATCAGCAGATTTACTAAAAGGATCTGAAGTTGATTTTGTAAAAGAATTAATCGGAGATTCTTTTAAAATAAACAACCCGCAAAGCAAATCTTCTTGTGGTTGTGGCGTATCTTTCTCGCTTTAATGATAATTAGTTCCTGGAATGTTAACTCTGTAAGAGCTAGAATTGAAAATATTAAAGAGTATCTAAAAAAATATTCACCAGATATTTTAATGATGCAAGAGATCAAAGCTCAAGATGAAAACTATCCTTACGAAGACTTTGAAAAATCAAATTATCAAAATTATGTATTTGGTCAAAAATCATATAATGGAGTTGCGATAATTTCTAAAAAAAAATTAGATAAAATTGAAAAAGATATTTTTAAAGATAAAAATAAACAATCAAGAATTATTACAGCAGATCTAAAACATAAATCAAAAACTATTAAATTAATAAATATATACACACCTAATGGAAATCCAGTTGATACAGAAAAGTATACTTACAAATTATATTGGCTAGAAAATTTAATTAAAAAATTAAAAGCTTATTTAAAAAAAAAAGAGAATATAATTATTGGTGGTGATTTTAATATAATTCCATCAGCTGAGGATGTTCATAATCCTAAAGGATATGAAAATGATGCATTGTTTAGACTAGAAATAAGAAAAAAATTAAGAGAATTATTAAGTTTAGGTTTTCATGATGCATATAGATATATTCATCCTGACAAAGAGGGATATACGTTTTGGGATTATACAAGCGGTGCATGGCAAAAAAATAATGGCATGAGAATTGATCATTTCTTAGTTTCAAACTCAATTATAAATCTTGTGAAAGATGTAAAAATTAATAAATTTCCTCGTGGAAGACAAAAACCTTCGGATCACACACCAATTGAAATTGAATTAACTTAAAGATTTTATTTTATTAACAAGTTCCTCATTAATATTTCTAGGTCCAGTATCTAATCTGTTTTTGTGACGTCTTTCACCTGGCAACCTAACCTCTCCCATTGATTTCATTTTCTCAAAGAATTTATTTGAATGACTATCCCAATCAGAATTTGTTAATTTGTCAGGAGATATAGCTAAAATAAACTCTCCACCACTTGGTGGTCCACCATCATCTGTATCCTTCTCAGCCGTCTCATAACTAAAATTATCTCCAACTAAGGCTCCAGCAAGTAATTCGACCATCATTGCTATTCCTGAGCCTTTATAGCCGCCAAATGGCAACAAAACTCCACCATCTGCTATTTCACCAGGATCTGTTGTTTCTTTTCCATCTTTAGTTAAACCAGTTCCTATTGGGACCTTGTGCCCTTCTCTTTTTGCAACTTGAACCTCTCCCATGGCCATCGATGCAGTAGCCATATCATAAACTACAGGTGGTTTATTTTTTCTTGGCCAAGCAAATGAAATTGGGTTTGTTCCAAATAAAGGTTTAATTGCTCCTGCTGGTGCAACTGCTGGCTTGTATGATGTACAGGCAAAAGCAACAAGTCCTTGCTCTGCTATTGCTTCAGTCTCAGGCCACATAGCAGCCATATGATGAGAATTAGTGATTGCTAAAACTGCAACTCCATTTTCTTTTGCAGCTTTTACGAGTTCTGGTATTCCATATTTTAAAACCATTGGGGCAAGACTATTTTTCCCATCTGCTTTAACAACACTTGGGGTTAATTTTGAAATCACTGGTCTAGCCTTACCATTAATTTTTCCGCTTTTTAAACCAGATACATAAGCGGGTAATCTAAATAGACCATGAGATAATGATCCATCTCTTTCAGCATTTTTGATTAAAGTAGATAAAGTATCTGCTGTTTCTTCATCGCATCCGTTAGCTATTAATGTTTTTTCAGCTAAATGAAAAATTTCTTCTAAACTTAAAGGAACGGTTGCCATAAATAATATTAGATATTATTTACGGCAAAAGTTCAATTTTTAATTAACAACCTTTAAAAGATTTAGACATATTTCTGATTAAATCAAAATATAAGTCTTTTCCAGGATCCAAAGTAGCTCCTAATGGGTCTACAACACCAGTTTTAATATTCATATCTTTTGCTACAGCTTTAATGATATTTGGATTAAACTGTGGTTCAGAAAATACACAAGCTACTTTATCATGCTCAATTATTTCTCTGATTTCAGACAATTGTTCTGCTCCTGGCATTACATCTGTATTAACTGTAAAAGCACCCAATATATTAACATTAAATCTTTTCTCAAAATATTGGTAAGCATCATGGAAAACAATTGATGCAACACTCTGATTTAATTCAGAAGAGACGTCACTAACAAGTTTATCAATATCTTTTAGTGCTTTCTTTAAATTGCTTTTATATTTTGATGCGTTCTTAGCATCATTTTCAATTAAATGCTCTGCCATTTCATTTAATATAACTTTAGCATTCATTGGATCTAACCAAATATGTGGGTCATGCTCACCGTGGTGGTGACCTTCATGTCCTGCATGATCATCGTGGTCATCATGGTCATCTTTCTTTTTATGTCCATGGTCATCATGATCGTCATGCCCATCTTTCTTTTTATGGTCATGATCATCGTGGTCGTCTTCTTTATGACCGTCTTTTTTTTTGTGGTCGTGATCATCGTGGTCGTCATGTCCATCTTTCTTTTTATGGTCATGATCATCGTGATCATCTTCTTTATGGCCATCTCCTTTATGTCCGTGATCGTCATGATCATCATGATCACCAAAAATATTTCGTTCTCTGAATTTTAATTTATTAAGACCTTTAATTTCCATTAATTCAATTTTTTCAGCTTTTTTTGCAATTGAATCTAATGGTTTTTCCATGAAGTTTTCTAGATCTTCACCTACCCAAAAAATAAGATCAGCTTCTTGTAACATCTTTGCATGAGATGGTTTTAACGCAAATCCATGTGGTGAAGAATATCCATCGACTATTAGGTCTGGTTTAGCAACTCCATCCATCAGATAGCTAGCTAAAGAGTGTATAGGCTTAATTGAAGCAACAACTTTTATTTCTGCTTTTGCTGATGTAAAAAGAGCTAAAAAAGATAATATTGTAATTATTAATGTTGATTTTTTTAAGTTTTTCATAATTTAATTTAGTGTTAATTGTTATAATATAACATTGTGTAATAATATAACATTAATAAGTCAAGGTAATAAATGACAATTGAGAACAATGTATTAGTAAAATTAACTGAAGTTGGATTAAAACAACGGAATAAATGGCTTGTAAAAGGCGTTTCTTTAATTGTTGAAAGAGGAAAGATAGTAACCTTAATTGGGCCAAATGGTTCTGGCAAAAGCACAACAGCTAAAATTGCTATAGGACTTCATAAGAATATTGAAGGTAATGTAGAAAAATTTACTGACAAAATTGGATATGTTCCTCAAAAGATTTCAATTGACTGGACATTGCCACTTAAAGTGAATGATTTTATGGTTTTAACTGATGAACTCGATGAAGAAAAAATAAATGAAGCTTTAAAATTAACGGGTGCAGATCATCTTAAAAACCAGAATTTAGGAAATTTGTCTGGTGGAGAATTTCAAAGAGTACTTCTTGCAAGAGCAGTTTCAAAAAAACCTGATCTTTTAGTATTGGATGAGCCGGTTCAAGGAGTTGATTTTACTGGGGAGATTGCATTGTATAAATTAATAAAAGAAATAGCAGATAAATTAAATTGTGGAATTTTATTAATCTCTCATGATTTGCATACTGTTATGACAGCAACAGATCATGTTATTTGTTTAAACGGCCACGTGTGTTGTTCTGGAACACCAAGAGACGTTGCAATGAATAATGAGTATAAACTATTATTTGGCGAACAAGCTTCACAAACTCTTTCTATATATGAACATAAGCATGATCATGTTCATTCAAATGATGGGGATATAAAAAAAAATTAAATGTTTGATGATTTTTTTATAAGAGCTTTAATTGCTGGTATAGGTGTTGCTTTTGTAACAGGTCCTTTGGGCTGCTTTGTAGTTTGGAGAAGATTATCTTATTTCGGAGATACATTAGCACATTCAGCATTACTTGGTGTTACAATGGCATTGGCATTAGAAATTAATATTGCAATTTCAATATTTATAATTTCATCAGTAATAGCAATCATTTTAGTTAAACTTGAAAAAAATACTAATTTGCCCGGTGATGCTTTACTCGGTCTTTTAGCTCATTCGGCATTAGCAGTTGGCTTAGTGGTAATTGGTTTTCTATCATTTATAAGATTTGATGTGATGGGACTATTATTTGGAGACATATTAGCTGTTAATGTTGATGATTTGATAATTATATGGGGAGGAGGAGCAATAATTTTAATTGTATTAAAAATAATTTGGAAACCTTTATTTGCTTCAACAGTAAATTATGAACTTGCAGAAGCAGAGGGATTAGATCCTGATAGAGCAAAAGCAATATTTACTATTTTAATGGCAGCAATAATTGCAATTTCTATAAAAATTGTAGGACTTTTATTAATAACTGGTATGTTAATTATACCAACGGCTATGGCTCGTAACATATCAGATACTCCCAAAAAGATGGTAATTTTTTCAATATGTGGAGGACTATTATCAGTAATCATGGGTTTATTTTCTTCATTGCAATTCAATACTCCTTCGGGTCCATCTATCATTGCTGCTGCGTTATTATTATTTGTAATATCTCTATTTAAAATTAAACAGACGATACAATTGAAAAATTGATCATAAATTGGTAAAATGAAACATATGCATAAGCAAGAAAATCTCTCAAAAAATCAGCAAATAGTTCTTGATTACATTGAAAAAGTAAATGAGCCCATAAAAGCTTATTCAATTTTACATAATGTACAAAAAAAAGGTATTAAAGCACCTCTTCAGGTTTATAGAGCTCTAGATAAATTAGTTGAAATTGGTAAAATTCATAAAATTGAGAGTAGAAATGCTTTCGTTGCATGTAAAAACTCAAGTTGCCAACTATCAAAAGCAACTGCCTTTTCTATATGTGAAAGTTGTGAAGAAGTAAGTGAAATAAGTGATAATAAATTATCAAAATATTTAAAAAGTTTTCAAGACAAAGCTGGAATGAAATTTAAAAAGTATAACCTTGAATTTTTTGGACTTTGTAAAAAATGTTCTATTAAATGAAAATCTCTAAAGGAGATAAATTAGAGGAAATTACACTTCCAAAAGATGACGGGTCTACATTTAATCTGTCAGAAACGCATGGAAAGAAAGTTCTTTTAACTTTTTATAGAATAGCTGGATGTAGTTTTTGTAATCTTAGATTAAACGAAATTAATAAAAGATTTAATGAGCTAGGAAATAATTTTACACATGTAGCAATATTTCATTCACCAGTTGATAATTTAAGGTCTTACATGAAAAAACATAAAAATTTACCTTTTACTGTACTAGCTGATGAAGATTTTAAATATTTTCAAAAATATGAAATTGAAAGATCAATGATGAAAACATTATCTGCAATGCTATTTAAATCTCATAAAATAATACCTGCAATGTTAAAGGGATATATTCCTTTAAAAATTAAAGGTCATTTTGATATAGCTGTTACAGATGTTTTGATAAACGAACAAGGCACAGTTGATGAAGTATACTACGCCAAGAAAGATATAGCCGATCACTTCAGTTTTGAGAAAATTAAAGAATTTGCAACAAGCTAAAAACAGATGTTATTTTTTATTTTTAAAGTCGTAGCAGCAGGTTTAATTGTTGCTTTTTCAAGTTGGTTGGCTGGTCAAAATCCTAAGCTCGCTGGATTTATTATTGCATTACCCTTGGTATCACTAATAGCGATACTGTTTTCGTATTATGAGCATAATGATACAGAAAAAACAGTAATGTTTACAAAAAGTATATTTATTGCAGTACCAGCAAGTTATTTATTCTTTGTACCCTTCTTTTTTGCAAAATCTTTTAATATGAATTTTTTCATAATTTATATTACAGGTTTAATATTGCTAATCGGAGGATATTTTATCCATAGATACATAATCAATTTAATATAAAATAATAATTTTAATAAATCTTTAACATAACTGTCATAAGTATAGAGAAAGGAGTTTTATGTTTTTAAAAAAATATCTCAAATGGATAAGCACGTTTTTAGTTTTAACAGGAATATTGCTTACAAATTTAAATATATATCCAATTAATATATATTTTCATGGTCTTGGTGTAGTTGGATGGACAATATCGGGTTTTTTATTAAAAGATAAAGCCATATTAACTAATTTTGGATTACAAATTCCATTATTTGTAATTGGTATTTATAAAATTATTTTTTAATGAAAAATATTTTATTTGTATGCACAGGAAATTCAGCGAGAAGCATTATTGCTGAGAGCATTATTAATAATGAATACTCAAATAAATTTAATGCTTTTAGTGCTGGTAGTAATCCATCTGGAAAAATCAATGAATATGTTAAAAGTTTTTTAGAGAAAAATAAAAGTTATGATCTAACAAATTATGGTTCTAAAAACTTTGAAGAATTTATTAATAAAGAATTAAAAATGGATCATGTAATAACAGTATGCAACAACGCAAATAATGAGGTATGTCCTATTTGGCCTGATAAAAACCAAATTATACATTGGGATATAGAGGATCCGGTAGCTAAACTTCAAAATGCAAATGATGAAGAAAAGCAAATAATCATTAGAAAAACTTTCAATATTATAAGTAATAAAATTAAAGATTGGATAGATGAAAAATAAAAATAGATATTTTCTTTCAGAGTTCATTGGAAGTTGCTTTCTGGTCATGATCATAGTTGGATCAGGTTTAATGGCAGAAAATCTAACTAATGATATAGCAGTAATGCTAATAGCAAACACATTGGCAACTGGAGCTGGATTGTTTGTGCTAATAACAGTATTTGCTGATGTATCTGGGGCTCATTTCAATCCATTTGTAAGTATTGCTATGACAATTACAGGAAAGTTAAAAAAAAACCTTCTACCCTTTTATATTTCTGCTCAGATACTTGGATGTTTGCTAGGTGTAGCATTAGCTAATTTCTTTTTTGAACATCAGGTTTTTGAATTATCAACAAAGTCAAGGAGTGGGATTTATATTTTTACTTCTGAAATAGTTGCTACGTTGGGTCTTATTTTAATAATTTTTGGTTCAATGAGATCAGGTAAAATAGCTGTTGCTGGATCAGTAGGTTTATATATCACTGCTGGTTATTGGTTTACCTCTTCAACTTCTTTTGCAAATCCTGCTGTAACAATAGCAAGAACATTCACAGAGTCGTTTACTGGTATAAGTTATTTAAACACTCCTTATTATATAGCTGCTGAATTAATTGGTATGTTAATTGCTGTTTATATTGCAAAAAAATTATTCTTAAAAAAAGATTGAAAAATTTCAAAGCCTGAAAAAGGAATTAAAATCCATATAGTTTCCACTCAACAAAGAATTAAATTAATTGAGAATGGTAAATTTAACAACGCATCTCATTTAGGAATGTATTTGTTTTATAAAAAGAAATACGCTCAATAATAATACCGAGCGTATTTCAGGGGTTTAATGTTTACAATTTAATTACAGAAGAATATTACATTTGGATTAAAGATATGTTTCAATAAAATTAAAAATATATTAAAGAAGAAAAATCACTAACCTGTAAGTTGTAATAAATTAAATTATATATTAATTATTTGAATAAATTACTCTTGGTTCTAAAAATAATTCTCGCGCAAGAGCTTTAAATCTTTTTGTAACTTGTTTAGAAATTATTTCTTGGTGTTGAGCTGGAATTTTTAAAAATACAGAGTTACCTCTTTTATACAATTTGAATTCCTCTAAGAAGATAGTTGAAATAGATGTAAGTGAGTGTGCAAATCTTAAGGCTGCACCAACTTGTTTACTAGAAAAAATTTCATTATTATTTAAAAAAGTTAAATATTCTATTTTTGGATTGTATTTAATACTGCAGTACCTCCAATAACATGAAAGAGCTATTTGAATTCTTTCTTTATGTGAAAGTCTCAATAAAGGGGTATTTAATGTTTCTTGAAAAACTAATTCTGCCTTTTGAAAAGCGCCTAATCCCCAATCCATATGACTTAAAACACAAGCTAAATTAAGCAATTTTTCATCAAAATGTTCATTACCATCAAATACAGGTTTGATAAATTCATGATACTTTTTGTAGGTTAATCCCAAATCACCTCTCTTCTTCGAAATATATTCTAATGATTTTTCAAAAACTTGAGAGTTATCAATATTTTTAAAGTAATCTTTTGCTAGAGATCCCTCTCTAATACCGCTTATAGAACAAATTATGTTTTTTGGATTTGTGACTTTCATGATCTCATCTAAAATAATAGAGCTATATGGTAGATAAGGTGTTCTAGATTTAGATATATATTCAACTGTTTTTAGTTTTGCTTTATTAAACGATGCTATTTTTTCTACAAATGATGATATAGTTTCATAATTTACTGAATACTGATGAATTATATGGACAGGATGTTTATTTTGAAACAGATGAAGTTTAAATAAAGCTCTCCATGTTCCTCCAACTAAATACAAATTTTCAAATTTTTTTTTAGATAACCATTTCTCATCTCTCAAAAGTTGTTTTATATATTTAGAAAGGTTTCTCTTTTTTACAATTGGATTATTAAGTAGTCTTAAAACACCTAAGGGTAAAGATGTTTTATTAGTAATCAAACCATTTTCAACTCGAGCTAATTCTAAACTACCTCCACCAAGATCAGCAACTAACCCATCTACATTATCAAATCCAATTTTTACACCCTCTGCTGAACAAATTGCTTCTTCCTCTCCACTTAAGATTTCTATTTTTTTTTTAAAAAGGTTTTCTACGTATTCAACAAAGGGTTTTGCATCTGTTGCTTCTCTTAAAACAGCAGTTGCTATTATTTTTAAATTAACAATTTTGGAAACATTTAAAATTTCTGAAAATCTCTTCAATACTTTTTGGGCATAATCCACACCAGATTTATGAAGTTTTCTTGACTTATCTAAATTTTTACCAAGTTCACAAACGGCTTTTTCATTGAAAAAAGGCACACGAGATGAGTTAAAATCTTCATAGATTAACATCCTGATAGAATTGGAACCTATATCAATTACTGCTAATTTAGCAGGTTTTAATTTCAAATTTTGATTATTTTTTAAAACTTTAATTTCCACTTTTAATTAATCTTAAATTTAATTTTTTTGGTTTCATTTTTAATTTAGCTTTACCTCTTCCAGATAAACTAGGATTATTCATAAAATAATCATGGGCTGAAAAAGAATCATTTTCACTATATTTAATTTTTTTATAATTTCCACTAGCATCAAGTTCCCAACTTTGTTTTTTATCTAAATAATTAGCTAACATAATTTGATCAAGAACTTGTTCGTGGACTGTTTGGTTTTCAATTGGAACTAGAAGTTCTACTCTTCGATTTAAATTTCTTGGCATTAAATCTGCTGATGAAATAAAAACTTTTGCATCTCTACTAGGCATTGTTTTTCCATTTGCAAAACAATAAATTCTTGAGTGTTCCAAAAATCTTCCAATCATGCTTTTAACTATTATATTTTCAGATTTATCTTTAACTCCAGGTCTTAAACAACAAACACCTCTTACAAATAAAAATATCTTTACTCCAGCATTTGAAGCTTCGTAAAATTTATCAATTATCACTGGATCTACTAAGGAATTCATTTTAGCCCATATTTCAGCGTTTTTACCTTTTTTGACATTTGCTATCTCGTTAGCAATACATTTGTTCAAGGTTTCCCTAAGATTAATTGGTGATATAGATATTTTACTAAGATTTCGTGGTTTTGAATAACCAGTTACATAATTAAAAAATTTTTCCACATCAGTTGCTAATTTTTTATCAGAACTAAATAAAGATAAGTCAGTATAAATTTTTGCATTAACTGGGTGATAATTGCCAGTTCCTAGATGTATATAAGTTTGAATTTTTCCCTGCTCTTTTCTTAATATTAAAGATGATTTTGCATGTGTTTTATATTTTGCAAAACCATAAACTATTTGAATTCCTGCCTTTTCTAAACTTCTTGAAAGTTGAATGTTTGCTTCTTCATCAAATCTTGCTTTGATCTCTATTAAAGCGGTTACTGTCTTTCCATTTTCAGCTGCTGTTATTAAGGCTTTAACAATTGGAGAATCTAGCGTTGTTCTGTATAGAGTTTGTTTAATTGCTATAACTTTTTTATCATATGCAGCTTGATTTAAAAACTCAACGACAGCATCAAATGTTTCAAAAGGGTGATGAACTATTAAATCTTTTTTTTTTATAGTATCAAAAAAATTATTATTAAACTCCTTTAATCTCTCAACCTCCCTAGGATTAAAATTTTTAAATCTTAATTTAGAATTTTTAATTTTACAAACTTGGTCTATATCTTGAATTCCAACAATGCCTTCAATTTCATAGATGTATTCAGATTTTACGTTTAACTTATTGGTTATAAACTTAATTAAGTCATTATTACTATTTTTTAAAATTTCTAAACGTACTATATCACCTGTTCTTCTTCTTTTTAAAGCCAATTCAAAAGATCTTACTAAATCTTCGGCCTCCTCTTGAATTTCTACATCACTATCTCTTATAACTCTAAATAACATTTTTTTATCTAAATCATGATCAGGAAATATTTCAGAGGCAAAAAAACTTATAACATCATCTATAATTAAAAATTTTTTAAAACTTTTATTTCCATCTATTTCAATAAATCTTGATAAAGCTTTTGGAATTACTATTATTGCATTTAAAGTCCTTTTTTTATTTTTCTTATTTAATCTCATAACTAATGCTCTTCCTTGATTTGCAATAAATGGAAAGGGATGAGCTGGGTCTATTGCTGATGGGGTTAGCAGAGGGTAAATTTCTTCATTAAAAATTTTAAATAATCTTTTTTGTTCAGGTTTACTTAAATTTTCAGGTTTAACTATACTTATATTTGCTTTTTTTAATTGAAGAATTAAATCTCTATATATTTTATTTTGTTTATTAAGAAGATTATTTGTTTCCAAAATAACTTCACTCATTTGTTCATCAGGAGTAAGACCATCAGAACTAAGTGAATCTACATCTTGTTTGATTTGACTATATAAACCTGCAACACGAACCATGAAAAATTCATCTAAATTTGATCCAGCTATAGATAAAAATTTAATTCTTTCATAAAGAGGATTTTCAAAATTTTGGGCCTCAAGAAGAACTCTGTCGTTGAATTTTAGCCAAGACAGCTCTCTATTTATGTATTTAGATTTTAGTGTTTCTTTATCTTGTTTTTTTAATGCAGTCATATATTTAAAATTTATGCTTAAATTATACGTTATGCGTCATGCAAAATCTAGCTGGGACCACCCAAATCTTGATGATCATGAAAGACCATTAAGTAAGCGTGGCGAGAAAAATGCAAAAAAGATTTGTGAATTTTTTGTTAAAAAAAATTATAAGTTTGATTACATATTACTTTCATCATCAAAAAGAACAAAGAAAACCCTAAAAATTTTATTAAAAAAAATAGATAAACCAAAAAAAATTATTTCTTCAAAAAAATTATACTTATCAAGTGAAGATAAAATTATAGATATAATAAAAAAAATACCAAAAAAATATAAATCAGTGCTTTTAATTAACCATGAACCTACTGTTAGAAATCTAATACGATCACTGACAAAAAATCACAACAACAACCATTTTAAATTATTAAACTACAAATTTCCGACATCGGCATTTGCAAAAATTTATTTTGATTTTAATGAATGGAATAAATTAGATGGAAATGGTTTAATTAAAGAATTTACTAGACCTAAAGACCTTCAAGATTCTAAAGAATAACCCGCTGATCTTACAGTTCTAATTAAAGGCTTAGTATTATCTATATTAATAGCCTGTCTTAATCTTCTGATATGCACATCGACAGTTCTAGTTTCAACGTAAATATTTTCTCCCCAAACATTGTTTAAGAGTTGTTCTCTTGAATATACCCTTTTTGGATTTTTGATAAAAAAATCTAATAATTTAAATTCTGTAGGTCCTAGAGATATTTCAATGTTATTTCTATAAACTCTTTTTGTTATTCTATCTATTTTTAAATCTGTAAACTCAACAACATCAACGGTGGATTGTGGTTTTGATCTTCTGAGTAAAGATTTAATTCTTGCATTAAGTTCTTTTTGACTAAATGGTTTTGTTACATAATCATCTGCACCTGTATCAAAAGCTCTTAATTTGTCCTCCTCCTCGCCTTTTGCTGTTAACATTATTACTGGTATGTCATTATGCTTTTTGTCTTTTTTTAAATTTTTACATATTTCAACGCCTGACAAATCGGGCAACATCCAATCCATTAATATTAAGTCAGGAAGCTTATCTTTAATTTGTTTAAGCGCATCTTCACCATTTTCACAGAAACTTACTTTGTAACCTTCTTTTTCAAGGTTATACTTTAGTAGAGTTATTATAGCAGCCTCGTCCTCAGCTATAAAAATGTGAGCCGACATATTTTACTTTTCTCCAGTAACAATAGGTTCTGTGCCTTTTGGTCGATCACCCTCTAGATATTCTCCCTTAACTAAATAATATACTTGCTCAGCAATGTTGGTTGTATGATCACCTATTCTCTCTATATTTTTAGTTACAAATAATAAGTGGGTTCCATCACTTAAGTTATTTTCGTTATCTTTTAAATATCTAATCACTTCTTGCATGCATAAATTTGTTAAATCATCAATTTGTTCGTCGCTTTCCCATACATTAATTGCCATACTCGAAGATCTTTCTAAATATGCATCTAATATTGATTTCAATTGTTTTTGAGCATCCGAAGATACTCTTATAATAGCATCTACTAAATTTTTTGGTAAATTTTCATTTAACAAAAGAGTTCTTTTAGAAATATTTTTTGCTAAATCACCTATTCTCTCAAGGTCAGAAGATATCTTTAAAGCAGTGACTGTTTCTCTAAGATCTATGGCCATAGGTTGTCTTAAAGCAATTAAATTTACTACTTGTTGTTCAATTAAAGTCTCAAATTTATCAATTTTTTCATCATCTTTAATTACTGCCTCAGCGTTATCACTATTTCTTGTAGTAATTGCTTGAATAGCTTTACCCAAAGCTTCTTCACAAAATCCACCCATTTTAATTATATTGCTATTTAAATTTTTAAGTTCTTCTTCGTAAGACTTTACTGTATGTGGTGCTTCGGTCATTATCCAAACCTCCCTGTGATATAATCCTGAGTTTTTTTGTTTTCTGGATTCTTAAATATTTTATCAGTAGAACCATGTTCTATCAATTCTCCAAGGTGAAAAAAACCTGTATTTTGAGAAACTCTTGCAGCTTGTGCCATTGAGTGAGTGACTATTATAATAGTATGGTCTTTTTTTAACTCATCAATTAGTTCTTCTATTTGAGCTGTAGCAATAGGATCTAAAGCAGAACAAGGCTCGTCCATTAGAATAACTTCAGGTTTAACTGAAATTGCCCTTGCTATACATAATCTTTGTTGTTGACCACCAGACAAACCAGTACCTGGTTCATGAAGTCTATCTTTCACCTCTTCCCATAATGCTGCCTTTTTTAAGCTAGTTTCAACTATTTCATCCATTTCATTCTTTGATTGAGCCATACCATGAATTGTTGGACCATAAGAAATATTTTCATAAATAGTTTTAGGAAAAGGATTTGGTTTTTGAAAAACCATACCAATTTTTTCTCTTAATCTAACAACATCACAACTTTTATCATTGATATCAAAATCATTAATTATAATTTGCCCTTTTACTCTACATATATCAATTACGTCATTCATTCGGTTTAGACATCTTAAAAAAGTAGATTTACCACAACCTGAAGGCCCAATCAGTGCTGTAACTTGATTTTCTTCAATATCTAAATTTATATTGAATAGAGCTTGTTTTTTTCCATAGTAAACATCTACATTTTTTGAATTTATCTTTATCATCTTAACTCCATTTTTTTTCAAATTTATGTCTAATTATTTGTGCAAATAAGTTCATTATAATTAAAAATCCTAATAGAACCATAATACAGGCAGAAACTTTCTCGACAAAACCTCTTTCAGCGCTCTCTGCCCAAATATAAATTTGCACTGGCAAACTTGCAGCTGGATCTAAAGGAGATCCTGGTATTGTATTTACAAAAGCCACCATGCCAATCAATATCAAAGGTGCGGTTTCACCTAAAGCTTGGGCCAAACCAATTATTGTACCGGATAAAGTCCCTGGCATAGATAACGGAACTGTATGATGCATTGTAGTTTGCATTTTACTAGCACCCATTGCAAGTGCTGCCTCTCTTATACTTGGAGGAACTGCTTTTAAAGATGCTCTACAAGCAATAATAATTGTTGGTAAAGTCATCAACGATAAAGTTATTCCACCGACTAGAGGTGTTGACCTAGGTAATTGAAATACAGCAAGTAAAATACCCAGTCCTAAAAGACCAAAAACAATTGAAGGTACTGCTGCTAAATTATTTATATTTACCTCAATAAAATCAGTAAATCTGTTTTTAGGAGCAAATTCCTCTAAATAAATAGCTGCTAGAACTGCTACAGGAAAAGCTATCATTAAACAAACAAGTATAGAAAATATTGATCCCATAAATGAACTTGCTATACCAGCTAATTCAGCTTCTCTTGAATCAGGATATGTAAAAAAACTTAAATTGAATTTACTTTCAACTTTTCCTAGTTCTACAAGTTGATCAAAAATCTTTAATTGATAATCCGTAACTCTTCTTTGATCTTCAGGTAAATCTCTTGGATAATTGCCTTTAAATACTTGATCTAAATCATCTGAGGCAGTTAAATAAACATCTTTAGTTTTTCCAATTAATGAAGGGTCGTTTAAAAGTTCCCTTTTAATCTCTCTTTCGAAAAAGTAAGAGACCATTCTCTTCAGCTCATTTTCTTGATCCTCATTAGCATTTGGATCCAAATCAGCCATTGATTTTAATGCTATATCGTAATAATCAGCATCTTTTAAATCCTCTTTAGAAGGATTTTGCTCTAACATCATTAATTCAGCATCAAAAGTAACTGGAACAATAAGCCAAGTTTTTTGAAAGGCTGAATAGCCTGTCGAAAAAATTTTAAAAATAAAGATTGTTAAAAATAAAAGTGCCATAAAAATTGCACTTTGACCGTATAATCGAAATCTCTTTTCAGCTTTATATCTTTTATTTAATAATTGTTCTTTATTTTTATTCATATTTTTCTCTATATTTTTTAACTACTCTTAAGGCCACAATATTCAAACAGAGCGTTACTAAAAATAATGACATACCTAAAGCAAATGCAGCTTGCGTTTTTGGGTCGCCAAAAGCTTGATCTCCAATTAATATTACAACAATTTGCGCTGTAATTGTTGAAGTAGATTCTAATGGATTTAAAGTTAAATTAGCAGCTAAACCAGAGGCCATAACAACTATCATTGTTTCTCCAATTGCTCTTGAAACACCAAGCAAAATAGATCCAACTATACCAGGCAATGCTGCAGGAAAAATAACTTTTTTTATTGTTTCTGATTTGGTTGCTCCCATAGCGTAACTTCCATCTCTTAAACTTTGAGGTACACTTGTAATCACATCGTCACTTAAACTTGAAATGAATGGTATAATCATAATGCCCATTACTCCGCCTGCCGCTAAAGCACTTTCAGCTGAAACGTCTAAACCCATGCTATTACCTATTTCCTTTAAAAAAGGTCCAACTGTTAGAGCAGCAAAAAATCCATAAACAACTGTTGGTATACCAGCTAAAATTTCAATTAAAGGTTTTGCGTATTGTCTAACTTTAACTGATGCATACTCAGCCAAATAAATTCCACTCATTAGTCCAATAGGAATAGCAACACACATAGCTATGAAAGCAATAAAAAAAGTACCAGCAAAAATAGGGACTGCTCCAAAAGTATCGGAGTACATTGTCGGATCTAAAGCCTCTGAAGAATCTCTAACAAAAGCTTTTGCAGGATACCAATGAGTTCCAAAGACAAAATCAAATAATGGAATTACTTTAAAAAAATCTATAGTTTGAAATATAAGTGAAAATACTATTCCAACAGTAGTTAATATTGCAGCTAAAGAAGCTGTAAATAAAACTGCTTTCAAAAATTTTTCAACTGGTTCTCTTGTTCTAGAATTAGATGAAATTTTTTTATAAGCGTAAGCAACAGAGGCAATAATTATAGATAATACTATAACAGCTTTTGAACTTTGAGCTATTGATCGAAGACTTAAATATTTTTCAGCTGAAGCCTCAATAAAAGGTGTAATTTCTCCGGTAAATTGTCTTCGAGACAATGCTTTTGTTTTTTCGTAAATTAAATTTAATTCATCATCAAGATAACCTTGATTTGAATAATCACTTAAGATTAATAGTTTTACAATTGTGGGCTCAAAAATTGCCCATAAAGAAAAAATTATAAAAGCTGGTATTGCACACCAAATTGCAAGATAATAACCATAAAATTGTGGTAATGCAGTTAATCTTTTATTTGTAGATTGAATTGTATATGCTTTTCTACGTCCAAAATAATAACTTGTGAAACCCAGAAGAACAATAAATATAAACAATATTAAGTTCAAAGAATCTCCTTTATTGAGGACTTTACTCTTATTTCAAAAAAAAGGGGTCTAAAAAGACCCCTTTTTTAATTATTTGTTAACAGAGTAATAATTAATTACCCATAGCAACTAGCTTCGTAGCATTAGTTCTAGTTGTTTTATACAACTTAGAGTCTAATGGAACTAAACCAATATCTGCTAAGTAACCACCTTTTCCAATAGCTTTCTTAGTTGTGAATTCTTTCACAAACTCATGTAATCCTGGGATTACTCCAACGTGAGCTTTTTTCACATAGAAAAATAATGGTCTTGCAACTGCATAACTGTAGTCTTGAATACTCGCTAGAGAGGGTTGTCCACCATCTATGCTAGCAGCTTGTAATTTATCTTTAGCAGCTAAGAAATAGCTGAAACCAAAGAAACCAAACATATCTTTATCTTGAGTTAACTTTTGGATTATTAAACTATCGTTTTCTCCTACTTCAATAGCAGCTCCATCTTCTCTGTAAAGTTTTTGTGGTTTTTTGTATTTTTTATTTCCAGCTTCAAAACCTGCTTTATAAAGAGCTTTAGCTTCTTTAGTCATGCCTTTTTTCATTACTAAAGAATTCCAAGCATCTCTAGTTCCTGATGTTCCTGGTGGGATCATTACTGAAATTTTTTGTTTTGGTAAGCTAGGGTCAATTTGGTCCCAAGTTTTATAAATATTTGGAACTAACTTACCATCAACTACTGTATGAGCAGCTAATGCTAAATATAATTGTTCTTTAGTAAAGTTTACTGGTTTTGCATCTTTGCTGTAAGCTAATGTAATACCATCGTTACCAATTACGATCTCAACAATATCATTCACACCATTTTTCTTACATAGGGCTTTCTCTTTGTCTTTCATAGCTCTTGATGCATTTGTAATATCTGGATGTTGCTCACCAACACCAGCACAGAATAGTTTAGCTCCTCCACCAGTACCAGTCGACTCGATTACAGGAGTTTTGAATCCTGAACCACCAAATCTTTCAGCAACAACAGTCGCGTAAGGGAATACTGTAGACGAACCAACTATCTTAATTTGATCTCTTGCTTGAGCAACAGTTGCTATTGATAGAGCAACTAAAGAAGCAATCACTATAGTTAGTTTTTTCATTATCTTTAATCCTTTCGTTATTTATTAATTAAAAGATGCCTGACTCGTATAAATTTATTGAATCTTTAATATTACAGAATTATTACAGTTTTGTTAAAAACCTAACTTTTTAGTTGTATTTCATTGAGACAATAATCTCACTATTTTCAGTTTCTAGACCACCTTTGCATGAAACTGGATTTACGTTATCCTTAAAAGCAAGATCTGGGGTTGGTCTTAAGACAACTTCCAGTTTTACCAAATTAACTAATTCCTCAAGAATACTTTGGTCATAACGCCATTTTGGCCAACTAGTAGGAGTAGAAAAAATAGATGTTAAATAGCTTGTCGCCATAGTAAACCTATAATTACTCATATTTTCATTTCTCAGTAAATGATCTCTAACAGAATTAAATATGTTTCGACATCTCAATGAATCTGACATGTAGTTCTCTTTTTTTAAATTTTCATTTACTGGAATTGAAACAATTAAATCTACTGTATTTCTCCAATAGGAACTGAGAACATCTATATATATATCTTCATACGGTACATCTTTATGTTTTTTTATTTCAGGATATGAACTTTTTAAGTCTTCCTGTAATCTAAAGATACCAATATCAAAAACAGTTAATTGCTGGTTTCTTAAAATTGTAGAAATATCTGATGCATTACTTTTAGTAATGATCGACATTAAAAAAAAAATAATAATTAAAATACTATGTAATATCTTAATCATAAATTAATTTTAAATAAACTAAGATACGAATCAACAAAAGATTTGTTAAATCTTGGTTGAATAAGAGTTAATTTTAAACAATTTTTTAAATTAATTATTTTGTTGGAAGATATATCTTAATTTCAGTACCTTCATTAACTTTACTGAGAATCTCATAGTCACCTCTGTGTTGAGATATAATATGTTTCATTATAGCTAAACCTAAACCTGTACCACCAACCTTTTTACTTTTTTCTGTATCTACTCTAAAAAATCTTTCAGTTATTCTTGGAATTAGCTGGTGAGGTATTCCAACACCTTCATCTTTAATGATAATGGCAATATTTTTATCAATTAATTTACCTTCACTGATTTGACTTTTTACGTAAATATTTTTTCCATCTTGTGAATATTTAATTGAATTATCAATTAAATTTGAAAATACAGTTAACAATTTATCATTATCACCAAAAACTAAGGTTGGTTCCATAAGTTCAATATGTAAATTGATTTTCTTTTTTTTAAGAATTAATTCAAAGTTACTTTTAATATTTGTAAAAAGATCATTTAAGCTCACAATTTTATTAGGCTTTATATGTTCTTCCAATTCTATTCTACTTAAAATCAATAAATCATTGATTAGGTTTTCCATTCTTAATACTTGATCAGACATGATAGACATAAATTTTTTTTGCGCCTCTTGGTCTTTTGAAGCTGGTCCAAGAATAGTTTCTAACGAACCTTTAATTGAAACTAAAGGTGTTCTTAATTCATGACTCACATTTGCAACAAAATCAGTTTTTAGTTTTTGTGCTTTTGTTATTTCTGTAAAATCTTTTAGAAACAATACGACAGAGTTTATTTCTGGAAACAAATGGGTCGGACCAGGAATAACATAGATTTTGTAAAGTTGATAAGATGGTAAATTTATTTCTACATTGACATTTTTTGTAGTTTGATTTTTGATAGCCTCTTCAATCGTTTCTAATAATTTTGTATCTCTAATTACACTTGAAATATTTTTATCAATTAGGTTTTCTCCAAAACGTTGTTTTGCACTTTTGTTTAGATATTTGATTAAATTATATTTATCTAAAGCAAAGAATTGATCTTCTAATTCTTCAATAATTACTCTTTTTCCTAAATCATCCTTATTAGTCTTGTTTACAACTGGTGCTGTGTTTTCTGGCTTAATATTTTTTTTAAATAAAAAATATAATAAAATGATTATTATAACTATAAGTATCAACTCTGCCCAAAACATGGATATGTTTTAACAAATGTAATGTATATTGTCTTTAATTATTAGGTGAAATATTTTCAAAAAATATTTTTGCCGTTTCCTCCCAAGAATATTTTTTTGCAAAATCAAGACAATCTTGACGACTTACCTTCAAAGCTTTTAAAGCAGAGGTTTTCAAATCATTATCTAAAGTATCAATATTAGTACCCCCTAATATATCTTTAGGTCCCGGTACAGGGTAAGCTGCGACTGGTGTGCCACAATTTAAAGACTCTAAGACAACTATACCAAACGTATCTGTTTTACTTGGAAATACAAAAACATCAGATGATGCAAAATGAGAAGCTAATTCTCCATTTGTTTTCTCACCTAAAAAAATGTCTTTTGGAAACTTTTTTTTTAAATTGTTTAAATCAGGACCTTTACCAATTATAATTTTAGTACCTTCAAGATCTAAATCTAAAAATGCTTTGATATTTTTTTCAACAGCAACTCTTCCAACATATGTCCATATAGGTCTTTTATAAGGTAAGTCTTTCTTAATGGGGTTTTTAAATGCACCATGATTACCTCCTCTGGTCCATGTAACCATTTTATTGTTATCAATACCTAAAGAAATTAATTCTTCACGCATAGATTCTGTTGTTACTAAAATTCTTTCAGCTTTATTATGAAAATTGCATAAAAATTTTTCTGACCATTTAGCTGGAATGATAGGCATATAAAGTTTCATGTATTTATCAAATCTTGTGTGAAAACTTGTGGTAAATTTTAAGCCATTTTTAATGCAATGTCTTCGTGCCATAAACCCTAAGGGTCCTTCTGTTGCAATATGTATTGCATCAGGTTTAATTGAATTAATTAAGTTACTTACACGGGGCCAAACATTTAAGGACAATCTAATTTCATTATATTTTGGCATGGGCACGGTAAGAAATTGTTGAGGAGTAATATATTCAATAGTTTGACCTTGTGATTTAAGAATTTCACCAGTTTCGTGGAGAGTTCTTACAACACCATTAACTTGAGGGTAATAAGCATCGGTAACAATTAATATTTTCATTCTTTAAGATGCTTTTTTGAATGAACCGATCCTGTTATTATCAATATTTTCTGAAATATATTCGTTTCTTTTTTTATCCCAATAAATTATCTCAAAAGTTCCATCATATTTTTCTGCCAAGGCTGTACATGACTCAACCCAATCGCCACAATTTAAATAATTAACACCATCAAGATTTAAATTTTCAGCATGATGTATGTGTCCACAAATTATTCCATCAAATTTTTTCCTTTTTGCATATGAAGAAAGTGTGTTTTCATATTCACCTATAAATTTTACAGCATTTTTTACCTTATATTTTAAAAATTTTGCTAATGACCAATAGTCTTTACCTCTCAATTTTCTAAAAAAATTTATAATAACATTAATTTTAAGTAATAATTCATAGGCAATGGCTCCTAATTTAGAAAGCCATTTAGCATATTTCATTACTCCGTCCCAAGCATCACCATGAACAACTAAATATTTTTTTCCTAACTGCGTTTCATGAATAACTCTATTTACTATTTTAATATCACCTAAATGCATTGGAATAAATTTTCTAAATACCTCATCATGATTTCCAATTATGTAAAATACTTTTGTCCCGTGCCTGGCTTTTCTCAATATTTTTTGTATGACATCATTATGCTCTTGAGGCCAATAGAAACTCTTTTGCATTGCCCAAACATCGATTATATCTCCAACTAAATAAAGGTTCTCGGATCTTGAATTCTTAAAAAATTCTAAAAGCTTGTTAGCTTGACAACCTTTGGTGCCAAGATGCACATCAGATATAAATATACTCCTATATTTTAATAAGGGAGGCATTAAAAAAACCTATTTTGTAACACAACTGTAACTCGAATCATTTAATTCTTATGTCATTGAAATGTTAAAGATTTATTAAAAATTAGTTACGAAAAAATTATGCATTATTGTTTGATTTATAACCTTAATTCTTCAACAGGGAAAAAAATAAAATTTGTAAATAAGATTTATGAAAAATTAAAAATTAACAACTCTGTAGATTATTTCAAAACCAAATCTGAAAAAGAGGCGAAAGAAATATTTTTGGAATTTAAAAATAAAAATTATGATAGATTGATAGTTGCTGGTGGAGATGGATCAGTATCATTTGCTATCAATGAATTGATAAAAAATGACTTTGATTTTAATGATAAATTTGCAATTGGGTACATACCGGCTGGAACAGCCAATTTACTTCAAGCAGAGTTATCGATAAATAAAAAAGTAGACGATATTTGTAATATTTTAACATCAAATAATTATAAACAATCTAATCTTATAAAAATAAATAAAAATTATTTTTTTTTAATGGCTGGTATTGGTTGGGATGCTAAAATTGTTCACTCTATTGATACACGTATAAAAAAAATACTTGGTAAGATAATATTTGGTTTAAAAGGGTTTCAGCATTTTTTATTTATGAAAAATAATAAACTTGATGTTTTCTTTGATGGTCAAAAATATCAAGCTGATTGGGTATTAAGTTCTAATACCAAATATTATGCTGGTCATCATAAGATAAATAAGTCAAACATTTTTGATGATAGATTAATAACTTATGTTTTTAAAGATTTAAGTAGGCTAAAATTAATGTATTATATTATTTTGATAATTATTTATGGAGATTTATCAAGAAACAAGTCTGTTATAACTACCTATTCAAAAAGTATCCAAATTAATTGCAATAATTTTGAAATTCCCGTTCAGGTTGATGGGGATAATTTTGGATGTCACAATAAGATTGATATTGAATTTTCAAAAAAAAAAGTAAATTTTTTACTT
>CACBQD010000003.1 GCA_902541285.1 uncultured Pelagibacteraceae bacterium
AATATTCTCAGATATTTTAATGATACCATATGGTATGGGCCAGCCAGTTGAGTTTAAAAAAAATTTTGGTCCAAGTCTAGGAGCTCTTGAATTAAATAAACTCACAAATGTAAGTGAGAAAGATCTAACAGATAAACTATCTCCTATTTACAAATTATTGTCTAATCTTAAAAATAGTAATGACCTCAAAAACAGAGATTTAATAGGATTTGTAGGAGCCCCATGGACACTTTTAGTATATATGGTTAACAAAGTTTCACCTAAGAATGGGCTGTCCCAAGAATTTTTTAAAGACGAAGTTATAATTGATGAAATTTTAAGTTTGTTGGATAAATTTATTAAAATTCACATTGAAAACCAAATAAAAGCTGGTGCTACAATAATTCAAATATTTGATAGTTGGGCTGGTTTAATAAAGAATGATTTTGATAAATTTTTATACAATCCAACTATATCTCTTGTTAACCATGTAAAAAATTTAGGTGTGCCTGTTATATGTTTCCCTAGAGGAATCACTGATTATATTAAATTCACCAAAATTGTTAAGCCTAGCATGATAAATATTGATTATAATGTAGACCCTATAAATTTAATTAAATCTTTGGATGTACCAGTACAAGGAGGCTTGGACCCCAAAATCCTTTTATCTGATAAAGAAAACTTAAAAAAACAAATTAAGAAATATCTGAATATATTTAAAGATCACCCTTATGTTTTCAACTTGGGTCATGGTATTCTACCTGAAACTGAAGTTGATATGGTTTATGAACTTGTAGAAACAGTGAGAAATTATAAATGAAACAAGAACACCCACAAATAAATTTTGGGAAAACCGGAGTATTATTGATCAATTTAGGAACTCCCGACTCTACTAATTGGTTTGATATAAGAAAGTATTTAAAGGAATTTTTATCTGACAGAAGAGTAATCGAAGTAAACCCAATTATTTGGCAAATAATTCTTAATCTTTTTATTCTTACGTTTAGACCTTCCAAAACAGCTAAAGCATATAAAAAAATTTGGATTAAAGATAAAAATATGTCCCCGTTACTTTATTATACGATGAAACAAACTGAAAAGACTTCTAACTATCTCAAAAATGAAAATTTAATTATAGATTTTGCAATGAGATATGGAAATCCAAGTATTAAAAGTAAAATAAAAAAACTTCATTCACAAGGATGCGAAAATTTAGTAATTTTACCTCTGTACCCTCAATATGCTGCGGCCACTACAGCCACAGTTTGCGATGAAGTTTATAGAACACTCATGAACATGAGGTGGCAGCCTTCCTTACAAATAATACCACATTATGAATCTAATCCTTTGTACATAGAGGCATTGGTAAAATCTATAAATAAAAAAATCAGTGAAATTGATTGGAAACCAGATTTGATATTGGCTTCTTATCATGGAATACCGAAAAAATATTTTGATAAAGGCGATCCATACCATTGTTATTGTCATAAAACGACAAGGCTAATTAATGAAAAGCTAAACTCAATTGAAATTATAACGACATTTCAGTCAAGGTTTGGACCACAGGAATGGTTACAACCTTATACAGACAAAACTTTAGAAGAGCTCCCAAAAGAAGGAAAAAAAAATGTCCTGACTATATGTCCTGGTTTTTCCTCTGATTGTGTAGAAACATTAGAAGAAATACTTATACAAGGCAAAGAGAGCTTTATGGAATCCGGTGGAGAAAATTTTGATATGGTTCCTTGCCTAAATGACAGTGATGATCATATTCTTTTGTTAAAAAATTTGATTGAAAAAAATATAGAATAATGAATTTTTACTTATTATTTAAGTCATTACATTTAATTTCTGTTATATCTTGGATGGCTGGACTTTTATATTTACCTAGAATCTTTGTTTATCATGCTGAAAATAGTTCGGAAAAAAAAACCTCAGAAATATTTAAGACAATGGAAAGAAAATTATTTTTTTACATTATGACCCCATCTATGATTTTGTCTTGGATTTTTGGTGTAATATTAATTCACAGTATAGGATTTCAACAAATAGGACAAACTTGGATGGTGCTTAAAATAATTTTTGTAACTATATTAACACTTTATCATCTATATCTTGGTAAAATTCTTGCACAATTTAAAATAGATCAAAATTCACATAGTCACAAATTCTACAGACTAATTAATGAAATACCGACTTTATTACTTATTTTGATAGTTTTTGTTGTTATTTTTAAGCCTTTATAGGGTTGAAATCTTCTTAACACATAACTATATTATAACTATCTTATAAAAATCTCCCAATATGAATATTCAAGAATTAAAAGAAAAAAGCTCAGAGCAGTTAATTAAAGAAGCTGAAAATTTAGGAATAGAAAATGCCAGCACTCTCAGAAGACAAGAGATCTATTTTGCTATTTTAAAAAAACTTGCAGAAAAAGGAGAAGAAATTACTGGAGGTGGGGTTCTTCAATTACTTCAAGATGGTTTTGGTTTTTTAAGAGCAATGGAATCCAATTACTTGCCCGGAGCAGATGATATATATGTAAGCCCAAATCAAATAAGACGATTTGGATTAAGGACCGGTGATACCGTTGAGGGACCAATAAGAGCACCAAAAGAGGGAGAAAGATATTTTGCATTATTGCAGGTTAGCAAAATTAATTTTGAAGAAACCGAAAAATTTAAACACAAGATCGCTTTTGATAACCTAACTCCACTTTACCCTAACAAACAGCTAGTGATGGAAGTTGAAGCTGTTAAGGTAGATAAAAAAGTAGACTTAACCCCGAGATTGATTGATTTGGTTAGCCCAATAGGAAAGGGACAAAGGTCACTAATCATTTCACCGCCTAAAGCAGGGAAAACGATGATTTTACAAAGTATAGCAAACTCAATAACAGCAAATCACCCAGAGTGTTATTTGATGGTCTTACTAATCGATGAAAGGCCCGAGGAAGTAACAGATATGCAAAGAACTGTTAAAGGAGAGGTTATAAGTTCAACATTTGATGAACCTGCACAGCGACATGTTGCAGTTGCTGAAATGGTTATAGAGAAAGCTAAACGATTAACAGAGCATAAAAAAGATGTAGTAATCCTTCTAGACTCAATAACAAGATTAGGTAGAGCTTACAACGCAGTTGTTCCTAGCTCAGGAAAAGTATTGACTGGCGGAGTTGACGCAAACGCATTACAAAGACCAAAGCGTTTTTTTGGTGCCGCAAGAAATATTGAAGAAGGGGGATCATTAACTATTATAGCGACTGCTCTTATAGATACGGGTAGCAGAATGGATGAAGTAATATTTGAAGAATTTAAAGGAACAGGTAACAGTGAGACTATATTAGATAGAAAAATTTCAGAAAAAAGAATATTCCCAGCTATAGATATAACTAAATCAGGAACCAGAAGAGAGGAATTAATTTTTGATAAAAATGATCTTCAAAAAATGAATGTGCTAAGAAGAATTATTGCCCCTATGGGATCTATGGATGCAATTGAGTTTATAAATTCCAAATTGAAAGAAACAAAAAATAATTCTGATTTTTTTAATTCAATGAATAAGCCCTCGTAAAATTAAAGATACCCAAGCTCCTCCATTTCTTTGCCAAATAACTCTTCAATAGATTCAATTGTTTTATTACTTAATAATTTTTTATAGTCGTTATTTCTTCCTAGATTAAAAAATGACCTTGTTTTACCATCATCTGATGAATAAATAGCTTCATCGAAACCTTCTTTTTCTTCCTTTTTCTTTAACAGATCAAATTCAGTTGTTTTGATTGATTTCTTAAGCTTTTCAAAGTTAATTTCATCATTTTTTTTCATTATTTTATTTGTGAATTTAAGAATTTTCAAAAAAGTATTCTCAATATCATTTTCTAGGTCTTCATATTTAATAAGAATTTTATTTATATTTCTAGTTATTTTCCAAGACTTATAGTTTTTGTCCCAAGAACTAATAAATGAATAAGTTGCATAATTATCTTTATCATTTCGATCTCTTAAGTTTCTATGTACATTATTCATCATTTTAAGTGCATCCTCCTCATTAATTGAAAAATGATTCATCAAAGAGGTAATTACATTTCTTGGGTCTCTTACAATATTTATTGCCCCCAATGTATAATCTGGAGTAGTGAAATTATTACCTTTGTAAGCACCATATACATTATGTGTTTTTAAAAAATAAACCTTTTTTGTTTCCCTAATTTTTTTTTGAACAGGTAGCCAACTTGCTGAAGCCTCTTCAACAGTATTAATTCTATTAGGAAAAAAGTATGGACTTGGGAATTGTCTTATATTTTTTAAAAGATCAAAATTAAATTCTCCATCTTTAGAAAAATAATATGCTGATAGCAGTGATCTAACCCAAGTGTTTCCACATTTCGGGTAAGATGCGATCCAAATTATCATAGAAAAATTTATATATTTAAATGTAATACTAGCTATAATTAATTTAATGACAATATATGCTCTATCCTCCGGACCAGGTATTGCTGGAATTTCTGTGATAAGAGTTTCTGGCTCAAAAACAAGGGACGTTATTATTAATTTAACCCAGCAAGAAGCGCCAGAGCCAAGAGTTGCAACATTGAGAAAATTCAATAAAATCAACAATAACGAGCTTATAGATGAGGGAATATTAATATGGTTTCCTGGCCCAAATAGCTACACGGGTGAGGATATGGCTGAATTTCATGTTCATGGTAGCAAAGCAGTTGTAGATTCTATCCAAGCTACACTCTCAAAAATAGATGGCTGCAGATTAGCAGATCCAGGTGAATTTACAAAGATAGCTTTCCAAAACGGCAAAATAAATCTTATAAAAGCTGAAAGTATTTCTGACTTAATATCATCTGAAACAGAAATTCAAAGACAGCAAGCTATCAAAATTATGTCTGGAAAAAGTTCAGAAAAATTTAACTCTTTAAGATCAAAATTAATAAAAATATTATCTAATGTTGAAGCAAAAATTGATTTTCCAGAGGATGATTTACCTAATGATATTTTAGAAAATATTCATACAGAAACTGATAATATAAGAAATGAAATAGAAAAAATATTAAATGACCAAAGAGTAGGAGAAAGAATTAGGGAGGGTTTTAAAATTGCAATTATTGGCCCAACTAATGCAGGCAAGTCTTCACTCTTAAATTATTTATCAAGAAGAGACATCGCAATAGTTTCAGAAATTGCAGGAACTACAAGAGATGTTATTGAGGCTCATTTAAATTTAGACGGTTACCCAGTTATAATTTCTGATACCGCTGGAATAAGAAATTCAAAAGATGAAATTGAAAAAAAAGGAATTAAATTGGCTTTGGAAAAGGCCGAAAATGCTGATTTAAACATAATTGTTTTAGAGCCCAAAAACGTTGATTTTACTTATTTTTTTAAAGAAATTGTAATAAAAGATGCAATTTTGGTGGTAAATAAATCAGATTTAGCCGTTAATGAAATTAGTGAGGAAATTAAAAAATATAACCCAATATTTATATCAGTAAAGGAAGAAAAAAATTTAGATAAACTCATAAACCTTATTAAAGAAAGTTTAAAAAATAAATTCCTTTCATCCAAAGATATTTACATCACAAGAGAAAGACACAGATCTAATCTTGAAAATTGTGTTGAACATTTAAAAAATTTTCAAGAAAAAAAATCCAAGCAAGATTTTGATAAAGGAGCTGAAGATTTAAGATTGGCTGTAAGATGCCTTGGGATGATAGTAGGTAAAGTTGATGTTGAGGAAGTGTTAGGATCAATTTTCAATGATTTTTGTATAGGTAAATAATCGTTGATAATTAACACTTTTTTAATAATTTTTAGTGTTTCCTTGTAAATTTTAAGATCAATAATAAATTACTACTATGAAAAATGAGTTATCTTTTGATGTAGTTGTAATAGGTGGAGGTCATGCTGGATGTGAAGCTGCAACAGCATCTGCAAGGTTAGGTGTTAATACAGCACTATTTACTCATAGTTTTGATACTATTGGAGAGATGTCATGTAATCCTGCAATTGGAGGACTGGGTAAAGGACATTTGGTAAGAGAAATAGATGCCTTAGATGGAGTTATGGGTGAAGTAGCAGACAAATCTGGTATCCAATTTAGACTATTAAATAGAAGCAGAGGACCAGCTGTTAGAGGACCAAGAACTCAAAGCGACAGGTCATTATATAAAAAATTTATGCAACAAAAACTTGCAAACTATTGTAATTTAAGCATTTTTTCAGATCCTGTAATTAAGTTTATATTTAAAAATAATAATATAAATGGATTTATTACGCAATCTGGTAAAGAAATAAAATCTTCTAAGATAATTCTAACAACGGGAACATTCTTAAATGGTTTAATACATATTGGTGATAATAAAACTCCCGCTGGAAGATTTAATGAAAGACCATCAACAGGTTTAAGTGAGCAGTTAAAAAAGTATAATTTTAAAATAGGAAGATTGAAAACTGGGACACCTCCAAGGCTTGATGCTCGCACAATAAATTTTAAAAACTTAGAAGAGCAACATGCAGATGATGATCCATATTTTTTTTCATTCCTAACAAAAAAAAATCTTAACAAACAAATTTCATGCCGAATGACATATACTAATGAAGCCGTTCATAAAATAATTTCTAAAAATCTAAAAAGAAGTGCAATGTATTCAGGAAGTATAAATGGTATAGGTCCACGATATTGTCCATCAATTGAGGACAAGATAAAAAAATTTGCAGATAAGCAAAGACATCAAATTTTTTTAGAGCCAGAGGGATTGAATGATAACACAATATATCCAAATGGAATTTCTACATCTTTGCCTGAAGATATACAGCAAGAAATATGTAGTAAAATCAATGGTTTAGAGAATGTAAAAATATTAAGGCCTGGATATGCTATAGAGTATGATTTTGTAGATCCAAGGGAGCTTTTTATAACACTAGAGACAAAAAAAATAAAAAATCTCTTCCTTGCTGGGCAAATTAATGGAACAACTGGCTATGAAGAGGCAGCAGCCCAAGGTTTGATTGCAGGAGCAAATGCAGCTCTTGCTGTAAAAGGACAAGAGCCTTTTATTTTAGATAGATCTGAAGCATATATAGGTGTTATGATAGATGATCTCATAACTAAAGGTGTTGCAGAACCATATAGAATGTTTACATCGAGAGCAGAATATAGACTTTCTCTGAGGTCAGACAATGCAGATATTAGATTAACAGAAAAAGGTATAAACATTGGTCTCGTCTTAATTGAAAGAATGAAGAAGTTTCGTGATAAAAACAATGAATTATCTAACATTAGAGCTAAAATGGAAAAATTAATGATTACACCATCAAAAATTGCAAAATTTGGAGTAAAAATCGCTAAAGACGGCATTAGCCGGACAGCTCATCAAGTATTAGGTCAGAAATCAGTAAATATGAGAAAAATTAGGGAAATATGGCCAGAAATCAAATATGTTTCACGTGAAATTGACGAACAATTAGAAATAAACTCCCATTATAAGGGTTATTTGAAAAAACAAAATGCAGACATATTAGCATTTAAAAGAGATGAAAACTTAATTATACCAGAAAACATTAATTACGATAGTTTTTCAGGACTTTCAAATGAGGTTAAGTCTAAATTCAAGAAAATTAAACCTAAAACGATGGGTCAAGCTTTAAGAATAGATGGAATTACACCAGCTGCTGTATATATTTTGTTGTCTCATCTTAAAAGAAAGTCTATTAAGCATATAGCTTGATTGATTCGAATATTTTAAATATTGATAAAATTTCATTCTCAAATGTTTCACGTGAAACATTGAGAGAGCTAAATGATTATTCAAAAGAGATAATTTTAAGAAATAGATCTATCAATTTAATTAGTAAAAACTCAGAAAAATCAATAAATATAAGGCATATTAAAGATAGTGCACAAACCATTGATTTTATTGATAAAAAAGACATAGAAATCTGTACTGACCTTGGATCTGGAGCTGGTTTACCTGGTATAGTTTTAGGAATTTTGATGAAATCAAAAAAACCAATATTTAAACTAATTTTTTACGAAAAGAGCTACCACAAAAGCATGTTCTTAAAACAAATGACTAAAAAATTTAATTTAAATTCTGAAATTCATCAGAAAAATATTTTTAACGAAAAAAATTTAAAAACCGATGTAATTATTTCGAGAGCATTCAAACCTTTGCCTATAATATTTCAAATAGCAAAAACTAATTTTAAAAATTTTAAGTACATTATTGTTTTTTTAGGTAAGAGCGGAAAAAAAATTTTAAATGATGCTAATAAATTTTGGAAGTTTGACTATGAAGAAAAAAAAAGTTCAACAAATGACAACTCTCTTATTGTTAAAATTTCAAATCTTAGAAAAAAAAATGTATAAAAAAATAATTTCAATCATTAATCAAAAAGGTGGAGTTGGAAAGACGACTACTGTAATCAATTTAGCAGCGGGATTATCAATGAAGGGAAAAAAAGTTCTTGTGATAGATCTTGATCCCCAAGGAAATGCAACAACAGGTCTTGGATTGTCAAACAATACTGTTTCAGAGCGCACTATCTATAATGTTTTAATTGGAAAAAAAAAAATTTATGATGTAATCCAATCAACAAGTTTTGAAAATCTAAATTTAATAACATCAAACGTTGATTTGTCAGGTCTTGAGGTGGAAACTGCTGGTGATAATCGAAGAGCATTTAAACTAAAGGACGAATTAAGCCTGATTTTAAATGATTCTAGAGCACATTACGATTACATCTTAATAGACTGTCCTCCTTCACTCAGCCTTCTTACAATTATGGCATTAGTGGCGTCAGACGCTTTAGTTGTCCCCCTGCAGACTGAATTTTTTGCTTTAGAAGGTCTTACCCAACTTATGAAGACGATTGAGAGGATTAAATCTAATTTAAACCCACACTTAGAGATTAGAGGCATCTTGTTAACTATGTTTGACAAAAGAAATAAATTATCGGGACAGGTTGAAATAGAAGCAAGAAACTATTTTAAAGAAAAAGTTTATTCAACATCAGTTCCAAGAAATGTAAGACTATCCGAAGCCCCATCTCATGGTATACCTGTGCTTTTATATGATAAGATTTGTCCAGGCAGTAAAGCCTATTTCAAATTTACAGATGAATTCTTAGAGCAAGACAAGCAAGTGGAGAGTGCTGCATGATAAATCCTTTTAAAAGCAAGAAAGGACTGGGAAGAGGTTTGTCATCACTAATAGGAGATAGCGATATAAAAACCTCAAGTAATAAAATTAGTATTAGTTCAATAGTTCCAAACAAAAATCAACCTAGAAAAATTTTTGAAAAAGAAACTCTTGATGAACTAAAAAATTCGATCAAAGAGAGAGGCATAATTCAACCCTTAATAGTTCGAAAATCAGATGATCAGGACAACAAATTTGAGCTTATTGCTGGTGAGAGAAGATGGCAAGCAGCCCAATCAGCAGGACTTCATGAAGTGCCGGTAGTTGTCATTGAAGCTGATAATTTAAAATCACTAGAATTAGCGATTATAGAAAATGTACAGAGGAAAGACCTTAATCCAATTGAAGAGGCAGAAAGTTATAAAAATCTTATAGAAAACTTTGGTTACGATCAGGATAAAGTTTCAAAGTTTATTGGTAAAAGTAGATCACATATTTCTAATTCCTTAAGATTATTGACATTACCAAAAAAAATAATTGATATGATTAAAAATCAAAAAATTTCTCAAGGTCATGCTAAAATTTTAATTGGCCTTGAAAATGCATTATTATTAGCTGAAAAGGTTATAAAAAAAAAATTATCAGTAAGACAAACTGAAAATTTGGTTAGACTTTTAAAAAGTGGATCAATTATAAGAAGTAGTCGGAAGGATCCTAATATTATAGCAACCGAAAATGAATTGACTGACAAAATTGGAATGCGTGTTTTTTTAAAAAGTAAAAAAAATAATTCAGGAGTTTTATCTTTTGAATATAAAGGAATTGATCAATTAGATAGACTTATAAGTGTAATCAAGAATAACTATTAATAGTTTTGCATAAAATCAGATACAATATTTAATGAATTTCTAGTATTGGTTTTTATCAAAGTCTCAACTTCACTAATTTGATAAATTTTATTTCTTAATTCTTTGAAATTCCAATTATTTACTTGTTTTTTTATATTCTCCTTTTCTTTCCAGAATATTGGTGGTCTCGTACTCATAATGACATTATCAATGTTCTTTTCTTCATTATTTCTTTCTATAATTCCTAGCAATCTTTTAGATTTCATTAAAATTGTTCTTAAAATTAGCATACAATCATCATTTGAATAATTATTTTCACTTAGAATTCTTGTTACATGTTTTGTGTTTTTAATTAAATATTGATCTACTAATTCATTTAGATCAATATTTTCAGCTAAATTTGAAAGTTTTTTAACTGTTTCAAATTTCAAATTTTTATTTGTAATAGAATAATTATATATTTTCTCTAACTCTTTGCGAAGTGACTCTCTACTTCCACTTGCTCTTTCTATTAATAAGTTTACTGTTTCTCTAGAAATTTTTATTTCATTTTTAGTCATAAAATCATTAACTATTGGCAATAAACTTTTTAGATCATCTTCATAAAATGGTATAATTATAAGGCTTTTGTCTTTCTCGAATAAACATCTCAATTTTGATTTTTTCTCAAGTAAACCTGATTTATAGATAATTATTAAATCATTTACTTTTTTTTCTGTAAGTTTTTTAATAAATTTTAGAGACTTATCAGTAGTCCTCGATATTATTAAAATTTTTCTATCTGAAAATAAGGATTGATTAAGTACTTCTTCAATAATACTTTCTTCATTACTTAAAATTTCATTTTCGTCATATTTAATTATTTCGCCTTCAAAATCTTTTGTAATGTATTTTTCAATAATTTCATTTTGAAAACCCTCATTTTTTCCATATAAAAGGTAATAACTGTAATTATTAAAATTTAATTTATTTAATTCGAAATTTTTAAATATCATTCTTTTAAAATTTCTATAGATATTAAAATATCATCAGCAAATCTTTTTGATAGGTTCTTAATTATACTTTCTTCATACTTAAGTAATTCAAATTTATCATCAATGTTGTCGTAAGTGGCTTGTTTTAAAATTTCGTTATTTAAAATAGAAACATCGTTTTTTAGCACGTTGTAAGCTAAGATGATATCTATTTTATATATTTGAGGGTCTCCTTTTTTGTTAGATGCAATAACTTTTTTATTTTTTTTAGATGAAAAAAATATTTGATATTTTTTATTACTACTTATTTTTGTATTTTCCTTAAAATTTTCTATTATAATTTTATTTATTTTGCTTTCACCTTCTGATGTTATTTGAGTAAAATAAAAATCATAATTTTTTTTTAAAAGTACAGGTTCATAAGCACATCCACTCAATATAAAAATTGCAAATAATATTTTTAATAGTTTATACATTTGTTAAGATATTCATCAGGCGGTTTTTTACAAAAATTACTTTTATTATTTCTTTATCCTTCAGATATTTATCGATGGTTTTGTTTATCTTTAAAAATTTTAATAGGTCATTTTCCGAAATATCTTTTTTGACATTTAAAACAGCTCTTTTTTTTCCATTTATTTGAATAACAAATTTGACTTCTTCATTATCTAAAACAGATTTATCGTAATTTGGCCAAAGGACTTCTTGGCGAATACCAATTTCTTGAAGACATTCGTTAGCAAAATGGGGTATTACAGGCATAAAACAAATTAGAATTTTTTTATAATTTTCTTCAAGATTTTTTAAATTTTTTTTTTCTTTTATAAAATTTATTAAAAAATTATAAGTTTCATACATATTTGCTACAATTACATTATAATTAAATTTTTCAAGGTTATTAGTAATTTTAGCTATTACATTGTTTGTAAATTTATCAAAATCTTTATCTGAATGGTCTTTAGTCTCATTTGCTATTTTATTTTTAATTTGATTGTGTATTGTCCAAAGCTTTTGTATGAACTTATAAGACGATATCATTCCTTGCTCAGACCATTGAACATCCTTCTCAGGTGGACTATCGGATAAAATAAATAATCTAACTGAGTCTGCACCATAATTATTAATAATATATTCTGGATCAACTACATTTTTTTTTGATTTCGACATTGACTCCGAAGGTCCAACTTTTACAGGCTTTTTGTTATCACTTTTTAAAACAACTTGATTATTTACATTTTCTACTTCATCTGGACTCAACCAATTATTGTTTTCATCTTTATAAGTTTCATGACATACCATGCCCTGAGTAAATAAACTTTCAAAAGGTTCAGTTATATTAAAATTTTTATTCTGATAATCTATTGCTCTCATAAAAAATCTTGAATACAGTAGGTGTAGAATTGCATGTTCCACACCCCCAATATATTGATCTACTGGCATCCAATAATCTATATCTTTTTTATTAAAACCATAACCTTCTTCATTTGGTGAACAAAATCTAAGATAATACCAGGATGAACATACAAAAGTATCTAGTGTGTCAGTTTCTCTAGTATATTTTTTTCCATCAATTATAATTTCTTTCCAGTCTTTCTGATTATCAAGTGGATTTCCTTTAACTGATAAATTTATGTTTTCTGGAAGTTTAACTGGTAACATTTTTTTAGGCAAGGGTTTTGCTTCACCCTTTTCATCATATACAATTGGTATAGGGCATCCCCAATATCTTTGACGCGATACTCCCCAATCTTTTAATCTATAATTGATCTTTTTTTTTCCTAATTTTTTTTTTTCTAAAAGTTCTATAGTTTTTATTACAGAATTTTCAGGTGCCTCAAGTCCATTTAAAAAGTCTGAATTTATAATTATTCCTGGACCAGAGTATGCTTCCTCAGATACTTCATAATTATTATTTTCTTCGTATGGTTTTACTACAGTCTTTATCTCTAAATTATATTTTTTTGCAAAATCAAAATCTCTTTGATCATGACCTGGACATCCAAATACAGCGCCAAAGCCATAATCCATGAGCACAAAATTGGCAAAATAAACAGGGACTTTCTGTTCAGGATTTAAAGGATTTTTAGCAAATAAATCTGTTTTAAATCCTATTTTTTCACCAACGGCTATAGCTTCTTCTGTGGTTCCTGTTTTAGAACACTCTTCCTTAAATTTTACAAATTCCTTATTTTTTTCATAAAAATTTGAAACTTCATGATCGACTGACAAAGCCAAGAAAGAAAAACCAAAAAGTGTATCAGGTCTTGTCGTGAAACATTTAATGTTTTTTATAGGTAAATCGCCTTCAATATCAAAATTAATTTCACATCCAAATGATTTTCCAATCCAGTTTTTCTGCATAGTCTTTACCTTATTGGGCCATGTATCAAGCTTCTCTAACCCATCTAATAAGTCTTGAGAAAATTTAGAAATATTAAAAAACCACTGACTAAGTTTCTTTCTTTCAACAGTTGCACCTGATCGCCAGCCTTTTCCATCAATTACTTGTTCATTTGCTAAGACTGTTTGATCAACTGGATCCCAATTTACATAATTTTCTTTCCTGTAAACCAAACCTTTTTCAAGTAGTTCTAAAAAGAAATTTTGTTGATGTTTATAGTAATCTTCATTACATGTAGATATTTCTCTATCCCAGTCTATTGATAAACCTAACTTTTTAAGTTGATTTTTCATTGTGTTAATATTTTTATTTGTCCAATCTTTAGGATCTAATTTATTTTCCCTAGCCGCATTCTCAGCTGGCATTCCAAAGGCATCCCAGCCCATTGGATGCAAAACATTAAAACCCTTTAGCTTTTTAAATCTAGATAAAACATCACCAATTGTGTAGTTTCTTACATGTCCCATGTGTATTTTTCCAGATGGATAAGGAAACATTTCTAGACAGTAAAATTTTTTTTTAGTTTTATCTATCTTTGTTTGAAAGACTTTTTTTTCTTCCCAAATTTTTTGCCACTTCTTTTCAAGCTCTTTGAAATTATATCTTTCCACGATTCTAAATTCAGTGATTAACTTTCTAAGTATGAAAGTTTTTTTTCTTTAGTTCTTTTTTTTGGACTTATTTTCTTTTGCATAAAAGGCAGCTTTATTTAAAATTTTTTTAGTTAGTTCCTCTGATAATACGCTAGATCTGTCAGTAATTTTACATGTTTGTTGAACTGAACAGTTTTTATAAAAAACTTTAACAACCAACGCATCTGCTCTTACTTGATTACTTAAAAATCTTACTGAAATTTTAACTGATTCATTATTTATATCACTATCACTGTACCAGTCAGTAACAATAACTCCACCACTATAGTTAGCTAGAGCTAGAGGCATAAAATCTAAAGTATCTAATGATGCTCTCCATAATTCGTTTGAACTAGCAAAGTCAAATTCCCCTATATTTTTTTTTGCACTACCCATCAAAGTAAATCCTCTGCCTTCCTCAATATTTTTTTGGACTCGGTCTTTTACATTTGGCGGTCTTTTTCTGGCATCACCAGCATTTTTACATGCGCTTAAAATTAATAAGCTAGTAATTGAAAGTACGATTGAGATCCTTAAATATTTAGACATAAATTTAAAATGAATATAAATATTTAGACAAACTTTAAAATAGGAAAGATTTATATCTTAAATTAAAAAAAACCTTTTATTTCTTAACTTTTTGTGATGTAAATTTGCAACACTTTAGTAATAATTTCGTTAAAAATCCTTTAATTCCCTTTGTTTTATATCATTTTTGATAAAAGGGTCCTGTTTAATATTAAACATAAAACAAGGAGTACTTAATATGAACAAATATACAAAAATAGGACTAACAGCTCTTGCTGGTTCTTTAGTAGCTGGATCAGTTTCAGCTGCTGAAATGTCAGCTTCTGGTAGTGCTACACTAACTTATACCGGTGGTGATGAAAAAGCTACTCACGGTAATGGTTGGGTAATGGGTGACTCAGTTACTTTCTCTGCTTCAGGAGATGTAAATGATTTCACAGTAACATACTCTGTTGAGTTAGACAGAGGAATTGGTGTTGATGATAACTCATTAACATTTGATTTCGGTGATGCTGGTACATTAAGTTTTGCTGGTCATGGTGGATCAACATTCATGAGTGCAAATGATGACGTAATGCCAACAGCTTCAGAAGAGCCATGGGATGTTATCACAGGTGCTGACACTGGAAGAGTAAATGGTTTTGACGGTGATCAAACTTGGAAGTATGTATACGCACATGAGTCAGGTCTTAACTTGACTTTAACATACATCAACGCTGCAGATGCAATTTCTGATGTTTCTTATTCAGACTACGGTGTAACTTACACTGGTATGGAAGGATTAACATTAGGTTTTGGTACTGGTGATGTTGAACAAACTACTGGAACTAAATCTGATGAGAGCACATTATTTGCAAAATATGCAATTGGTGGAGCTACAATTGGTATCCAAAAATCAGAGCAAGATAACGAAAGTTCTTCTGACGTAGAGTCAACAGGTATTGGTATATCTTACGCAGTTAATGATGATTTAACTGTTTCTTATGGTTCAAATACTAGAGAAAAAGTAGGATCTGATGACCAAGAGGCAATGGCGATCGGTGCTTCATACACTGTTGGATCAATGGGTATTGCAGTTTCAATGCATACAGTTGACAACGTAAATAACACTTCTTCAGACGATAGAGAAGGTTATCAAATGGTGTTAACATTTGCATTCTAATTTGCGAACTTAGACTATTTAAAAAGGGCCCCATTTTTTGGGGCCTTTTTTTTTACTCAAAATAAGATATTCCACTTATTCCAAAACAATTTAACAAGTTAATTTTTCTTTTGTTTAACTTTGAAATGCCACCAAGAGCAACGATCCTTTTATTTGTTAATTTAGATAACAACCTAAATCTATATAATCCTAAATAATTTTTATTTTTTTTAAAAATTGAAGAAATAAAAATAAATTTTACGTTTTGAGCTTCTTTTTGTCTTATTTCTCTTATGTTATGAGCTGATCCCATGATTATAAACGATGATTTAGTTTTGTAAGCTAGGTGTCTTAAACTTTTATTAAATGAAGGTATATAACTGCCATCTAAACCAAGTTTTATTGATAACTTAATATTATTCGACAAAAAAAACTTAATACCTTTTTTTTTACAGTATTTTTTTATTTGAATAATTTCATAAATACTCACATTTTTGCTGTAATTTCTGAAAATTACTCCTGTATTAATATTTAATTTATCAATATTATTTTTTTTAAAAGCATTTATAAAATAAAATTTATTTGGAAATCTATTATGCATGTTACTATAAAAAATTTACTTAAAATTAATGAAAATGTTAAGACAAATCTACAAAATGAAACAAAAACATTAGCAGTTCCAAAAATAATTGCTGTTTCAAAAACATTTAAAATTGATCATATAATGCCACTAATTAATCATGGGCATCTGGATTATGCAGAAAATAAAGTTCAAGAAGCAATAGAAAAATGGACTAAAATTAAAGAGGAAAATAAAAATATCAAATTGCATTTGATAGGTGGTTTACAAACTAATAAAGTTAAAAATGCTGTTCAATTATTTGATTATATCCACTCATTAGATAGTAAAAAGCTTGCAGATAAAATATCTAATCAGCAAAAAGAGCAAAATGTGGAAACAAAAATTTTTATTCAAGTCAACATAGGTAAAGAAGAACAAAAATCTGGTATTCCTGAAGAAGAATTATTTGATTTTTATAAATATTGTAAAAATCTTAATTTAAATATTATAGGTCTAATGTGTATACCACCTTATAATCAAGATAGCTCTAAATATTTTTTGAAGATGAAAGAATTAAACAAAAAAATCGGATTAAAAGAATTAAGTATGGGAATGTCTGCTGACTATTTAAATGCAATAAAATATGGTTCTACTTTTGTTAGAATAGGTTCTGATATATTTGGTAAAAGATATTAAAAAATTTTTATTTTTGTATTTTTATTAATTAGTTTTATTAATATTAAAAAATCTTTTTCAGATATACCAATGCATCCAGCAGTTGGTAAAAAGTTTTTTGTTAAATGAATAAAAATAGCACTTCCATTGCCGATTTTTCGTTTATTCCAATTATATTTTATTGGCAATAAATAATCATATTTATAGTCACTCCTAAAAAGTTTTTCATATCTGAATTTTGTTTTTACATTAACAAGCTTATTATAATTTTTTTTTGATTTTATATCATTACACCAACCCATATTTTTTCTAATTTTTAATGATTTTAAACTGGTGATAGGTTTATCTTTCCTATCAGATCTATAATAAATATATTCTAGAGAATATATTCCAATTGGTGTTTTTTTATCTCCTTCAATTTTATTTTTAGTAAAGCCATTTTTTCCTATACAACATCTAAACACAAAATCATCATAAACAAGAGTATCTTTATTTTTAACTATAATTGTCATATTGTATATTTATGCTAGATCAGCAAACATTAATAATACACAAATTCGATGTATTATATAACATTTTAGTAGAGTTTAAAAATAATCTTAATTTTAAACTAAAGTTAGTTAATACTAACAAAATTCAAGAAATACAAATTAACAGAAACTGTTTAATTATTTCTGGAGAAAAAAACTCAAAATTGACTAATCAAATCAGAATAAAAGAGTATCCAATAGATATAATAAAATTAGTAGAGATAATTAATATTAATTTTTTAAAGCACAAATTTAATCAGCAGAGTAACATTAAAATAGGAAAATATATTATAAATTTAAACTCTAGAATGATGAGTAAAAATTCTGATAAATTATCACTTACTGAAAAAGAGGCTAAGATTATTTTTTTTTTAAATAAATCAAAAAATCCAGTACCAATAACTATTTTACAAAAAGAAGTATGGGATCATAAGTCTAAACTAGAAACACATACAGTTGAAACTCATATATATAGGTTAAGAAAAAAAATTGAAAAAAAATTTAGAGATAGATTGTTTATTAAAAGTTTTAAAGATGGTTACAAATTAAATGCTTAAAAAAAAAAATGTTCATGCTAAGGAGCTTTTCACAAGAAAGTACAAACCTCGAATTGTTAAAGCTAAAAAAGGTAAAGGTAGTTATAGTAGAAAAAATATTAAAGCCTAGCACCAATTTGTTGAATAATTTTAGATGACATTTCTCTTCCTTTATTTAAACAATCAATATGACTAAAATTGTTTAAATATCCGTGTAAAAAACCGGCAGCAAACAAGTCTCCAGCACCTGTGAGGTCTTTTATATTTAAATTTTTTTCTATACCATTTTCAATAATTTCATTATTAGATATTATCACTGCACCTTTTTCACCACGAGTAATTACTGTGATTTTATTTAAATTTTTTGCAAAATTTATAATTTCTTCAAAATTTTTTGCTTCAATCAATGACATCATCTCCTGTTCATTTGCAAAAGTGATATCTAGTTTATTTTTTACTAAATCCAAAAAATGCTGTTTATGTCTGTCCACACAGAACTGATCTGAAAGTGACATAGCAACTTTATTTGCACTTTTAATTGCTTTTTCAAATGCTTTTTTAGGTTCTCCTTCATCCCACAAATAGCCTTCCAAAAATATAATTTCTGATTGCTTAATAAAATCAACATTTACGTCCTTTTCATTAATCTTTCCGGCTGTACCGAGAAAAGTACACATTGTTCTTTCTGAATCAGGCGTTACTAAAATTAAACAAGTTCCTGTTGGCAATTCTTCTTTCTTTTTTGAATACAAATATTTAACATTTTCTGATTTCAATCCTTCTTCATATTTATTCCCTAATTCGTCATCACTCACTTTTCCGATAAAACCTACATTATTTCCTAGTTGAGATAGTCCTACGATAGAATTAGCAACCGATCCTCCCGAAATAGTTTTTTCAATTTTTAAATTTGATAACAATGATTGAAATTCCTTATCATCAAAAATAAGCTTCATCGTACCTTTTGTTAGATTATTTTTATTAATAAAGTTCTCATCAACTTTGCAAATTACATCAACAATTGCATTTCCAATTCCTAAAATTTTCATCCTATGCTTTTTTCGTTTTAATTGGTTTTTTTCTTTTAGGATAACAAGTGGTACAAATTTTACAAGAAATACCGTAACATTCTCTTGCTTTACAATATTCCCTCCCGTAATAAATTATTTGAAGATGGAGCTTATTCCAATATTTTTTTGGGAATAAACGTTTTAAATCTTCTTCTGTTTGAACAACATTTTTTCCATTAGTTAAACCCCATCGTTGAGCTAGTCTATGTATGTGAGTATCTATTGGAAATGCAGGGTAGCCAAAACCTTGAGACATTACCACACTTGCAGTTTTGTGCCCAACTCCAGGCAATTCCTCTAATTCCTCGAAAGTCCTAGGAACTTTTCCATTATATTTTTCCACTAAAGTCTTTGAAAGATTATAAACACTTTTAGCTTTAATTCTAAAAATACCTATACTTCTTATCAGTGTTTCTATTTTTTTTCTCCCAAGCTTTACAAAATGCTCAGGTTTATTATATTTTGGGTAAATATTTCTTGTAACATTGTTAACATTTACGTCAGTGCATTGAGCTGAAAGCAGTACTGATATTAAAAGTGTAAATATGTTTTTATGCTTTAATGGTATAGGTGTCGTTGGATAAGTTTTATTAAGAATCTTTAAAACTATTTTGGCTCTTTGAACTTCATTCATTATTTGAAATTCAGAAGATTTCTCATTGAATAAAGGCCTGGTTTTTTATTTATTAGCCATTTAGCAGCAGTTATTGCTCCTTCTGAATATAAAGCTCTATCGAAAGCCTCATGGTTAAGTTTTATAATTTCTTTTCCACTTGAAAAAGTAACTTCGTGTTCGCCTATAATCTCACCTTTCCTAATTGAATTGAAATTAATTTTTTTTCCGTAAGGAAATTTTTTCTTATTTAAGTATTTTTTCCCAATCATTTTATAAAAGTCTTTATTTTTTCCAACAGCAATTCCTCTTCCAAGCATTAAAGCTGTTCCAGAAGGATGATCTTTCTTGTGTTTGTGATGAACTTCAAAAACTTTACTTAAATAATTACTTCCCAGTGATGCAGATGTAATTTCTGTAAGATACATTAGTAAATTAATTCCAAGGCTCATATTACCTGCTTTTAGAATTGGAATTCTTTTTGAGAACTTCTTTATTAAATTTTCCTCTTTTTTTGTAAAACCTGTTGTGCCTATAACTACTTTTTTTTTTAATTTACTAGCGATTTTAAGAACTTCAAATGTACATTTTGGGATAGTAAAATCGATTATTACATTTGCTTTACTTAAAGTTTTTTCGGTATTTAACCCAAGAGCAATGCCACCGATTTTCTTTTTAATTAATCTATTTTCGGTAAGAGCAACTAATTTTGTAGATCGATCTTTTTTAGCAGATTTAATGAGTTGTTGGCCCATTCTTCCCATGCATCCTGTTATAGCTAAATTAATTTTACTCATCGTAATTATCTAGATTAGCACTATTGGCTAGTTTTTCCAAAAACTTTTGGCTTTTTGAAAGAATTTTTTAATACTTGGGTTAGATTTTTCATTTTCAATTTCTCTAAATTTTTCAAGCAACTCTTTCTGTTCTTTATTTAGAGATATTGGTACTTCGGTATTGACTTGTACATAAAGATCTCCAAAATCGTTTCCTCGCATATAAGGCATACCTTTGCCTCTTAATCTAAATTGTTTACCGCTTTGAGTTCCTGCTGGAATTTTTATTTTAGCTTTACCACCATCAATTGTTGGAATTTCAATTGAGGTTCCAAGAGCAGCATCAGCAATAGAGACTGGACATTCAAAAAATAAGTTTTCATCGGACCTTTTAAATAAGTCATGCGAGTTAACATTAATGAATAAATACAGATCACCACTACTACCACCTCTTGATCCAGCTTCACCTTTACCTGAAAGTCTAATTCTAGTTCCATCATCTACACCTTTTGGAATAGTAACTGATAATCTTTTTGAAGCTTGTTTTTTACCTTGTCCATTACAACTAGAGCAAGGATGAGTAATTTCCTCTCCTGCACCAGCGCATTGAGGACATGTCTGTTGCACTGTAAAAAAACCTTGACTTGATCTTACTTGACCATGACCTCCACACATTGAACATGCTCCAGCTTGATGACCTGGTTTTGAACCTGACCCACTACAAGTATCACATTTTTCTGATGTAGAGAATTTTATATCTTGTTTCTTTCCAGAAAATGCCTCTTCTAAGGATATAGATAAGTCATATCTCAGATCAGACCCTCTATTATTTGATCTTCTTGATCTACGGCCTCCACCAAAACCCTCTCCAAAAAAGTCTTCAAAAATATCAGAGAAATGATTTGAAAAATCGAAATTTCCAAATCCACCTCTTCCACCTCCTCCATTTTCAAAAGCTGCATGACCAAAATTATCGTAATTTTGTTTTCTCTCTGTATTGGAAAGTACATGATAAGCTTCAGATGCTTCCTTAAATTTTTCCTCGGCAGCTTTATCGTTTTTATTTTTATCTGGGTGATATTTTACAGCGAGTTTTCTGTAAGCTGATTTAATCTGATCTGCTGAAGCGCTTTTGTTTACACCTAAAACTTCGTAATAATCTCTTTTTGCCATAACGTGTTATAGACAAACAGTTGTTTTATTAGGCGCTTTTTTCTTTATTCTCGTCTTTTACTTCTTCAAAATCTGCATCAACAACATTATCGTCTTTTGTATCTTCTTTCTTTGCGTCTTTTGGAGCATCTTCAGGCTTTGCACCTTGTTGTGATTTATAGATTGCTTCACCTAATTTCATAGATGCCTGAACTAAATCTTGTGTTTTCTTCTTAATTTCTTCAACATCAGTACCTTTAAGCGCATTCCTTAAGTTTGCTGATCCATCTTCAATAGCCTTTTTATCTGCGTCAGAAACTTTACTTCCGTGTTCTTTTAAATTCTTTTCAGTTGAGTGAATTAGTGTATCTGCTTGATTTCTTGCATCAACAGCTTCTCTTTTCTTTTTATCTTCTTCTTTATTAGATTCTGCATCTTTAACCATTTGGTTAATTTCTTCATCACTTAATCCTCCAGATGCTTGGATTTGAATTTTTTGCTCTTTACCTGTTCCTTTGTCTTTAGCTGAGACATTTACAATACCATTTGCATCTATATCAAATGTCACCTCGATTTGTGGAACTCCTCTGGGAGCAGGTGCTATTCCAACTAACTCAAAGTTTCCTAATACTTTATTATCAGAAGCCATCTCTCTTTCACCCTGAAGAACTCTGATTGACACTGCTGGTTGATTATCCTCAGCAGTAGAAAATACTTGGCTTTTTTTGGTTGGTATTGTTGTATTTTTATCTATTAACTTTGTAGATACACCACCTAATGTTTCAATCCCCAAAGATAAAGGGGTTACATCTAAGAGTAATACATCTTTTACATCACCTTGTAATACTCCTGCTTGAATCGCTGCGCCCATAGCAACAACTTCATCTGGGTTGACAGATTTATTAGGATCTTTACCAAAGAAATTTTTAACTTCTTCGATAACTTTTGGCATTCTAGTCATACCACCAACAAGTACAATTTCATCCACCTCACTTGCTGATAATCCAGCATCTTTTAGTGCTGTTTTACATGGCGGTATTGTTCTTGAAATCAGATCTTCGACTAGTGCCTCTAATTTAGCTCTAGTCATTTTTAAGTTAATATGTTTTGGTCCAGTTTTATCAGCTGTAATAAATGGCAAATTTATCTCTGTTTGGGTTGCTGATGAAAGTTCTATTTTTGCTTTTTCTGCAGATTCCTTTAATCTTTGTAAAGCTAATTTATCCGACTTTAAATCGATACCATTTTCTTTTTTAAATTCTGAAAGTAAATAATCTACAATAGCATTATCGAAATCTTCTCCACCTAAAAATGTATCACCATTAGTTGACTTAACTTCAAATACACCATCACCTAATTCGAGAATTGAAACATCGAATGTTCCCCCACCTAAATCATAGACTGCTATTTTCTTATTTGCTTTTTTGTCTAAACCATATGCAAGGGATGCTGCTGTAGGTTCATTTATAATTCTCAAAACTTCGAGGCCAGCTATTTTTCCCGCATCTTTGGTTGCTTGTCTCTGAGCATCATTAAAATAAGCTGGAACAGTAATGACAGCTTGTTTTACTTCTGAACCTAAATATTTTTCTGCTGTCTCTTTCATTTTTTGAAGTGTAAAAGCTGAGATTTGTGATGGAGAATATTTTTGGCCTTTTGCTTCAATCCATGCGTCACCCTTATCAGAATTAACTATTTTAAAAGGTGCAGTCTCTACATCTTTTTTAACTGTTGGATCATCAAAATTTCTTCCAATTAATCTTTTAACTGCAAATATTGTATTTTCAGGATTTGTAACTGCCTGTCTTTTAGCTGGTTGACCAATTAATTTTTCACCTTCGTCTGTAAATGCAACAACAGAAGGTGTCGTTCTTGCTCCTTCAGCATTTTCTAATACCTTTGCTTGTGTCCCTTCCATAACGGCCACGCAAGAATTTGTTGTCCCTAAATCTATTCCTATAACTTTGCTCATAATTTATCCTAATTGATTCTCATATAAGTGCTAATTTTACAACTACAACCATAATAAATAATTAATTTTTTGCCTCTTTTTCCACAATTTTCTTGTCTTTTTCGTTATTCTGTTTCTCTTCAACTTTTTTTTTAGATACAGCTACTAATGAAGGCCTTAGCAATCTATCCTTCATCATAAAACCTTTTTGAATTTCTTGAACAATTGTCCCTTGATCTTTAGTATCATCCTCAATTTCCATCATGGCCTGATGTAAATTCGGATCCAGTTTTTCATTAATTGCCTTAATTGGCTCAATATTGTTTTTTTTGAAAATAGACATCATATCTTTATTAATAATATCGATATGTTCTATCAATTTTTTTAATGTTTCTTTATCTTTTATAGTTTCATCACTTTCCAATGTTTGTTTAGATCTCTCTAAATTATCTAGAAGATTAAGAGTTTCTCTCGCAAATGAAAATCCTCCGTATTCAAAAGCTTCATCTTTTTCTTTTTCAAATCTTCTCCTCTGATTTTCCATCTCAGCAAATGTTCTAGCAACTTTATCTTTAAGATTTGCAATTTCATCTTCTGGTGAAACTTGTTCCTCTTCCTCTTTCTTTCCAGATACTTCTGGAGGCTGCTTATGTGTACTTGGCTCAGAATTTTCATCTTTTAAATATTTATCTTTTTTATTTTGTGTTTCTTCTTTTTCCATTAAAGACTATATGGTAAGAAATTTATAAAATTCTAGATGTTAAAAAAAAAAAATAAAGAAATAGTAATAGGGTCAAATAATGAAGGAAAAATAAAAGAAATAAAAGATTTATTGCCTAAATACTATATTATTACATCGCCAAAAGACTATAATCTTAAAAGCCCTAGAGAAAATGGAGATACTTTTTTAAAAAATTCTTTAATCAAAGCGAAGTATTTTTCAAAAAAAACAAAAAAAATTTGCATCGCAGATGATTCTGGTCTTGAAATTGATTTACTGAATAATCAACCAGGTATTTATTCAGCAAGATGGGGTGGAAAAAAAAGTGATTTTAATTTGGCGATATACAAAGTTTATCAAAAGCTATCTAAGATAGATAAAAACTGGCAGTCAAAAAAAGTTAAAGCAAGATTTATTTGCGCACTAACTATTTATGGATTAAAAAAAAAACCAATCCAATCTTTAGGTGTTATCAACGGTGTAATCTCTAGAAAGAAAATTGGAAATAAAGGTTTCGGTTATGATCCAATTTTTATTCCTGCTAATAAAAGATTAACATTCGGTCAAATGAGTCAAAAGTTAAAATTTAAAAATGATCACAGGGCAAAAGCTTTCAAAAAAATTAAAAGATTTCTCTAAAATTTTTATCCTTTATCTCATAAAAATTTAATTGATGAGTAATTGTTTTTTTATTTATTTCAAAGATGCCTATCTTCCCTTTAAATTTATTTTTCTTAATAAATAAATTTTCATTAATCTTTAAATCATTGTTAATTAACAAATAATATACCAACCCTATTAGATCATAACTCAAAAAAGAAATTTGATTTGGTATATTTTTGAAGTTTTGCATGTATTCTCTTTGAAATAGCTCAAAATTATCTTTATTTATTGATGGAAAATAAATTGGATGCAATGAAGTTTCTTTTAAAAGGCTCTCATCAAACCATTGATTTAATGTAATATATTTTATTCTTTCTGAAGATACATCAGTATATAACAATGATGTGGCAACACTCTTTAGACTCTCACTAAAATCAGCAATTATTACTGAATCAAAATTAATAAAACCCAAAGTATCTTTTTTTTTTAATTCATCTATTTTTTTCTTTTTATTGAAAGTATTTGAATTTTCTATTCTTTTAATTTCGTTTTCTAAATTTTGTTTTCTTTGTTGGTATCTAGTTAAATCTTCTATTTGCTTTGTTAACAATGTTGGGTCTTTGCTATAAATAAATTTTTCTTTTAATATTAAATTAGATTTCTCAATAGCTTCTTCAATCTCTTTTTTGTACTCTGTTTCAGGTATCAAAAATATTGTATTTTTTAAATTATTTTCACTTAAATATTTTCTAATTGTATTTATTTGTGATATTGCATTTACTCCAGCGGAAATTACATTTTTTGGATTATTTCTAATTTTGTTTGTAAAAGATAAGAATGTTACTTCATTTAATTCATCTAAATATTTATTGCTCTCATTGAACACTGGTCCGATAATTATCTTTATACCATTATTGTAAAGTTCATTTGAAACTTTAAGTGTGTCTATTGGATTTGCTTTTGTATCTTTTGGCACTATTGTAATTTTTTCATCATTTATTTTATCTAATGCCATTCTTGTCGACTTAAGAATTGATTTACCGATATATGAATATTCACCAGACAAAGGCACTATTAAACCAATTTTAATATTCTCATCTGAAATTGCTTTAAGATTAGTTAAAACGATTATAAGAAAAACCTTTAAAAATATGATATAAAATTTTCTCATTTTCTTTAAATGTATAATTTTGAAATAAATGATATTTTAAAACCTGGGCTATATTGTGTTTCAACACCCATAGGAAATTTAGGTGATATGACTTTTAGGGCCATTTATATTCTAAATAAATCTAATCTTATCTTGTCAGAAGACACCAGAGTTTCAAGTAAACTATTATCTAAATTTAATATAAAGACGAAATTACTACCTAATCACAAATTTAATGAGAAAAAAAATGTAAAAAATGTTTTAAATTTGTTAAAGGAAAATAAAATAATTTCTTTGATTTCAGATGCAGGCACCCCAACCATTTCAGATCCAGGTGGAATTTTGATAAACGAATGCATCAAGAATAAAATTGATATATTTTCAGTTCCAGGATCCTCTGCTGTTACAGCGGCTGTTTCTATAAGTGGCTTTTCAAACAATTTCCTTTTTTGTGGATTTTTGCCAGATAAAAAGTTGCAAATTGATCAACTTTTTCAAACAGTTTCCAATTTAAATTATTCAATTGTTTTTTTTATTTCACCAAAAAAAATAAAAAAAATAACAGCTCAAATCCAAAAATATTTTAATGATAGGGATATTTTAATAACTAGAGAAATGACAAAATTTCATGAGGAATGTATTAGAGATAAGGTTAAAAACCTCAATAATATTAACATATCAGAAAAAGGTGAGATTACTGTAGTTATATCAGAAAATTCAAATTTGCAAAATAGGTTACAAGTAATTGAAGAATCAGTTAAAAAAAAAATAGTTAAACTATTAAAAAAAATGTCGATTAAAGATATTACGTTAAAAATTAGCAAGGAGAATAATATATCAAAAAAAATCATCTATGATTTTTGTTTGAATAAAAAAAATGAAACTTAAAAAAATTATATTAATCGCGATTTTCATATTTATTTCAGGATGTGTTGGATATTCATCCACTGGAGTTTTGGGTACAGGAGTTTCTATAGCAATGGATCCAAGGACTATCGGAACTCAAATTGATGACTCTTTAATGCAAAAGAACTTAAGAGCAAAATTAATATTAATGGATAGTGGTTATATATTAAAAGTAAAGACCAAAGTCTTGGATGGTAGAATATTTATAACCGGTAAAGTGAACACAGTAGAAGAGAAATTAAAAATTACAAAACTAGCTTGGGAAATTAAAGGGGCAAGATCAGTAAAAAATGATTTAAAAATTAAGGAAGAATTTAATTTCAAACAAACTGCTAAAGATGTACTTATAACCTCCCAATTAAGAACTGCTTTGATAACAAATAAAATAATAAAGTCGGCTAATTATGATATCGATACATATAAGAAAATTATTTATGTTTATGGAATTTCACAAAATGAAGATGAAAGAGCTGAAGTTATTAATGAAGCTAAGAAAGTTCTTGATGTTGAAGATGTTATCACCAGCATTTTTTTAGTTGAAGACCTTAGAGTGGTAAAAAATTAATTTGGTTTTTTATAACTAATTACTCCTGCTGAATACGCTGCCACAGATGCTAAGTTTAATATATCAGATGTTGAGGATCTTAATGGAGCAATTTCAATTGCTTGACCTAAACCGATTAATAGTGGTCCGATAACTTTAGCGCCGCCTAAAGTTTTCATTATTTTATATGTTATGGCAGCACTATGTTGTCCAGGCATAATTAATATATTTGCATTACCCACAATCTCAGAGAATGGATAAAGGTCCTTATACTCATCACTTAAAGCCACATCAGGCTGCATATCCCCATCAAACTTAAAGTTAACTTTTTTATTTCTTAAAATTTCTACTGCATCTCTTATATGTTTAGTTCTAGTAGTAATTGGTTGGCCGAATGTTGAGTGTGAAAGAAAAGCAACTTTTGGTTCAAAACCAAATAATTTCGCGACTCTAGATGCAGAAATAGCTATTTCAGATAACTGCTCAGAGGTTGGATGCTCATGAACACTTGTGTCTGCAATAAAGACAGTTTTGCCTTTATTGACAATCATGTTCAACCCAAACATAATTTCTCCTGGTCTAGCATCTATGACCTTTTTTACTTTCTCAAGAGATTGTCCATACCTTCTCGAATTACCGGTAACCATTGCATCAGCATCACCACATGCAACCATGCAAGAACCCCAAATAACTCTGTCATTTCTAACCATCTTATCACAATCTCTTTCAAGCAATCCCTCTTTTCTTTGAAGTTTATTAAATAGATAATTCACATATTTTTTACGTTTGTCGCCTAAAGTAGAGTTTACAATCTCAATATCAAAGTTTTCTCCGTAACCAATCTCTCTCAGTTTTTCTTTAACCACTTTTTCTTTAGCAACCAGAATAGGTGTGCCTAGGCCACTATTTTTAAATGCTATAGCTGCTTTTAAAGTATTTTCATCTTCACCATCAGCAAATACAACTTTTTTGTTCGTTTTTTTAATTTGGTTATTTATTCCCTGCATAATTGTTACAGATGGATCAAGCCTTTGTTTTAGCTGTTCAGAATATTGATCAAAATTTTCTATTTTTTTTCTAGCAACTCCAGATTTAATGGCTGCTTTTGCTACTGCTAATGGTATAACGCTTATTAAACGTGGGTCAAAAGTAGATGGAATGATATATTCTTTTCCATAATTAGGTCTTTCACCACCCATTGCAGCTGCGACCTCATCAGGCACAAATTCTCTTGCAAGTGAGGCGATAGCATTAGCTGCCGCAACTTTCATTTCTTCATTAATAGTTTTTGCTCTAACATCTAATGCTCCCCTAAATATGTAAGGAAACCCAATTAAATTATTTACTTGATTTGGATAATCGGATCTACCCGTTGCTATAATTGCATCATTTCTCACTTCTTCTATTTCTTCTGGTTTAATTTCAGGATCTGGATTTGCGCAAGCAAATATAATTGGATTTTTCGCCATTTTTTTTACCATACTCTTTTTAACAACACCTGCTGCGGATAAGCCTAAAAATACATCTGCATTTTTCATCGCATCGTCTAAACTTTTATCCTTAGTTTCTACTGCAAATTCTTTTTTCCAAGAATTAATATCTTTTCTATTTTTATTTATTACGCCCTTTGTATCCAACATCTTAATATTATTTTTTGGAATACCGGTGCTTCTAAATAATTTTGCGCATGCCATAGCTGCAGCACCTGCACCATTAATCACTATTTTAATTTTTTTTAAGTTTTTTTTTGCAATATCAACTGCATTAATTAGTGCGGCTGTTGTAATGATTGCAGTTCCATGTTGATCATCATGAAACACAGGAATATCTAGAATTTTTTTTAATTCTTCTTCAATTATAAAACAGTTTGGAGCTGCAATGTCCTCAAGATTTATACCACCAAAACTTTTTGCGATATGTTTTATTGAATTAATTATTTCTTTTGTATCTTCTGTATCTATTTCTAAATCTATAGAGTCTATATCTGCAAATCTTTTAAATAGAACAGCTTTTCCTTCCATCACTGGTTTTGATGCTATCGCACCCAAATTTCCTAGCCCTAATATTGCTGATCCATTACTAATTACTGCAACTAGATTTCCTTTAGTAGTATATTCATATGCCAACTCAGGATTATCGGCTATTGCCTTTACAGGAGCCGCAACACCAGGAGAATAAGCTAAGGCCAGATCTCTTTTTGTAGTTACCGGCTTAGATGAAACGATCTCTATTTTGCCAGATTTATCATTAGTATGAAAATCTAAAGCTTCTTTATCAGAATAATGTTCAATTTTGTTTTTTTTCATTATTTGTTTAGATATACAAAAGGATTAAGTTAGTAATATGATTTATGAATTTAATTAAGTCAACAGGCACGTTTAGTCTGTTTGTTATACTAAGCAGAATATTAGGATACATTAGAGACTTTTTTATAGCTATTTATCTTGGTTCGGGACCAATTGCTGATGCATTCTTCGTAGCATTTAGAATACCAAACACTTTTAGAAGATTGTTTGCAGAAGGTACTTTTAATGCAGCATTTGTTCCATCTTATACATCAGAACTTTTGTCTAGTAAAAAAAAAGCTCAGAAATTTGCAAACTCAGTATTTAATTTATTGGTCTTAGCGCTTTTAAGTCTAACAATACTAATCGAGATTTTTATGCCAAGCTTTATAAAATTGATTGCTCCTGGCTTTTCAGATTTAGATGAAAAGTTCAAATTAGCAGTTGATTTAACAAGAATTACTTTTCCATTTTTAATTTTTATAAGTTTAGCCTCTTTTTTTTCAGCAATTTTAAATTCTCATAACAAATTTGCCGTCGCAGCAGCAGCCCCACTTTTTTTAAATATAATATTAATAATATGTTTCCTAATTATAAAAAATGATACAGATTTAGTTTACTATCTAAGTTATGCAATAACATTTGCGGGAATTATACAATTTTTATTTTTAATTATTTTTACTAGAAAATATTTTTATCCAAATTTTAAATTCAATTTTCAAATTGATAATAAAATAAAATTTTTTTTTAGAAAACTCTTGCCCAGTATATTTTCGTCTGGCGTTACTCAGATTAATATATTAGTTGGTACAATAATTGCCTCTTTCCAAGCAAGTGCTGTTTCATATTTATATTATGCAGATAGGATATACCAGATAAACTTAGCTATAGCAGGGATTGCAATCGGTATAATTATTCTGCCTAACTTAAGTAGATATGTAAAGAGTAAAGACAAAGTAAAATTGGAAATTTTACAAAATAAGTCTTTGGAGTTGAGTTTATTTTTAAGTCTTCCAGCTACCCTAGCATTAATTATTGCTTCTGAAGAAATTGTTTCTGGGCTTTTTGGATATGGATCTTTTAATGAAGAAAGTGTTAAAAATTCAGCTCTTGCATTATTTTATTTTGCATTAGGCCTACCTGCATTCTCAATGATAAAAATATTTTCAAGTTTTATATTTGCCAGAAATGATACAAAAACACCTTTTTACTTTTCATTGATTTCTGTAATTTTAAATATTGTTATTAGTGTATCTTTATTTAGTAAAATAGGTTTTATTATAATTCCTATAGCAACAACTATTTCTTCATGGTTGAATGGTTTCTTACTAATGGTATTTACTCTAAATAAAAATTATTTTAATTTCAATAACTTGTTTTTTATACAACTTTTTAAAATATCAATTTCAAATTTGATTTGTTTGGGATTATTTAAAATATTGATAAATTATTTTGGCAATTATTTTATATTTTCAAATAGTTATAAATTTTTAGCAATTATATTATTAGTTCTTTTAACATTTGCTTTTTATTTGCTGATTTCAATACTCATTAAGGCCTTTAAAATATCTGATATTAAATTAAACTATTAAATTATGTCTAAAAAAATTTTTTCTGGAGTTCAACCAACGGGAAATTTGCATCTTGGTAATTATATAGGTGCTATAAAAAACTTTGTAGATTTACAAAATATTCAAGAAAACAATTGTATCTTTTGTGTTGTTGATCTTCATGCCATCACTGTAATGCAAGATCCAATAGAGTTAAAAAATAATATTAGAGAGACAGCGGCAGCATTTATCGCAAGCGGTATTGATCCAAAAAATAGTATAATATTTAATCAATCTTTAGTTCCCGCACATTCTGAGGGCTCTTGGATTTTAGGATGTGTAGCCAGAATGGGATGGCTTAATAGAATGACACAATTCAAAGAAAAAGCCGGAAAAGATAAGGAAAAAGCTAGTGTTGGTTTATATATTTATCCAGTTCTAATGGCCTCTGATATTCTTTTATACGACGCTACTCATGTACCGGTTGGAGATGATCAAAAACAGCATCTAGAACTCTGCAGAGATATAGCTCAAAAATTTAATAACGAATATAAATGCCCAGATTTTTTAAGACCACCTGAGCCTCTTATACAAAAACATTTTTCAAGAATAATGAGTTTAAAAGATGGAACAAAAAAAATGAGCAAGTCAGATATTGCTGAAGGAAGTAGGATCAACCTAACAGACACTGAGGATCAAATTATTAACAAAATAAAAAAAGCAAAAACCGATAATGATACTTTACCTGGAAATGAAAATGGGCTTAAGGGTAGACCTGAAGCAGAAAATTTAATGGGTATTTACTCTAGCTTAAGAAATCAAAATATTACTGATACATTAAATGAATTTGAGGGAAAAAATTTCTCTGATTTAAAAAATAAATTATCTGAAATTATTATAACTAAGCTGTCACCCATATCAAAAGAAATAAAAAAATTGTTGTCAGATAAAAATTATATAGATCAAATTTTAAAAGATGGAGCAGTAAAAGCAGAAGATATTTCTTCTAACAAAGTTAAAAAGTTAAAAGAAATAGTGGGTTTTTAATCATTTAATATTTTGAAATAAACAGTATATAAAACTTATGTTTATACAAACCGAAAATACACCAAACCCAAATTCATTAAAGTTTCTACCTGGTAGAAAGGTATCTAATGATGGTCCTTTAGAAGTTTTAAATCAGGAAGATACAAATAATTTATTGATAAAGAATCTATTACAAATAAATGGAGTAACTGGAGTATTTTTAGGGGAAGACTTTTTTTCGATAAATAAAGAAGAAAGTAAGAAATGGGAAGATATTCAGCATATTGTTATATCTTATGTTAATGAGCATTATGCAAATGGTAATACTTGCATTATAGATAAAACTAATGAAGAAGAGCAGAACAAAAATTATTCAGAGATTGAAAAAAAAATAATAAGTATTCTAGATTCTAAAATCAGACCTGCTGTTGCAAGAGATGGAGGAGATATAAAGTTTCAAGAATTCAAGGATGGAAAAGTTAAAGTTTTGTTAAAAGGCAGTTGTTCAGGTTGTCCATCTTCAACTCTCACTTTAAAAAAAGGTGTAGAAAACTTGCTTTGTCATTACATTCCTGAAGTTAAAGAAGTTTTAGCTGTATAAATAATTAATAATAATTATATTGAAACTAATGGTTAGGCGTACAAAAAATAAAATTATTAAACAAAATCGAAAGAAAAATAATATATTTAGATTTTCAGTAATCAGTCTTTTAGTGATTTTCTCATTTTTTACATTACCTTCTATAAATATTTTTTTAGATAAAAATTTTAATTTCAAAAAATCTGTAATCTCAAATGCTGGTGTAAATTTTGACCATGAACTAGAAAAAAGAAAAAAAATCCTTGATGGAGATAAAGAAACTAAAACAAATAAACTTAATCTGAAAAATATTTTTGCTGATATTGATTTTTTCAGTACAGATGATGAGGGCCAAAATTCAATAAGATTTGATGCAAGAACAATTGAGCAATTGTTTAAAGATACAAATTATAATCTTGAAAGAGTTAGAGAGACTAAGTTAGTGAATATAGGTAATAAAATTGATCATCTTCCAAAAGAGATTAAAAGCATTGAAAACTCAAAAAAAAGAAAAAAACTATTTATCCAAATAGTTTTGCCATTAATCGTAGAAGAGAATGCTAAAATTCGACTTGATAGAAAGGAATTATTTAGAATATTGGGCAAAAATATTAATACGCAAAAAGAAAAGAATTGGTTAAAAGAAAAATTTAAACAATATGGTTTAAGAGATGGAGATTTTTATTCTTTGAAAATTAGAATGGATGAAATACCTGTCTCCCTAGCACTTGCTCAAGCTGCTAAAGAAACTGGATGGGGTACATCGAGATTTGCACAAGAGGGTAATGCATTATTTGGACAATGGACATGGAATGGTGAAGGAATTAGACCAGCAGGTGTGGATAAAGATGCAAAACACAAAGTTGCGAAATTTGCAGTCCTTAAAGCATCAGTTAGAGCATATCAGCGAAATTTAAATACTCATAGCAGTTATATCGAATTTAGAAAAGAAAGAGCAATTCAAAGGGACAACGATGAAAAATTAGACAGTTTAAAGCTGGTAAATTATTTAGATAAATACGCAGAGACAGGGCAACAATACATTGACGTGTTAAAACAAATTATAAAGCAAAATTCTCTTACAGATTTTGATGATGTAAATGTAATGCCTACAAGTAACAAAACTAAAAAATTAATTTAATTTTGAACAAATTGGAAACCTGAAAATCTCCACCCATTTTCATCTTTTAATGAACAGTTGATTCTCCCTCTTCTTTCAATAAATTTTTCTGAAAAATTAATATTTAATATATTGTCGTTCAAGATAATTTTTGTTTTTCTCCACTTTGAGCCTTCATTTGAAAAGCAATTAATATTTTCTAAATTTTTTTGATCTTCGAAAAATTCTATCGTCATTTTAGGTGGGTTTTCTCCATCATTCATAAATTTGTTTTCAGGTTTAATAATTTTATACTGAAGTGGCAAATAAGATATTACTTCTTTAAATCGTTTTATTTCTCCATATTTTTCGTTTATAGGGAATCTTGGTAGCTCATATCTATCTTTATTTAAATCAATAACACCTGAATGTTGGCCAAATGCAAATTCAAAATTGTTTGCAATATAATTTTTCTGCTCTAAATTATATTCACCAAAGGGATAAGAAAAATAAATTGGATTATATCCCAATTTATTTTTAAAAATTTTAATTGATTCCTCAATATCTTCTACAAACTTTTGAAAAGCAAATTTAGTTAAATAATCATGAGAATGCGAATGATTACCAATGTATGCAAAGTTCTCTTTTTCTACTTCTTTTATTTGGTCCCAACTCATATATCCTTTATTCCCAACCGCCTCTGTTGAGACAAATAAAATAAAAGGAATTTTTTCCTGTTTTAAGATTGGCCATGCGTTTTCATAGAAAGATGTAAATGCATCATCAATAGTTAATAAAATTTTCTTTTGTTTTTTAACCTTTTCAAAATTTATTGAAAATTCACCAGGATTATAAAAATGTAAATTATTTTCTTTTATTAAATTAATATGTTTTTTAAATATATCTAATCTTATATTTGTTGATGGATACTTATTTTCTTCAAATCTATGATACATAATTGCCAAAACTCCTTGTTCATTCTTAAAATATTTTTTATTTACTACTTCAGCTTTAACGTTTAAAAAAATAATAAAAAAAATGAATACTTTAGTTATTAATGCTGCAGATGATAAAATTTTATTTTCTCTCATAACGAACTTAGAATCTTATACTACCGCTCATACAAACAGTAGAGAAAATTTTGATAAAATAATGATATTAATTTTGAATTTTCTTAAAGAGCATGATTCAAATTTAGATAAAATAAGTGAAATATTTGTAAACCAAGGTCCTGGGAAAATCTCAAGCATTAGAAATTCCATAGCAATTGCTAAAGGCATTGCTTTTGCAAAAAACATTGATTTATATGGATTTTTGAGTGAACATTTAACTGATAAAGATGTAAATCAGTTAGTAAAAACTGATAAAAAAAACTTTACAAATATTAATTTGATTAAACCCCTTTACTCGAGTTAAAATATATTATGTTAGAAACTATTGAAGAAAAATGCCAAAAAAATGGTGTAAAACTTACAGATCAAAGAAGGATAATCGCAAGAGTAATATCCGAATCTAAAAAAACATATGGAGAATCTGACCATCCAGATGTTGATGAATTATATAATAGAGTTTCTCAAATAGATTCTAAAATTAGTATCGCTACTGTTTACAGGACAGTTAAGCTTTTTGAGGAAGCGGGTATATTAACAAAACATGATTTTAAATCTGGAAAGGCGAGATATGAATTAAATGATGATCATAATCATTTGATTGATATAAAAACTGGAGAGATAATAGAATTTGTTGATGAAGAAATCGAAGAATTACAAAAAAAAATTGCTGATAAATACGGTTATAAGCTTGTTGATCATAAATTAGAACTATACGGTATCAAAAAAAAATAATTCATGCATAAGAAGGTTTTTATAAAGACATTTGGTTGTCAAATGAATGAGTATGATTCTAACAGGATATATGATGCTGTTAGGTCGATAGGTTATAATAAAACTGAAAACCAAGAAGAGGCTGATTGTTATATTTTAAATACTTGTCATATTAGAGATAAAGCTAAAGATAAAGTTTATCATGAGATTGGGAGAGTAAAAAAATTATATAAAGACAAAAAAAAACCAATTATGGTTGTTGCAGGTTGCGTTGCACAAGCTGAAAATACTGAGATGCTTAATAGAGAGAAATATATAGATTTAGTTATAGGTCCTCAATCTTATCAAAAAATAAATAATCTTTTGAAAAACTTTGAAGAAGAAAATAAAGTTGAAGAAACTGAATTCGACTCAGTTTCAAAGTTTAGGTACTTCGATAATATAAAAAATAACAACACCAATGTTTCGTCTTTTTTAACGATTCAAGAGGGTTGTGATAAGTTCTGTCACTTTTGTGTTGTTCCTTATACTAGAGGACCAGAGTATTCTAGACCATTCAAAAGCATTATTGATGAAGCTGAGAGATTGATAAAGAATGGATCTAGAGAAATAACTTTTCTTGGTCAAAACGTAAATGCATATTCTTATAAAGACGGATCTAGGGAGTACCGACTGTCAGATCTTATAAATACACTCAGCAAATATTCCGAAATAAGTAGAATTAGGTATACTACATCTCATCCAAGAGATATGACAGATGATCTTATTGAATGTTACAAAAATTCAAAAAAATTAATGCCTTTTGTTCATTTACCAATTCAAAGTGGTTCTGACAGAATATTAAAAATGATGAACAGAAAGCACACTGTAAGTTATTATTTAAACATTTATGAAAAATTAATCAAAATTAATCCTGACATAAAATTTTCTAGTGACTTTATTATTGGATACCCTGGAGAAACAGAGAATGATTTCAAAGAAACCATAAATTTAGTTAATAAAATTAAATTTATAAATTCATTCTCATTTATTTTTAGCCCGAGACCAGGAACAAAGGCTGCAGAATTAAAGATTACTGATAAAGATAAACTTAAAAATAGACTGATGACTATTCAAGAAAAATTATTTAGTAATCAAATAGAATTAAATAAATCTTTAGAAGGAAAAACTTTAGAGGTGCTTGTAGAAAACAAACTTAAAAACCAAAACAAATATTTTGGAAGAAATAAATTTTTAAATTCAGTTATTTTTGATGGTAATGAAAGTCATATTGGCAAATTAATTAAAGTGAATATCGAAAAAAGTAATCAAAATTCTTTATTTGGTAAAGTAACAGATGAAATGAAAGCAGCATAATTTGAAAAATTTTGCAAAATCAAAAATTAATCCTGATTTAAAATATGTATATTCAGAGAACAATGCCTTAAGTATCGTATTTCAAAGCAACGAATTACTTTTAGGTGTTTTAGGAGAATTTAATAATAACTTAAAAGAATTAGAAAAAATTACAAATTCTAGCATTTACTCTAGAGGAAACTCAATTTTATTAAAAAATACTCCTGAAAAAAATGAAATAATAAAAAATGCAATTCAATTCCTTGTAGATCAATTTTTAAATAATGGAACATTAGAAAAAAAGGATATAGAGTCATCAGTAAACAAATTTATGATTGATGAAAAAGTTACAAATAAAAATGGAAATGTTGAATATATAATAAAAACTCCAAAAAAATCTGTAATACCAAGATCAGAGAAACAAAAAAGTTATATAAGGGCTTTAAAAGAATCTGATATTGTTATTTCTGCAGGACCAGCCGGAACTGGTAAAACTTTTTTAGCTGTAGCTGTTGCTTTAACAATGTTGCTTGAAAAAAAAATAGAGAGAATCATTTTATCTAGACCAGCGGTAGAAGCAGGAGAGAGATTAGGTTTTTTACCAGGAGATATGAGAGAAAAAGTTGATCCTTATTTAAGACCTCTTTACGATTCATTATATGACCTATTAGATTTTGAAAAAATTCAAAAAAAAATAGAAGTTGGAGATATTGAGATTGCACCACTTGCATTCATGAGGGGAAGAACTTTAAAAAATTCATTTGCAATACTTGATGAAGCACAAAATGCAACAGATACTCAAATAAAAATGTTTTTAACAAGAATTGGTGAAAATTCCAAAATAGTAATTAACGGTGATCCTTCCCAAATAGACTTACCTAATAAAACAATGTCAGGTTTAAATAGATCAAAAAAATTACTTGGTCATTTAAAAGAGATATCCGTGGTAGATTTTGATCATACTGATGTTGTAAGACACCCACTAGTTTCCAAGATAGTCAAGGCTTATTCTGATAAAAATTCAGATTAATGATTAAAGCCAACATAGTTTTAGATAAAAAAATTTGGGAAAAGAAATTAAAAAAACCAGAGATATACTTCAAAAAGAAATTAAACAAATTATCTAAATTAAGCATTTTTAAAAATAAAAACCAAGAATTTACTGTGATGCTTACTAATAATAAAAAAATGAAAGATTTAAATTTAAAATTTAGAAATAAAAATGTTTCAACGGACGTACTTTCTTTTCCTTTAAAAGTTAAATTAAAAAATAAATTATATTTAGGAGATATAGCAATTTCTTTTGAAATAATTAACAAAAGAGCAAAATCAACAAGTTTTGATCATGAATTAGATAAAATGTGGATACACGGTTATTTGCATCTCCTAGGACATGATCATAAAAAAAATAAAGATTATTATTTAATGAACAAAAGAGAAAATTTAATATTTAAAAAATTGAATAAAATAAATTGAAATCTATTCTACAAAATAAAGCTTATCTATATTTAACATGTTTATTTTTAGGTATAATAACATCATTTAGTTTACCACCATATAATTTTGTATTTCTTAATTTTTTATCACTTCCGACATTACTTTATATATTAATAAATTATACCCATAAAAAAATCATATCATTTTTTGTTGGTTGGGTCTTTGGATTTGGTTATTTTATTTCTAACCTTTATTGGATTACAAATTCTTTAACATTTGATTTAAATTTTAAATTAATTATTCCATTTGCATTAATATTAATACCTTTATTTTTAGGAATATTTTATGGTTTAGTAACTTTTCTAAGTAGCCTCTTTAATTTAAAAAATAAACTCTCATCAGTTTTGATTTTTTCGATTTTTTTTGGTGGGATTGAATTTCTAAGAAGTTTTATTTTAGGTGGTTTTCCTTGGAATCTATTAGTCTTTAGTGTTTCAAATAACTTACCTTCTTTACAAATTTTATCCTATGTAGGGACCTACTCGTTAAATTTATTATCAATCACAATTTTCTTATTACCAATAATATTTTTTCATAAGTATAAAAGTTCAGGAGCAGTTATTTTTTTTTGTTTTGGATTAATTCTAGTAGTAATAAATTATTCGTATGGATACTTTAATATTAAAAATTTTGAAAAAAAAAAATACGACAAGCTAGACTCTGTTATTCGAGTTGTTTCTCCAAAAGTACCAATTGAAAGATTCTTAACAAATCAGAGTCCTGAAAAAAATATCGATGAATTACTTACTTTAAGTGATCCAAATAAATCTGAAAAAAAAATATTTATTTTTCCCGAGGGTATAATCACTAGTATTTATTTTAGAGATCTCAAATTTTTTAAAAATATCTTCAAAAAAAAATTTAATGCAAATCATAAAGTCATTTTGGGAATTAATAGTATTAAAGAAAATAAAATTTATAATTCTTTAGTAGTATTAAATTCTGACACAGAATTATTGTATAAATACAACAAGAATAAACTAGTTCCATTCGGAGAATTTTTACCATTTGAAAATTTCTTCAAAAGAGTAGGTTTAAAAAAAATAACCCAAGGGTATCAACCATTTTCAGCTGATAATAAAAGAGAAATTCTGAACATTGATAAAATAAAATTTATCCCACTTATTTGTTATGAAATAATTTATTCAGGAAAAATTAATCCAAATAAAAAATATTACGATTTTATATTAAATATTTCTGAGGATGGTTGGTTTGGCAAATCTATTGGGCCCGCTCAACACTTATCTCATTCGATATTTAGATCAATTGAAGAGGGTAAAAATGTTTTTAGATCTACAAACAATGGGGTTTCTGCTTTTGTTAATCCCAAAGGTCAAATTATTAAACAAATTAGTGAAAAAGGATATTTTGATGTTAATAAAATCAAACGTGTTGATAAAACTTATTTTGCTGAACATGGTAATAAGATCTTCTTTTATTTTGTCATAATTTATACTACTTTCATTGTGATTTTAAAAATTAGGGAGAATAAATGAAAAAAGATTACTTATTTACTAGCGAGTCAGTATCCGAAGGTCATCCAGATAAAGTTTGTGATAGAATTTCAGATATGGTTGTAGATACATATTTGGCTGCTGAACCTCAATCGAGAGTTGCTTGTGAAACTTTAACAACAACAAACAAAGTTGTCTTAGCTGGTGAAGTAAGAGGTCCAGAAATAAAAAAAAAAGATTTAATAGAAAAAGTAAGGCACTGCATCAAAGATATTGGTTATGATCAAGAAGGATTTACTTGGAAAGAAGCAACATCAGTCGAAAGTCATTTACACTCTCAATCAGCTGATATTGCTATGGGTGTAGATTCCTCTGGAAATAAAGATGAAGGTGCTGGCGATCAAGGAATTATGTTCGGTTACGCATGTAATGAAACCGATGTGCTGATGCCCGCTCCAATACACTACTCTCATAAAATATTAAGACTTATGGCTCAAGATAGAAAATCCGGCAAATTGAAAAATATAGAACCAGACTCAAAAAGCCAAATTACAATTGAATATAAAGATGGAAAACCATCATCAGTAAAATCTGTAGTTATATCGACTCAACACTCTCCAGATGTCAATCAAGCTCAAGTTAGAGAATTGGTAAAACCTTATATTGAAAGATCAATACCAAAAGAATTATTGAGTTCATTAGATGAAAAGGAAATATATGTGAACCCAACGGGAAATTTTGTAATTGGAGGCCCTGACGGTGATAGTGGTTTGACTGGTAGGAAAATTATTGTTGACACATATGGTGGAGCAGCACCACATGGAGGAGGTGCATTTTCTGGAAAAGATCCAACCAAAGTTGATAGATCAGCTGCTTATGCATCCAGATATTTAGCAAAGAATGTTGTTGCATCTAAAATTGCTAACAAATGTTTGATTCAACTTGCATATGCTATAGGTGTATCAAAACCTTTATCAATTTATGTTGATTTATTTGATAATGATGATGAAAAAAATAAATATGTAGAAAAACTTATACATGAAAATTTTGATTTAAGCCCTAGAGGCATAAGAGAGATGTTAGGCCTAAATAAACCTATTTATGAAAAAACAGCAGCATATGGACACTTCGGAAGAATTCCAGATGAGCAAGGTTCATTTTCATGGGAAAAGACAGATAAATCAGACCTATTTAATAGGTAAATAAAGTTGAATATTAAAAAAAAATAAATATATTTCATTCACATTATTGAAATTCAAAATGGGCCTCGGCCCATTTTTTTTTAGGATTAATAAAATGTTAAATAGAAGAGCAGATAAACTAGAATTAATAAGAATAGCAGAAGCAGTAGCTTTAGAAAAATCAATTGATAAAGAGTTAATAATTGGATCGATGGAAAATGGTATTGCTAAGGCAGCTAAATCTAAATTTGGATCTGAAAACGAAATTAAAGTTGAAATTGATAGAGAAAGTGGTGATATTGGAATATTTAGAAAGTTGTTAATAGTAGAAAATCCAGAAAACTCTAATTTAGAAATAACCCTAGATGATGCAATTAAGCTTAATGAAAATAATCATGGAAAACAAATTGGAGATGAGGTTTTACAACCATTACCATCATTTGATTTTGGAAGAATAGCTGCTCAAACAGCGAAACAAGTAATTAGTTTCAATGTAAGAGAAGCTGAAAGAGAGAGACAATACAACGATTTCAAAGATAAAATTGATACTATCTTGAGCGGTATAGTTAAAAGATTAGAGTTTGGAAACGTAATTGTTGATCTTGGAAGAACTGAAGCAATAATACAAAAAAATGAAATGATACCGAGAGAAAATATTAAAGCAGGCGACAGAGTAAAAGCTTATTGCTTGGATGTAAGGAGAGAGCCAAGAGGTCAACAAATATTCTTGTCAAGAGCACATCCGAAATTTATGGAGAAATTATTTATACAAGAGGTTCCAGAAATTTATGATGGATTAATCGAAATTAAATCATCTTCAAGAGATCCAGGTAGTAGAGCTAAAATTTGTGTCAAAGCAATTGATACTTCCTTAGATCCTGTCGGTGCATGTGTAGGTATGCGAGGAAGTAGAGTTCAAGCTGTTGTAAATGAACTTCAAGGAGAAAAAATTGATATTGTAAATTGGTCTGAAGATCCAGCAGTAATTGTTGCAAATGCTTTATCACCTGCTGAAGTACAGAGAGTGAATGTAGATGAGGAGGGAAGAAAACTTGATGTTATTTTAACAGAGGAAAATCTTAGTAAAGCAATTGGTAGAAGAGGTCAAAATGTTCGACTGGCAACAAAATTGATGAATTATGAAATTAATATTATGACCGATCAAGAGGATTCTGAAAGAAGACAAATAGAGTTTAAAGAGAAGACAGATAATTTTGTAAAAAATTTGGAGTTAGATGAAACATTAGGGCAGTTACTTGTTGCAGAAGGGTTTTCATCTATTGATGATATTAAAGATAGTAATCCCGAAGCCTTAATGAAAATTGAGGGAATAGAAGAGGAAACAGCAAAAGAGTTAATAGAAAGAGCTAAAGAATTTTATCAAAAAGACCAAGAAGAAATAGCAAATAGAATTAAAAATTTGGGCTTAGAAAATGATTTAATTAATCACAAGGGTCTAACACCAGGAATGCTTGTCACGCTTGGAGAACAAAAGATATTAACATTAAACGATTTTGCGGATTTAGCTTCTGATGAATTGACTGGCGGTTACGATATTGTTAAGGGTGAAAGAGTAAGAATAAAGGGGTATTTAGAGGATTTTGCTCTTTCAAAAAAAGAAGCAGACGATTTAATTATGTCTGCAAGAGACATTGTTTATAAAGACTGAGAGATGAAAAATGGAAAAGAAAAAATTAAAGTTATCAATTTCTGGAGCTTCCAAAAAGACAATTAACAGTATTGAACAAGCTAGATCTCAATCAAAGAATACAGTTGTAATAGAGAAAAGATCTCCAAGATTTGGAGGTAAAACAAATTTTTCTAGAGGAGCAAGACCAGTAGACAATAAATCACAAAGCACGTTTATTCCAAAAAAAACAAACTTTTCTAAACCTTCATCACCAATCACATCTGATTTTGAAAAAAGAAAGCTGGCAGAACAAAGAGCAACAAGAAGATTAAAAGGTGAAAATGTCCAAAAAGAAAATAAACTTAATAAACAGGGTGGTAAAAGAAGAGAGCTCAAGTTGACCGTTTCACGGGCATTAAGCGGAGACGATATTGGAATAAGGTCGAGAAGTTTAGCTTCATTGAAAAGGGCAAAGCAGAAGGAAAATAGATTATTAAATAAAGAAGAAACAAAAGAGAACTTTAAACCAGTAAAAAGAGATATTAACATACCTGAGGTTATTACTATTAGAGAATTAGCAAACAGAATGGCTGAGCAATCAAGTAGTATAATCAAACATTTGATGGGAATGGGAGTAACAGTTACTATTAATCATACAATTGACGCAGATACTGCAGAATATTTAGTTAAAGAATTTGGACATAATCCTGTTAAAGAAGAAAAAGCCGAGGAAATTTTAGATAAAATTAAAGAGATTAAAACACAAAATCTAAAAAGCAGAGCACCCATAGTAACAGTAATGGGCCACGTGGATCATGGTAAAACATCTGTTTTAGATGTTTTAAGAAAAGCCAATGTTGTATCTGGTGAGTTTGGAGGCATTACTCAACATATTGGAGCATATCAAATTACACATAAAAAAAATAAAATCACTTTTATCGACACTCCTGGTCATGCTGCATTTACAGAAATGCGAGCAAGAGGCTCAAAATTAACAGATATTGTAATTTTAGTTGTTGCTGCTGATGATGGTGTAAAGCCACAAACAATAGAATCAATTAAACATGCAAAAGCTGCTAAAGTACCAATTGTTGTAGCAATAAATAAATGTGACCTTCCTGATGCCGATCCTCAAAAAATTAAAAACCAGCTTTTAGAATATGAGTTAATAGCAGAAGATTTGTCAGGGGATGTACTCATGGTAGAGATATCCACAAAAACAAATAAAAATTTAGAAAAATTAGTTGAGAGTGTAATTTTACAAGCCGAAATATTGGATTTAAAAACTGACTTTGATACTGATGCAAAAGGAATCGTTTTAGAGTCCAAAATTGATATCGGAAGAGGACCAATTGCAAATGTAATAGTTACAGCCGGAACTCTAAACAAGGGTGATTATTTTGTAAGTGGTTTAAAATGGGGAAAAGTGAGAGCTATTATAAATGATCAAGGAAAACAAATTGAAAAAGCAGAACCCGCAACACCAATTGAGATATTAGGTATTAACGGAGCAGCAAAATCAGGTGATGATTTTATAGTTTTAAAGAGTGAAAAAGAGGCAAAAACCCTTTGCGAAGGTAGAATACAGGAAGCAAAGGAGAGCAAAAATCCAATGTCTTTTGTAACTCAAGATTCTGCATTTAAAGATACATCGTCTGAAGAACTAAATATTATAATAAAATCAGATGTTCATGGTTCTTCAGAAGCAATTAAAAATGCTATAAATCAAATTAAACATGATGAGGTAAAACCAAAAATTCTTTTGTCAGATATAGGAATGGTTACCGAGACTGACGTTACCTTAGCCAAAGCATCTAATGCTGTAATTATAGCCTTCAATGTAAAACCTAGCAAAGAAGCAAAAAAAAGAGCTGAACAGGAAAAAATTTCTATATTCAGTTTTAATATTATTTATGAAGTATTAGATTTCATAAAAAGTAAAATGTCTGGTTTATTAACTCCAGAAGTAGACGAAAAAATTATTGGAACAGCGGAGATACTGGAAATATTTAAAGTTTCAAAAGTAGGTAAAGTTGCAGGCTCTAAAGTGACAGATGGAGAAATTACCCAAGACTCTAACGCAAGAGTTATTAGAGATGGGGCTATTATTTTCAATGGAAAAATTGGATCAATATTTAGAGAAAAAAATCAAACTAAGCAGGTATCTGCTGGTTTAGAGTGTGGAATAACGCTTAAGGATTTTGTTGATTTTCAGAAAAATGACGTAATTGAAGTATATAATTCTACAATAACAGAAAGAACGATATAATGACTAACTTAGGAAAACCAGTTACCCAAAGACAATTGAGAGTTGGTGAAATGATAAAACAAGCATTAGGAATGTTATTTATAAGAGATGAAGCAAAATTACCAAATTTATCTACAAAAGAAATAACAGTTACTGAAGTTAGAATGTCTCCAGATTTAAAAACAGCAAAAATTTTTGTAATGCCTTTAGGTGGAAAAGATACTGAAGAAGTCGTTACTAAATTAAAAGAATTTTCATTTGTAATCAGAAAAGTTTTATCAAAAAAAATAGTGATGAAGTTTTTACCAAAACTATTTTTTGTAAAAGATGACTCTTTTGATTATGCAGAAAAAATTGAAAATTTAATCAAACAAACAAATAAGTAAGGAAAAAAATGGCAAATAAAGCAAAAGAACTAGCAATCCATGACAAGGACACTGGTTCTTCAGAAGTTCAAGTTGCTCAACTAACAGATAAAATTGAGAACTTATCTAAACATATTAAACAGTTCAAAAAAGATAAACACTCATCTGTTGGACTTTTAAGAGCGGTAAATAGAAGAAAAAAATTATTAGACTATTTAAAGAAAAATAAAATGGAGTCTTATAAAGAAGTAATATCAAAATTAAATTTAAGGAAGTAAATGTTTAAAGTTGTAAAGAAAGAAATAGAAGTAGCAGGGAAAAAGATTAGTTTAGAAACAGGTAAAATAGCAAGACAAGCAGATGGCGCAATCATAGCACAATGTGGAGAAACAGTTGTTTTGGCGACTGCAGTTGGAGCAAAAAAAGTTAATCCAGATATGGATTACTTTCCGTTGTCAGTAAATTATCAAGAAAAATATTATGCAGCTGGTAAAATTCCAGGTGGATATTTTAAGAGAGAAGCAAGACCAACGGATAGTGAGACTTTAATTTCAAGATTGATTGACAGACCTATCAGACCACTTTTCCCAGATGAATTTAAAAACGAAGTTCAGGTACTACCAACAGTAATATCTTACGATAAAGAGAATGAAGCAGATATTTTATCAATTATTGCCTCATCAGCTGCGTTAGCAATTTCAGGAATGCCATTTTTAGGCCCTGTCGGCGCGTCTAGAGTTGGCTTTATTAAAGGGGAATACATTCTTAATCCTACTAAAGCAGAACTTAAAGACTCAAAACTTGATCTTGTAGTAGCAGGAACAAAAGATGCAGTTTTAATGGTTGAGTCCGAGGCAAGTGGTTTAACTGAGGAAGAAATGTTAAATGCTGTTAAGTTCGGCCATGAAGGATTTGTTCCAGTAATTGAAATGATAGAGGAACTAGCCAAAGAATGTAAAAAACCTGATTGGATAGTTGAGAAAAAAGATCTTTCAGAAGTAAAAAATAAATTGGAAAGCGAATTTACCGAGGAACTTAAAAAAGCATTTTCAATAAAAGATAAACAAGAAAGATCGAATTTAATCTCAGAAATAACTGATAAAGCAAAAAAGCTTTATGAAGAAGATGAGAATTATACCGATCTTGACGTAAATTCTGAGCTTAAAAATTTAGAAAAAAGGATTGTCAGAACAGATATTCTAAAAAATAAAAATAGAATTGATGGTAGAGGTCTTGCAGATGTTAGACCAATTATGTGTGAAGTTGGAATTCTTCCAAGAGTTCATGGTTCTGCTTTGTTTACTCGAGGAGAAACTCAAGCAATAGTTACAACTACACTTGGTACATCTGATGATGAGCAAAAAATAGAAAGTCTTGAAGGATTACAAAAAGAAAGGTTTATGCTTCATTATAATTTTCCACCTTTCTCTGTTGGAGAAACTGGTAGAATAGGTACCGGAAGAAGAGAAATAGGTCATGGAAAATTAGCTTGGAGAGCAATAAATTCTTCTTTGCCTTCTAAAGAGAGTTTTCCCTACACATTTAGAATTGTATCAGAGATAACTGAGTCAAACGGTTCTTCTTCTATGGCGACTGTTTGTGGTTCATCTTTAGCTTTGATGGATGCAGGCGTGCCAATAAAAGAACCAGTTGCTGGTATTGCAATGGGATTAATTAAAGAAGGAGATGACTTCAGCGTACTTTCAGATATTCTTGGAGATGAAGATCACCTAGGTGATATGGACTTTAAAGTTGCTGGAACTAAAGACGGAATAACATCTCTTCAAATGGACATTAAAATTACAGGTATAACATTTGAAATTATGGAGCAAGCCTTAAAACAAGCAAAAGATGGAAGAATTCACATTCTAAGTGAAATGAATAAAGCTTTATCTAAATCAAGGGAAGATGTTGGAAAACATACTCCTAAGATGGAGAAAATTACTGTAGATAAAAAAGATATTGCTACAGTCATTGGAAAAGGTGGAGCAACTATAAGAGAAATAGTTGAGGTATCTGGTGCCAAAGTTGACATCAATGATGAAGGTGAAGTTACAGTAGCTGCTCCAGATGAGGAATCAAGAAACAAAGCTATTCAAATGATTAAAGACTTAACTGCTAAAGCTGAACTCAATAAAATTTACAATGGAAAAGTAATGAAAATTATGGAGTTTGGTGCGTTTGTTAATTTCCTAGGAAAACAAGATGGCCTTGTTCATATATCAGAGCTTGCTGATAAAAGAGTCGGCAAAGTAACTGATGTAGTAAAAGAAGGTGATGAAGTTAAAGTTAAAGTAATTGGCTTTGATAGAGGAAAAGTTAAGTTATCAATTAAACAAGCTGCAATATAAATTTATAGGAGAAATATGAAAAAATTTGATGATTTAATGAGCGTAAGCAATGAGATTGAAAATATCAGCGCTAGTGATGCAAAAGAAAAGCTAAATGACCCAAATGTTCAATTTATCGACGTTAGGGATAAAGAGAGCTTTTCAAAAGGTACGATCGGTAATGCAATTCACTTAGACAGAGGTTTATTAGAATTTTATTTAGCAGACGGAAGTCCTCTTGAAAATGATATGTTTAAAAATAATCCTGATAAAGAATATGTAGTTTTTTGTGGTGTTGGTGGACAAGGAACATTAGCAACCAAAACTATGAAGGATATGGGGGTTAAAAATGTCAAAAATATCACTGGTGGTATGAAAGAGTGGGAAAAGATCAAGTAAAAAATAATTGTAATAAATTATAATAGAATGAAGCTTTTAAAAAACTTTAAGTTAGAACTACAGAAAAATAAATATGGAAGGTATTTATTACTTGGTAGTTTTGCATTTTTTTTTATTAAAGGTTTAATTTGGTTAGGTATTTTTATTGCTGTTGGCTTAGGTATTACTAATTCTTTTTAAATTAAGACAATTACCAAGAAAATCATTTGAACAAAATTTATCACCACAGAAACAAAGTGTGATTGTTTAAATTTTTTTTCCTGCTTCTCATCTCTGAACTTATTTATCAGTGGCATTAGTACAAAATTTGATACAGCAAATAATACTGCAACACTCAAAATTAAATAAAAATCTAAGGAAAAAATTTTTAGAATTATAAATAAAATTAAAACTAAAACACTAATAGCTAAATTAACAGTATAGTAATAAGGAAATATTTTTCTTATAAATTTTCTAGCATTTTCCTCATTTAATGCAGTGAAAGTTACAGGTGCTACAACAAAAGAAAAAAAAAGCATAATTCCAAATATTATACTGGTGAGATAATTACTAATTTGTTGCATCATAATTTAACTAAATTTCAGGTGATATTCTTAGGATCTGGCATTCCAACTTTATTGTAACCAGCATCTACATAATGAATTTCACCAGTAACACCACCAGCCATATCACTTAAAAGATATAATGCTGAATTTCCGACATCAAGATTATCTACATTTCTTTTTAAGAATGAATGATCGGCATTCCACTTGTATAGAAATTTAGCATCCCCAATAGCAGAAGCTGCTAGAGTTTTAATTGGTCCCGCACTTATTGCATTAACTCTAATATTCTTTGCTCCAAGGTCTCTTGCAAGATATTTAACACTGGACTCTAGTGCAGCTTTACATACGCCCATTACATTATAATTAGGTATGGCTTTATTTGCTTCATAACTCAAAGTAATCATACTACCACCTTGTTTCATTATTTTAGATGCTTCTCTAGCAACTTCAGTAAATGAAAAACAAGATATTAACATACTTCTTAAAAAGTTTTCTCTAGTTGTATTTAAATATTCTCCTGATAATTCGGATTTATCTGAAAATGCAATTGCATGTACAACAAAATCAATTTCTCCCCATTGACTTTTTACATCTTCAAAAAGTTTTACAACTTCTTCTTTTTTTTCTACATCACAGCTAAAAGTTACATTTGAATTTAGTTTTTCTGCAAGTGGAATTACTCTTTTTTTTAAAGCATCACCTAAATATGTAAAAGCTAACTCTGCTCCAGCTTCAGCAAGTTTTTGAGATATACCCCATGCAATTGATCTCTCATTGGCAACGCCCATGATAAGACCTTTTTTCCCCTTCATTAAACTCATAGATTTAAACTTTCTCAAACACTAATGTTGCATTAGTTCCACCAAAACCAAAGCTGTTAGACATAATTGCATTTAAATTTACGTCTTTTTCAACTTGTGTAACAATCGGATAGTTTTTTGCTTCATCATCCATTTCTGAAATATTTGCTGACGCTGAAATAAAATTGTTTTTCATCATTATCAAACTGTAAATTGCTTCGTGTACTGAAGTTGCACCTAATGAATGACCTGACAAAGATTTTGTTGAACTTATTTTAGGTTTATAGTCTGGGAAAGCCTCACCCACTGCTTTTAATTCTGTAATATCTCCCACAGGTGTTGATGTCCCGTGAGTATTAATATAGTCAATTTTATTTTTTGAAGTTGCTAGAGCCATTTTCATACATCTCACCGCTCCCTCGCCAGATGGTGCAACCATATCATAGCCATCTGATGTTGCTCCATATCCAGTTAATTCTGCGTATATTTTAGCACCTCTTGCTTTGGCATGTTCGTATTCTTCTAAAACAAGAACTCCACCTCCACCAGCAATCACAAAACCATCTCTTGTTTTATCATATGGTCTTGAAGCTTTTTCAGGGGTATCGTTATATTTTGATGATAGCGCAGTCATTGCATCAAACATTGCAGTCATAGCAAAGTGAACCTCATCACTTCCACCTGCAAAAATAATATTTTGTTTTCCTAATTGAATAAGTTCCATTGCGTTACCAATACAATGACCACTCGTTGCACACGCAGAACTTATTGTGTAATTAGTACCTTTTATTTTAAATGGAACTGCTAGAGTGGCAGAAGCAGTACTTGCCATAGTTCTTGGAACTATAAATGGGCCCATTTTTTTTGGATTTTTTTCTCTAGTTTTATCCGATGCTAATATCACATTTTCAATTGATGGTCCTCCTGATCCCATTACCATCCCAGTTGAAATATTACTAACTTCATTCTCCTCTAATCCAGAATCTTTGACTGCTTCACTCATAGCAACATAATTATATGCTGAGCCAGCTCCCATAAACCTAATAACTTTTCTATCAATGTAATCTTCTAATTTGATATTAGGTTTACCATGAACATGGCTCTTTAAATTATGTTCTTTATATTCTTCTGAAAATGTTATTCCTGATTTTGTATTAACTAAAGATTGATAAACTTCATTTTGATTATTTCCTAAACATGAAACTATACCAAGTCCTGTTACAACTACTCTTTTCATTATTTAAATAATCCTACCTTAAGATTTTCTGCACTATAAATCTTTTTTCCGTCAGCAAGCAGTATTCCATTTGCAAGTCCCACAGTTGTCTCTCCTTTAACAAGAATTCTTTTAATATCTATTTCATATGTTGCCATTTTGACATTTTTAAGAACTTCCCCAGTGAACTTTACAGTGCTTACACCTAATGCTCTACCTCTTCCTGGATTTCCAAGCCAACCAAGAAAAAAGCCAACTAGCTGCCACATAGCATCTAAACCAAGACAACCTGGCATAACTGGATCTTCTCTAAAATGACAATCAAAGAACCACAAATTATCCTTAATATCAAGTTCGGCTTTCATAGATCCTTTTTTATAAAAACCCTCACTCTCAGTTATTTCTGTAATTCTATCAAACATTAGCATTGGTGGAGAAGGCAATTTTGCATTACCTGGACCAAATAACTTACCATTAGCGCAATCAATTAGTTCGTTGTAATTAAAGGAACTTTTTTTCATAATTTTGTAATCTTATTACTTGATTTAGGTACATTATAATATACAAATAGTTTAGAATAGTTTTAAATTGCTAATGACTAGTAAACAAGAATTTATTGAAAAACTAAGAAACTCCAGCTTAAGACCAACTAAGCAAAGAATAAATATATGTGAGGTTTTGTTTAATAGAGATAAAACTTTCCATTTCACAATAAACGACTTATTCAATTTGATAAAAGATAAAACTGGAGAGAAAGTTTCTTTAGCAACTGTTTACAATACAGTCCATGCATTCCTTAAAAAAGGATATCTAAAAGAGATACCAATTAATTCTAATCAAACTTATTTTGATACAAATGTCACAGATCACCACCATTTCTTTGATGTTAAAGAAGAAAAGCTTATTGACATTAAAAATGAGGATGTAGGACCAATAGAAATTCAGAAATCCATTCCTGGAAAAAAAATTAAATCAGTCGAAGTTTTAGTAAAATTAGAGGACTAGGTTTTCAAAATTACATCATATATATTCTGACTTATTGACAATCTTCTTTAGAATAATTATAAACAAGGAATTAGTATAATTATAATATTAAAGGAGACAAATAATAATGAGTGCGGAATTTCATAAAAGTAAAACATTTAAATCAGCAGAATTAAGTAAGTGCCCTTTTTCGGGCGCAGGTACACCAGCAAAATTTAGCGCTGGAAGAGGACAAACAAATAGAGATTTTTGGCCAAATAGTTTGAATTTGAAAATTTTAAGTCAGCACTCGAATTTATCAAATCCAATGGAGAAAAAATTTAATTATTCTAAAGAATTTAAAAAACTGAACTACAAAGCACTCAAAAAAGATTTAAACAAATTAATGACAGACTCACAAGATTGGTGGCCAGCAGATTACGGTCATTATGGTCCTTTATTTATTAGATTAGCATGGCATGCAGCAGGTACATACAGAACAGGTGATGGTAGAGGGGGAGCTGGAACAGGTAATCAAAGGTTTGCACCGTTAAATGCTTGGCCTGATAATGTTAATTTAGATAAAGCAAGATTACTTTTGTGGCCAATAAAACAGAAATATGGAAAAAGAATTTCTTGGGCAGATTTATTTATACTAGTTGGAAATGTAGCATTAGAGTCAATGGGCTTTAAAACGTTCGGTTTTGGAGCCGGAAGAACTGATATCTGGGAACCAGAAGATGATATTTACTGGGGTTCAGAAAAAGAAATGTTGGGTGTTAAGAGATACAGCGGAAAAAGAGATCTTGAACAACCATTGGGGGCTTCTCACATGGGATTAATTTATGTAAATCCACAAGGTCCAGATTTTAATCCAGATCCATTAAAAGCGGCTCATGATATCAGAGAAACATTTGGACGAATGGCAATGAATGACTATGAAACTGTTGCTTTAGTTGCAGGGGGTCACACCTTTGGAAAATCTCATGGTGCTGCACCAGAATCACATAAAGGACCTGATCCAGAGGCATCAAGAATCCAAGATCAAGCAACTGGTTGGAATAGTAATTACAAATCAGGAAAAGGTGTACACGCAATAAGTAGTGGTATTGAAGGAGCATGGACACAAACACCAACAAAATGGGATATGGGTTACTTTGATTGTTTATTTAACCATGAATGGGAATTGACAAAAGGACCTGCTGGAGCATTTCAATGGACTCCAAAAAAGAATGGTCAGAGAATTAAAATGGTTCCTGATGCTCATGATAAAAGTAAAATGCATCCTCCAATGATGCAAACAACTGATTTATCTTTGAGAATGGATAAAAGTTATGGACCAATTTCAAAACATTTTTATCAAAATCCAGATGAATTTGCTGATGCATTTGCTAGAGCTTGGTTTAAACTTACTCATAGAGACATGGGACCAAGAGCATGTTATTTGGGTAGCGAAGTACCAAAAGAACAATTAATTTGGCAAGATCCTATAGATAAACCAAAATATAAACTTAAATCAAAAGATATAAGAGATTTGAAATTAAAGCTTTCAAAATCAAAAATCTCCGTGTCAGATTTAGTTTCTACAGCCTGGGCATCTGCTTCCACATACAGAGGTTCTGATAAAAGAGGTGGAGCAAACGGAGCAAGAATTATGCTTGAACCTCAAAGAAGTTGGAAAGTTAATAACCCTAAAAAACTATCAAAGGTTATTAAAGCTCTACAAAAAATTAAGAAAAGATTTGATACAAATAAAAAATCAGTCTCAATGGCGGATCTTATAGTATTAGGTGGAAATGTAGGAGTTGAAATGGCAGCCAGAAAGGCTGGTCACAAAATTCAAGTCCCATTTAACCCTGGAAGAGGAGATGCTAGACAAGACCAGACAGATGTAAATTCATTTGGATTGCTTGAGCCACAAGCGGATGGTTTTAGAAACTACATTAAAAAAGGTAAATCTCATGTTTCAGCTGAGGAAAAATTAATTGATAAGGCACAATTAATGGGATTAACGGCGCCAGAGATGACAGTTCTTGTAGGAGGAATGAGAGTTTTAAATACAAACTATGATAGTTCTAAAAATGGAGTTTTCACAAAAAAACCTGGAACTTTATCAACAGATTATTTTGTAAATCTTCTTGATATGAGTACCACTTGGAAAGAAACAGATAAATCTGAACAATATTTTGTTGGTAAAGATAGAAAGTCTAAAAAAACTAAGTGGAAAGGTTCAAGAGTTGACCTTATTTTTGGCTCTAATTCTCAATTAAGAGCATTAGCTGAAGTTTATGCTTGTAAAGATTCATCAGACAAATTTGTTAATGACTTTGTATCTGCATGGGTCAAAGTTATGAATGCAGATAGATTTGATTTAAGATTAAACTAGTATTAAGGAAAGCAGAAAAATGACATCACTATCGTTCGAAGACTTTTACAAAGTTCCTGAAATTAAGTTTGATATAAATAGATTGCGAAAAGATTTAAATATAATTTTGGAGAAAAAGAAATTTAATTCGCCAGGTGTTACCCACTTTGGTGCAATTCCTTTAAATCAAATTCCAAATAACAAAGATTCTATAGAAGGGAACTATATCAGGGGTAGATATTGGACTATTGCAGATGAGACAGGCAAGGAAGTCTCAAGAGATATTGATATTGATGAGTCAAAATATACTGAGTTGCTACCAGAGTTTGAGAAAACTTATTTTAAAGAGGTTTATGAAATTCTTAGTAAAAAATTTAAGCTAGGAAGGGTAAGGCTTTTATTGAAAGAGCCAAGATCAACACTAAGCTGGCATAAAGATCCAGAATGTAGATTGCATATTCCGATAGTAACTAATGCAGGTTGTTCAATGGTCATTGAAAATGTTGCAAAACATTTGCCTGCAGATGGACATGTATGGATTACTAATAATACAAAGTATCATAACTTTTTTAATGGAGGAGAACAGGCTAGAGTTCACTTAGTTGCTTGTGTTCTTGAAAGCCCGTTTAAAGAATAATGGAAGTTACTAACGGCATTTTTAAAGCTGCTGGTCAGATTTATTCCAATAACAGAGGCTCTATTTTAAGAACAATTGTTTATACAGTTGGTCATTTTGCAATTGCTATAACTGTTTTGATGTTAGTAGCGGATGTATCATTTATGATAGCCTTGACTGATGCAATTGTAGAACCAATTGCCAATTCTATTTGGTATTTCATTTTAGATAAGTGGTGGGCAAGTAGATCAAAAAGTAAATAATAATCATTATCAATAAATAAATAGAAAAAATTTTATAAGGATAATTTGTAGTAATAATAATTATTCGCAAAAAAAATGCGTAAATAATAATTATTCGCAAGGATATTTGTTGAAAATAATTTTTTCATATTTATTTTTTAAATATGCAAATAGAAAATTATAACTGTAAAAAATGTGGATTAACAATTTCTTCAACTTGTTCTAAGTGTGATAAAATAGTTGATGTTGAAGTTCTTGATGATGGATGTATTGTTCAAAAAACTAAATGTGTTGATTGTGCAAATGCTCCAGTGATCAAAGACGTATGTGTCCAACAAAAATAATTAGTTAGTATACATAACTTAAAACGTTAGTTGATTTTTCCCCAAATATTTTCCTCTTCAACCCACCCTTTAAAACTTTTTGTTTCTACTAAACACCAATTTCTCTCACATTTTTTTACAAATAATAATCTTCCAGCTTCTATTTTAGCCAAAGGTTTGGAAAATTTAGTTGGTTTTTTGAAAAGAATTTTATTTGACACAGTTATAAAGGATTTTGATTGCTTCAATTGAGATATATGTATCCATCCACCATTTTTTTTATTATCAATTATTCTTCTAAAATTTTCTTTTTTATCAATCACTTTTACTGGTAAGTTTATTTTCTTATAAATATACTTTATCGGATAATCAAAACTTGGGCCATATCTTACGTTTACCTTATCATTTTTAAGCATTAAAAATTTTTCTTCTTCTTCAGAAAGGGCATTCGAGGTAAAAAATATTATGATTAAAATCCCTAAGATTAATTGCACAAACAACCTTTTTTTTTAGTAAATTTTATTTTTCTAAATTCAAGTTTTTTTAAATTAACTATCAGAATTGATGAGTGAAGACTTTTATCTGAAGAAATTATGTTTTTTAAAACTTCATTTGCTTGCATACTTCCAATTATGTTTGATGTAGTTCCTAATATTCCCTCACTTTCACAATTTAAAACTTCATCAGAAGGTTCTGTCTGGTAAAAACATTTTAAACAAGGACTTGATTTATTATTAAAATCGAATGAAAAAATATGTCCATCAAATTTACTAATAGCCCCAACTATTAATTTTCTTTTATATTTTACTGAAAACTTATTTATTAAAAATTTAGTTTTAAAATTATCAGTTCCATCTACAATTATATCGAAATCTTTAACAATCTTACTTAAATTTTTTTCAGAAGCTTTTTCTTTTAAAATTTTGACTTTTACATCTTTATTAATTAATTTTATTCTTCTTTTAAAGATATCAACCTTAAATTTTCCAATATCTTTTGAAGTATACAAGATTTGTCTTTGAAGATTTGAAATATCAACTTTATCATGATCAATAGCCCCTATATACCCTACACCACATCTAGCCAACAAATCTGCAACTGGACTACCTAATCCACCAATTCCTACAATTAAAACTTTTGAATTAATTATTTTCTTTTGTCCTAATATACCAATATCCTTAAGTATTATTTGTCTAGAGTATCTCTCTAGCTTTAGTTTTGATAATGAATTTTTCACTTACCTGTTGATCCAAATCCACCCGAACCTCTAATTGTCCCAGGCAAAGTTTCTACAGTTTCAAAATCTACTTTTAGTATTGGCATTAATATCATTTGAGCAATCCTATCATCCTTATTTATTGTAAAGTCTTTATCTCCATGATTAAATAAAATTACTTTTATTTCTCCTCTATAGTCACTATCAATTGTTCCAGGAGTATTTAATACACTTATATTATTTTTAGCTGCTAAACCTGATCGCGGCCTGATCTGAACTTCGGTATCCTCAGGTATTGCAATAGATATACCTGTTGGCACTAAAGCGTTTTTGCCTGGTTTAATTACTATTTTCTTTTCAATGAATGCAGTCAAATCTAGTCCAGATGAACCTGTTGTTTTATATTCTGGCAGTTTAACTTTTTTGTCTAATTTTTTAATTAAGACTTTCACCATTAAGTTAATTAATCTGTTGAATCACTCTTTTGACTATTTCTTCAGCGACCAATGATTTACTCATCTTTTCAAAATTTTCTTCAGGTTTATCTTTGTAAAATATTGAAATTTTATTAAAGTCTGATTCAAATCCTATAGTTTGATCTGAGACATCATTTGCGATTATCCAGTCGCAATTTTTTTCATTCAACTTCTCCTTTGCATTTGTTGAAACATTGTTTGTTTCTGCCGCAAAACCAATAGTTATTTTTGGCCTTAATGAATTATGATTAGAAATATGATTTAAAATATCAATATTTTTTTCTAGCTCTAAGTTTAACTCCTCATTCTTTTTAATCTTTGTCCTCTTATAATTTTTCACTTTAAAATCAGAAACAGCTGCTGAAAAAATAGCTACATCTGTTGGAAGATTATTTAAACTTTCTTTGAACATCTCTTCAGCTGTTTCAACATTTATAAAATTAACACCATCCAAAGGTTTAATACTCGTCTTTCCAGAAATAAGTGTTGTGTCAAATCCATTGTCTCTAAGACATTTGGCTATTTCATATCCTTGTTTGCCACTTGATTTATTTGTAATAAATCTTACAGGATCAATATATTCATTAGTTGGCCCAGCAGTAACTAAAGCTTTTAATTTTTTATTTTTATCTAAATTAGAAAAATAATTTTTAAGTATATTGGCTATCCCACTTGGCTCTGTCATTTTTCCTTCACCATATTCACCGCATGCCATATCCCCTATCTCTGGCCCAATAATTTTGTATCCAAAGCTTTTTAATTTCAATATGTTTTCTTTAGTAGAGGGATGCTCCCACATTCTTACATTCATTGCTGGTGCTAAAAATATTTGTTTGTTAGAGGCTAATAAAACGGTAGACGCCAAATCTTCAGCATTACCTGAAGCTACTTTAGATATGGTATTAGCTGTAATAGGCGCAACTAATACTGCATCAGCCCATCTTGATAAAGATATGTGGTCCATCTCAGCTTCGTTTTCCACACTAAATATATCATCATAAACTTTTTCTTGAGAAAGAGATGAAACAGATAGTGGAGTTACAAATTCTTTTGCATTTTTTGTCAATATAGTTTTTACACAAGCACCATTTTTCTTAAGTAATCTTATTATCTCAAGACTTTTGTAGGCTGAAATTCCACCACATATAATTAATAATATTTTTTTGTTTTCAAAAATGTTCATCGTCGAGATTAAAATACTACTAATCCTAAAATTACAAGTAATAATAAACCAATGATTGATTGATTTCTGAAAGCTACCATTTCAGTTTTTTTTGTATTTAGATCATTATAAGTATTTGTATTTTGTGGAATTTGTCCACTTGCAAGAAATGTTAATGCTTGGTTTGCTTTATCCATTATTTGTGGCATTTCTGGTAATCTTTTTATAACTTCTGCAGAATTTTTTAGAGTTTCATTTAATGTTGTTATGGGATCTTTTGTTTCTTTAAGCCATTTTTCAAGAACAGGTCTTGACGTTTCCCAAATGTTTGTCTCTGGATTTAATCTTCTTGCAACACCTTCAACTACTACCATGGTTTTCTGTAGCATGAGCAACTGTGGTTGAGTTTGCATATTAAATTTTTCTGTCACATCAAAAAGTTGTTTGAGTAATTTACCGCCAGATATATCTTTAATTGACTGACCAAATATTGGCTCTCCTATTGATCTTAGTGCTTGGGCGAGATCATCAACAGGCACTTCTTTTGGAACTAACCCTGCAGCCAAATGAACTTCAGCCACTTTTTTATAATCTCGTTTAATAAAACCATATAAAATCTCAGCAAGAAATTTTTTACTCAAATCATCGAGCCTTCCCATTATACCAAAATCGATAGGAACTATTTGACCGCTATTGTTTATAAAAATGTTACCTTGATGCATATCTGCATGAAAAAAACCATCTCTGACAGCATGTCTTAGAAAATGTTGAATAATATCTGATGCAATTTTTTTGGTATCTATATTTCTTTTTTCTAACTCTTCTGTTTCTCTTATAGAGACACCTTCAACCCAGTCTAAAGTCATTACATTTTCACTTGTAAAATTCCAATAAATTCTAGGAACTTGAAATCCACTGTCATTCTTTGTGTTTTCAGAATACTCATTAGCTGCAGCGGCTTCAAATCTTAAATCCATTTCTAAATTGGTTATTTCTTTTAGCAAATAAACAACCTCAACTAATTTAAGTCTTTTTGTCTTTTTGATAATTGACTCAGTTAAAAAAGCAAAAAGCATCAAAGCATCAATTTCTTCGTTAAATATTTTTTTTATATCTGGTCGTAAAATTTTTATAGCCACGTCTTTAATTGTGCTATTATCATTTATTTGCGCTTTATGAACTTGAGCTATAGATGCTGCCGCCACTGGTTCAGATAGATTTATAATTGAATTAAAATTATCTTCCCCTAGATCCTTTTTGATTATTTCTTTAGCTTTAGATAATTCAAAAGGAGGCAAACGATCTTGTAAACTCTCTAGTTGCTTTGATAACTTTTCTCCAATTATATCTGGTCTAGTTGCTAGAAATTGACCTAATTTAATGAATGTTGTACCCATAGATTGCAACGAGTTTGATAATCTTTCACCTTCGGTTTCATTTACAAAAGAATTATCTTTTTTTGAAAATGATAAAGACAACAAATAGAATAAAATTTTTATTCCAAATGGTGGATTATGAAACTTTGTGAATATACTTAAAGCGTCAGATTTTGCTAATTTCCTTCCAAGCTTAAAAAGTATGTATAATTTTTTAATCATATTTTCCAACCTGAATGAATAGCTACTATTCCTCCAGAAAAGTTTCTATACTCACATTTAATAAAATTATTTTTCTCCATTAAACCCTTTAATTCCTCTTGATTAACAAATTCTTGGATACTTTTTATTAGATATTCATAAGGTTCTTTTTCACCAACCACAAATTTTCCTATTTCTGGAATTAATTTAGAGTATCTTTTATAGACTAAATCTAAGTTTAAATTTTGAATTTTTGAAAATTCTAAACAAAAAAATCTACCTCCTGACTTTAAAACTCTGTACGCTTCACTTAAGGATTTATTAATATTTTTTGTATTTCTTAAACCAAAACTGATTGTGTAATAATCACATGAATTAGATTTTAAAGGCAATTTCTCTGCCGAACCCTTAATCCACTTGATATTTTTGTAATTTGATAGTCTATTTTTTCCCTTTTTCATCATTCCTTCATTGGGGTCAATACAAAATAATTCTATATTTTTATTTGAACTATTATCGATAAAAAGTTTTGCTATATCACCTGTGCCACATGCAACATCTGCTAGAATTTTATTTTTACCTGGGTTCATCCAATTTATTAAATTTCTTTTCCAGATTCTATGAACTCCGAGTGACATCAAATCATTCATGATGTCGTATTTATCATAAACTTTATCAAAGACACCTTGGACTAGACCTTTTTTATTTTGAAGATATTGTTGCATAAAATAAATAATATTAATTAATATAATAATAAATGCCAGAATTGCCAGAAGTAGAAGTTGTTAAAGAGTCACTAAGTAGAACAATAACAGGAAAAAAAATAAAAAAAGTAAGTATAAAGAATAGGAATTTAAGGTACAAAATAAAAAAAGGTTTTGAAACAAGACTTCAGTCAAAATCAATAAAAAAAGTTAAGCGGTTTTCAAAATATATCATACTAGTTTTAAATGATGAAAAATTTTGCTTAATTCATCTTGGAATGTCTGGCACTATACATCTCTTAAGAAAAAATATTTTAAATCAAAAAACAAATGCAAGTTTTTATCACAGTCCTTATTTACCAAAAAAACATAACCATGTGTTTTTGGAATTTGATAACATAAAAATTATATATAATGATCCCAGAAGATTTGGTTATTTCAAATTATTTGAAAATAAGAATAATTTAGAAAATTTTATAAATAACTATGGTCCTGAGCCTTTTTCCTCAAAATTTAATCTCAACTACTTAAAAAAATTTTTTTATAAGAAGAAAAAGAATATAAAAAATTTTCTCTTAGATCAAAAGTTTGTTTCAGGTTTGGGGAATATTTATGCAAGTGAAATTTTATTCAAGTCTAAAATAAATCCAAAAAAAAAAGCAAAATCTTTAAGTGATAACGATTGTATTAATATTATTAAATATTCAAGAAAAATTTTAAATTTAGCGATAAAAAAAGGTGGGTCTAGTATCAGAGATTTTAAAAATATAGTTGGTAAAAATGGATCTTTTCAAGATAACTTTAAAGTATACAATAGAGAAAATAAGAGTTGTCTTTCACCAGGATGCAAAGGGACAATAAAAAAAAAATTTATCACTAATAGATCAACATTTTTTTGTAATATTTGTCAAAAATAAAAAATTATTATATTGACCGTATAAATTTCTCGTTATATACAATCGCGCTTATGGCAAACACTAAATCAGCTATTAAACGAATAAGACGTATATCACGTCAAACAACGGTAAATAAGTCTAGAAAAAGCAGGTTTAGATCTGCAATAAAAAAAATGAATTTAATTCTTGATAAAAAGGACAAAAAAGAAGCTTTAGCATTCTTGCCAAAATTAAACTCTGAATTGATGAAAATAGCAAAGACAGGGGTGATAAAAAAGCAAAACGCGTCAAGAAATATTTCTAGAATAACAAAAAAAATAAATTCCTTATAACAACTTTTAGTTTACTTAAAGAAATTACAACCCTAGAGATTATTTTTTCAATTAAAAAAAGAATCTTTTAATCTTTTAGTCCCAAGATAAAAAAAAAATAAAAAAAGTAAATTTAAGATTACTAATTTTAAGTCCCTAAAAATAGATTCAATTATTAATTTATACAATTGTAAATTTTATTTTTTTTTGAGAATAAAAATAAATTTATTGCATTGAATTATGAATAGGAGTTTAACAGACTCTCATGAAAAATAATCTCACGAACATTAAATCAGACAATATTAATAAGATTGATTGGAAATTATTACAAAATGAAATGAAAAATAAGTTTGGTTCTGAGATTTATGATAGTTGGTTAAAAAAAATTGATTTGGTTGATGAGTTTAAAAATTATGTTTTATTATCCGTTTCGACAAGATTTATTAGAGACTGGATAACTTCAAGATATTTAGATCAAATATTACAAATAATTAAATTATATAAAAAAGATATTTCCAGGATAGAATTTGTGATTAACGAGAATATAAAGAACAAAAATACTGATGAAATAAAACCAGATATTTCATCTGATAATGAAAAGGTTTCATTCATTAAAGATTCATATCTTCAATATAATCGAATTGATCCAAATAAAAACTTTGAGAATTTCTTGCTAGGGAAAAGTAATAAACTAGCTTTTGAAGCCGCAAAAAAAGTCTCTGAGCAGATAGCCCACTATAACCCTCTATATATTTATGGTGGAGTTGGAATGGGTAAGACACATTTGTTAAATGCAATTGGTTTAAGTTTGAAAGAAAAAAATAAAGTAATGTTTATTTCAGCTGAAAGATTTATGTATCAATTTGTAAAATCGATAAAATCCAATGACATGGTAAAGTTTAAAGAGTATTTTAGAAATACTGATATATTTTTGATTGATGATATTCAATTTATGAATGGAAAAGAAGCTATGCAAGAAGAGTTTTTTCATACATTCAATGTTTTGCTAGAGAAAGGATCTCAAATTATTGTATCAGCAGATAGACCACCAAACAAATTAACTAGAATACAAGAAAGAATTAAATCCAGATTCTCAGGAGGACTAGTAGTTGATATCCAAAATGCAGATTTTGAATTAAGATACAATATAATAAAATCTAAAAATGAAGATCTTGGAATTCATGATCCAAATAATATTAAAATTAGTGACGAAATCATAAAATTTATCAGTACTGAAGTTAACACTAGTATCAGAGAACTTGTAGGAGCATTTAATAGAATAGTATCTTTCTCAAGAATTTATGGAAAAACTCCTTCGATGTCAGAGGTAAAAGTAATATTAAAAGATTTATTAAATTTAACTGAAAATAAAGTTGATATAGATAATATTCAAACAATAGTCTGTAAATATTTTAAAATAAGTAAAAACGAAATGTTGTCACCAAGAAGGTCAAGATATCTTGTAAGACCAAGACAAACTGCTATTTATTTAGCAAAAATGCTGACATCTAAATCTTTGCCAGAGATAGGTCGATCATTTGCCAATAGAGACCACACAACTGTTATTCATTCAGTTAAAACAATAGAAAAATTGAGAAAAGATGATAATGAATTAAATTTAAGCATTGATAGCCTAAAGAATAAAATATTATACAAACAAGAAAATGAAATTTAGTGTTAATCAACAAGATTTGCAAAAATCTTTAGGTTACTGTCAGGGTGTAATAGAAAAAAGAAGCACTTTACCTATTCTCTCAAACATTTTGATAGAAGCAGCAAATTCAAAATTAAAAATTACAGCAACAGATTTAGATTTAATATTTGTAAATGAAATTTCAAATATTAAAATTTTTGATGAAGGCAAAACAACTACTTCTTCATCAATTATGTTTGATATTGTAAGAAAAATACCCTCTGGTAGTCAGATAAATTTTGAAAACTCTGGAGAAAGTAAATTACAATTAGAATCAAATAAATCTCTATTCAATTTAAATTCAATTAATGCATCTGAATTTCCAATTACAGATGAAAATTTCAATGAAAATGAATTTACTATAAATTCAAAAGATTTATTAAAACTTTTAAACAAATGTAAATTTTCGATTTCAAATGATGAAACAAGGCATTATCTTAGTGGTATTTTTCTCCATCAGACTCAAACAGATGATAAGAATTTTTTAACTGCAGCCGCAACAGATAGCCATAGAATGTCTATCTCAAAAATAAGGCTAAAAAATAAAATTGAATTTGAACCAATAATACTTCCAAAAAAAACTATATTTCAATTATGTTCTCTTCTAGAAGATTATGATGGTGAGGTTAAAGTCTCAAATATTAAATCCAAAATTAAATTTGAACTTAATAATAGTATTTTAATATCAAAATTAATCGACGGAAAATTCCCTAATTATATTCAAGTTATCCCTAGAGAGAATCAAAAAAAACTTGAAATAGATCTAAAATCTTTTCTAAATTCCGTCGATAGAGTAGCATCAGTTTCTCTAGATAAAAAAGATGGTGTAAAATTTAATTTGACTAAAGATAATTTAGATTTATCTGTTAATAACACCAACAGTGGTGATGGTAAAGAAAGCCTATCTGTAAAATTTGAGACAGATTTAGATATAAGTTTTAACTCTAGATATTTGCTTGATATAGCATCCCAACTAAATGGTGATAATATTGAAATATATTTGAAAGATACTGGATCTCCTGCGTTAATAAAAGATCCTGCAGACTTTGACAGTATTTATGTTGTAATGCCTATGAAAGGTTAGTTAGCAAGACCAAGCTCGGAATAAATTTCTTTTTGCAATAATTTTACAAATTCTGTTTCTTCGATACCTGTATTAATTGGTTTTAAAATAGAAATAGTAATCGTTTTATTGGGTTTCATCTTTCCAGATTTTGGCCATACTCTTCCAGAGTCAATAGCGACGGGTTGACATTTTACATTTAATTCTCTGTAAATTCTTCCAACTCCCTTTTTAAAAGGAATAATTTCATCTGGTAGAACTCGAGTAGCTTGTGGAAAAATTATTATAGGTCTTTTTGTTTTTTCCATAACTTCTTTAATTTTTTCAGTAAAATTAAGGTTTTCTCTAGAAACTTTATTTCTATTCACAGAAATAGAATCTATCTTTCTTAAATACCAACCAAATATCGGGATATTTAATAGTTCTTTTTTAAGAATAAAAATTGGTGAATTAAATATTGTTTGTAAAAAAAAAGTTTCAAACATCGATTGATGAGAGCATGCAATAAAGAAATTTTCGTTATTAATTATGTTTTCTTGACCTTTTATTACTATGCTGGTTGAGTAAAAAATTTTTAAACAGAATGAGGACCAGTATCCAAAAAGTTTACCTCCAAAAAGAGTGATTTTCTTAGGTAGTAATAAAGATGGAAGAAAAATAATACATATTAAAATTAATCCAGAAAAAAATATACTTTTAAAGAGGATATTTCTCATTATAAGTTTTAGGTTAGATAATATCTGTTATTTTTTGTCTTTTTCTTATAATCTTTACTTTATTTCCTTTAATCAAAATTTCAGCAGGCCTTAATCTAAGATTATAATTAGATGATAATGAATAACCATAGGCACCTGTATCGCAAATAATCATAATATCATTTTCTTTTATATTCTGAAATTTCCTTTCTGTTAAAAATTTATCAGTTGTTTCACATACTGGGCCTACAAATTCTAATATTTTCTTTGATCTTGACATATTTCTTAGGGATGGAATTATCCTATGTTTTGCATTATACAAAGCTGGTCTTATCAAATCATTCATTGCCGAATCCAATATTACAAATGTTTTTGTTTTGTTATGTTTTAAATAAATTACTTTAGATGCAAGTACACCAACATTTCCAATTATAGATCTTCCAGGTTCAAAAATTATTTTACAATTGTATTTATTTTTAAATTTAATTATTGATTTATTATATTTTGTATAATTAAGTTTTTTCATTTTATGATCATAGTTTATCCCCATCCCACCACCTAAATCAATGATCTCAAATTTATAATCTAAATTTTTTAAAAGTTTATCAAGAACATTTAGCATTTTTTCGTAGGGTTTGTGGTTTAAGATTTGACTACCAATATGAACGCTTAAGCATTTAATATTTATAAATTTTGATTGTTTCATCAAATTAATAATTTTTACAAAAGTCTTTTTATCTACACCAAATTTATTTTCACTTTTACCAGTTGAAATTTGTTTCAATGTTTCAGCATCTGTATCTGGATTTAATCTTAGTCCTATATCAACAACTTTATTTAGTTTTTTTGCAGCCGCTTCAATCGCCAAAACTTCACTCAATGACTCAGAATTTATTAATAATATTTTTTGCTTAATTGCGTACTCAATTTCATCTCTTGTTTTACCAACTCCAGAGAAAACTATCTTATTTTTATCAATACCAGCCTTAAGTGATGCATATAATTCTCCTTTTGAAACCACATCTGCCCCAAGGCCAAGTTTTTTTATTTCTTTTAATAATGAAATATTAGAATTAGATTTCACAGAAAAACAAATTAAAGGTTTAATTTCCTCAAAAGCTTTTTTAAAATTCTCTACATTTTCTCTTAAATTTTTATAAGAGTAGCAGTATAGAGGTGTATTAAATTTTTTTGTCAGACTCTCAACGTTTTTTCCTTCAATAAAAAATTTATTGTTTATATATCTCATAATACTTTTTGAATATTCTTACTTAATTCAGATTTATATTCTGGATCGCCTTTACGTCCACAAGCAACTACAAAATATAAACAAAGTATAATAATTAAAATTTTTTTACTCATTTTTTGCTTTTTTTATCATTTTCTTAACGTTCTCAAAAGAAGTTCCGCCATAAGATTTTTTTGAATTAATTGAATTTTCCAGATTTAGTATTTTATAAACATTTAATGTAAGTTTTGGCTCAATTTGATTTATTTCTTTCAATTCTAGTTCGTGAAGTTTTTTGTTTTTTTTTTCAGCTAGATTAATTATTTTTGCTGTTTGTATGTATGCCTTTCTAAATGGATATCCAAGTTCTCTTACAATGTAATCAGATAAATCTGTAGCTGTAATAAATCCTTTTTCCGCAAGGGATAGCATACTTTTTTTATTTATTATTAAATTTTTTAATACATCATTCAATAATGATAGCGATATTTTTAATTGATCATTTATTTTAAAAACAATTTCTTTGTCATCCTGTAAATCTTTAAAGTATGATAAGGGCAAACCTTTTAATATTGAAATCATAGAATTCATATTTCCAATAAATATTCCAGTTTTACCTCTCAAATATTCCAATGGATCAGGATTCTTTTTTTGTGGCATTATAGAAGAACCGGTTACTAATTTATCATTTAAAGTTATCAAGTTAAATGCATCAGAATTCCAAATTATGAGTTCTTCAGCAATTCTAGAAATGTGTAAAGAACAAGCTAGAGAAGAATACAAAAAGTCTAATACAAAATCTCTATCAGATACAGTATCTACAGAATTGTTTGTTGGTTTTTTAAATTTAAGTTTTTTTGTGGTGTAATTTCTGTCAATCTTAAAAGAAGTGCCAGATAAAGCCCCTACGCCTAAAGGATTTTCATCTAAAAACTCTAAATTATTCTTAAATTTTTTCTTATCTCTCTTAAACATTTCAACATATGCTAGTAAATAATGTGCTAAAGATAATGGTTGTGCATTTTTTAAATGTGTAAATCCTGGCATAATTGTTCTGATATTTTTTTGTGCAAGATTTAGAATATTTGAATTTGTATTATCTAATAAGATTATTATTTTTTTTGTTGCTTCTTTTAACCATAATTTTAGGTCGGTAATTACCTGATCATTTCTAGATCTAGCAGTATGAACATATCCAGCATCATCACCAATCAGTTCAAATAATCTGTTTTCTATATTCATATGAATATCCTCTAAATCATAATCAAAATTGAATTTTTTTTTTACAATTTCATTTTTAATTCTTTTTAATCCCCAGATTATTTTATTCTTTATTCTGAAATTTATAATTTTCTGTTTGTGAAGCATTTCGACATGGGCAATTGATCCTTCGATATCTTCTTTAAATAGTCTTTTATCTACCGGTAATGAACCACCAACTTTTTTAAATAAAGTTGTGGCATTTTTCTTAATTCTTGTACCCCAAATTGGTTTATTGTTTTTATTTTTACTCATGTTATTCAATTACAAATTTATGAAATTTATATTTATATCCATTAAAATAATATTTCTTTACTTCATATCATTTAGCTCTTCATATTCAATAGAAGCGCCAAATATAAAAAATCTAATAATTTATGAGGAAAAACAAAAAATTAAGTTTTTTGACTTTTTAAATGAGGCTGGAAATAAAGTTAATTTGAAAGATTTTAAATCCGAATTAATTATTCTGAATTTTTGGGCAACATGGTGCGCTCCTTGTAGAGAGGAAATGCCATCTTTAAGTAATCTTCAAAAACTTAAAGATGAAAAAAAATTAAAGATTATCCCAATAAATATAGGTGGAGAAAATATTAGTAAATCTAAGAAGTTTTTTGATGAACTGCTCATAGAAGAATTACAAGTTTTTGTTGGTGATGGTGCTGGAATTGCAAAAAATTTAAAATTAAGAGGAATACCCACAACAATATTCATTGATAAAGATGGTTATGAGTTTGCAAGAATTGTTGGCTCAATAGATTTTAACAGTCATGAATTTTTAAATTGGTTAAATGAATTAAATTAGTTTTTATAAAAGTAAGCTAACGCTACGAGCACAATTATAGCAACAAATTGTAGTAATACTCTAAGCTGCATTAACTTGTTAGATGTTTTTTTATCTCCGTCTCCTTTAAAAAGAGTTCTAATACCAAGAATTAAGACTACAGCTACAGCTGCAAGTAAAACAATCGCTACAATTTTGACAAATATTTCAGAAATCATGCTTTGATTTTAGTTTCTTTTTAAAATAAAAAAACATAATTACTTATCTATGACATTTTGCCTTGAATCAACAATTATAAAACCTGAAAATGGGTCCGGTATCAAAAATGCAGTAATTTTACTTCATGGATATGGTGGAGATGGAAAAGATATAAGCATGTTAACTCTGAATTGGAAAAGGTTTTTAACTAATACAGTATTCTTATGTCCGAATGGACATGAACCATGTAAAATTAATCCAATTGGTTATCAATGGTTTGATTTAGAAACAAATGATAAAAATTATATTTTAAATGAAGTAAAAAAAGCTGAAAATAAATTAAGAAAATACATTGATGAAGTTAAAGCAGAATACAATTTGGAAAATTCAAACATATGTTTATCTGGATTTAGTCAGGGTTGCATGATGTCAATAAATTTGGGCTTAACTTCTAAAGATCCCTTTAGTTGTATTGTTGGATTTTCTGGAAAGATTATAGATAAAGAGGATCTTAGTTTAAGATTAATTTCTAAAACAAAAACTTTATTAATTCATGGTGAAAAAGATGAAATAGTTCCACCCTACAATTTATTAGAAGCAAAAGATTTTTTTACACGCAATAATATTAGTATAGAAACCTTAATGATCAAAGACTGCGACCATCATATACCAATAGAAGCTTCAAGTAATGCATTAAAATTTATCAAAAATAATTTTGATATTTAAAGAGAATTAACTTTTTTGATACATTGATTAATAATAATATATAATATATTAAATAATTATGACTCTGATGATCAATGAAAACCTTTCACTCGAAAAATGTCCAGCTCTAGTTCTTAACGCAGATTATAGACCATTAAGTTATTATCCTTTATCATTATGGTCATGGCAAGACGCTATTAAATCTGTATTTTTAGATAGAGTCTCAATTGTAAGTCATTATGATAGAATGATTAGAAGCCCATCATTCTCTATGCAGTTACCGAGTGTTATTGCATTAAAATCTTTTATAAAGCCTCGTTCAAATCCAAATTTCACAAGGTTTAACGTTTTCTTAAGGGATAAGTTCAGTTGTCAATATTGTGGAAGTAATGATGAACTAACTTTTGACCATCTTCTTCCAAGATCAAAAGGAGGCAAAACAGATTGGGAAAATGTTGTTACCGCCTGTTCAGCATGTAATGTAAAAAAAGGTGGAAGATTGCTAAAAAATTCAGGAATGAGATTAAATCAATGGCCTTTTCAACCAACAACAGAAGATCTTCATAGAAATGGGAAGAATTTTCCTCCTAATTTTCTACACAGTAGTTGGATGGATTATTTATATTGGGATGTGGAATTAGATCCTAGTTAAATTTTTTCAGATATATTTATAGCAATTTTTGAGCCCGTTTTAATAATTTTATCCATTATTGAATATAACCCTTTTTTTGTTGCTCCGTGTTCATATGCAATATCTTTATGTTCTAACTCATCAGCTCTAAATTTTTTAATTTTTTCTCTAAGTTTTTTCTCATCATCTTCTAACTGATTTATTTGGTTTTGGTAATGTTTATCAATTACTTCCTCAACAGAAGCTGTACACAACATTGCTGCCTTTTTTCCTAATATTGTTGAGCCAAAACCTAAACCTACTCCTAATAGATCCCATAGTGGTAAAAATTTAGTTGGTTTTATATTTCTTTCTCTGATTTCATTTTCAAAAAAATCACTATGTTCTTGCTCATGTTCTCTCATTTCTTCTACTAATTTTAATAGTTCAGGATCCTTTTTAAAAGTTTTAAGTGCTAAAAGTTGACCTTCATATATTTTAATTGCTCCTCTTTCTCCGGCGTGATCAACTCTAATAAACTCTTCTAATTTTTTCTTACTAGTCTTTTTCATATACAAGAGCTCTTAGCGAAAATAGTACAATTAGTAAAGATGTAAAAAAATTTAATCCTGATAAGGAGATGCCTAAAATAGTGAACTCTACATCTTTACAATTTTTAACCATTCCAAGACTTTCGATTATTTTTTCTTTGTCCGTGATATCTATATTTGTGTTTGTACAACCAGCATATTCATCAAAAATGCCATTTTCTATACCAAAATGATATCCTGCAAGAACAGTGCTTAGTGTAAATGTAATGATTAAAGCAATTAATATTCTATCAGATTTAAAATAGTTATATCCCAAAAAACAAATGAAGATCGCTACTAAAAAAGGAATTCTTTGATAAATACATAATTTACATGGCAAATACCCCAAAACTTTTTCTATATAGATCGCAGATAATATGGCAATAATTGAGTATATAAAAATTAATAAATAAATATTTTTTCTTTTTAAAATAAAATTCATTTTAGTTCATAAAGTTTTGTAAAAATTTATAAATTAAAAAAGCAAAAACTATTAACACAATTGAGATTACAATTGAAAATTTAAGCAGTTTTTTTTCAATTATTGTTTTCATAGCTGGACCAAAATTTCCAACCAAGAAAGCTATTATAAAAAATCTAGATCCTCTTGTTAATAAGGAGACAATTATAAAATAGATAATATTAAATTGAACAAACCCACTAGTTATTGTGAGTAATTTAAATGGGATGGGTGTAAAACCTGCTATAGCTAGCAACGTTGCCCATGCAAAAACCCCTCCATCTGATGAAATTTTATCTTTTAAAAATGAAGTATTATCTACACCGTAAAGCTCAAATATTTTAATTCCAATTTCATTGAAAAAAACATATCCTATGAAATATCCCAAACATGCACCTAAGACAGATCCTGTCGTAGCAATAATTGCTATCTTCATCCATTTTTGTCTGTCGGCAATAGTCATTGGAATAATAAGGACATCTGGTGGAATAGGAAATATGAAACTCTCAATAAAAGATATAAACCCTAAAATTTTTTTTGAATTTTTATGTCCTGCAAGTTTAATTGTTTTATTAAATAGTTCCTTAAACATATTTTCTTTTAATATAAATAGTGTTTTAATACTATTATTTATATTCTATGAAACTTAAAATAAATGGGCGAATGGCGGAACTGGTAGACGCGTTGGACTCAAAATCCAATAGTAGCAATACTGTGAGAGTTCGATTCTCTCTTTGCCCACCAAAAAATATATGAACTTGAAACAAATTAATAATCTAACTGAATTGTTTTTTGTTCAATTTAATCAACAAACTAACAAAGACAAAATATTATTGTCAACTTTAGGTGATAAAAGAAAAAATTATTCGTGGCAAGAAACATATGATTTTATTAGTTTAGTTTCTAATGAATTAAGAAAAGTAATATCAAAAGGTGATAGGTGTTTATTAATTTCTGAAAATAGACCTGAATGGTTTATTACAGACTTATCTATAATGTTATCAGATGGGATAACTGTTCCAGCTTACACAACTTATGCAGAAAATGACTACAATTACATTCTTAATGATTGCACTCCAAGTGTAATTTTTGTTTCAAATAACGAACAATTTAATAAATTGAAAAATATTATTAAGGATAAAAAATTCATAAAAAAAATTTTTTCTTTTGAAAAATTAACAAATATAGAAATTGAATATATTAATTTAAAAGATTTAATTCAAAATAATAAAAAAAATATACCAATTCATAAATCATTGGCCTCAAGAAAAGATCCGTCTTGCATAATTTATACATCAGGTACTCAAGGAAATCCTAAAGGAGTAATTTTAAGTCATGGAGGCATCTTAAATAATTGTGAGGGCGCAATAGATATTTTAAAACCGTTATTGTCTAAAGAACAGCCCAGGTTCCTTACATGGCTTCCACTATCACATTCTTACGAGCACACTGTTCAATTTGTACAAATTACTGTAGCAGCTAGAATTTTTTACGCAGAGAGCATCGATAAATTGGTTAAAAATATGGGTGATTGTTCACCAGAGATTATGACAGCTGTACCAAGATTTTATCAAAATCTTTATCAAAAAATTAATGCAAGTTTTAAAAAAGCTACAGGATTAAAAAAAAACTTAATATTTAAAATGTTAGAATTAGGTCTAAAAAAAATAAAAAAAGAAAATTTAACTATTTTTGAAAAAATACAAGATAGAATCTTAGAGAAATTAGTAAGAAAAAAAATAAAATCACAATTTGGTGGATCACTTAAAACATTTGTTTCTGGAGGAGGTGCATTAGATAAAGAAGTTGGATATTTTCTTAATGCTATTGGTTTACCAACATTACAAGGTTATGGCTTAACAGAAACTTCTCCGGTGGTAAGCTGTAATCCAATTGATGACATAAGAATAGATACGGTCGGTCCACCATTTAGTGGAAATGAGGTAAAAATAGCTAAAGATGGTGAGATACTAGTCAAAGGTGAAAATGTAATGTTGGGTTATTGGAATAATCAAAAAGAAACCGAAAAAGTTTTAATAAATGGCTGGCTTCACACGGGAGATATTGGAGTATTTGAAAATAATTTTTTAAAGATTACTGATAGGAAAAAGGATATTCTTATCACTCCTGGAGGAGATAATATTTCTCCGTTAAAAATTGAAAATGAATTAGTAAATTTAGAATTTATTGATCAAGCAGTAGTGTATGGTGATAATAGACCATATTTAGTAGCCTTATTAGTTTTAAATGATGAATATACTAATATTACAAACGAAGAAATTCAAATTGCAATAAATAATTTAAATAAAAATCTTTCAAAAATAGAAAATATAAAAAAGTTTTTTCTAATAAAAGAAAAATTTTCAATTGAAAATGGAATGTTAACACCAACATTAAAGTTAAAAAGATATAAAATTATAAAAAAATATAAAAATAATTTTGAAAATCTTTATAATTAATTGAAAAAATTTGTTTAATAATCGCTATTTTACTTAACTTTTTTTAATTATTAATTTTATTATTTTTTAAAAAAAAAAATTAAAAAAATACAAAAAATAATATAATTGACATAACTATTCAAAAAAATTACAAAAAGATAATTAAACGAATCAAAAAGATTCGTAATTAAAAAAGGGAGCTAAAGATGGCTAAAAGAAGAAAAAAAGCTGCTAAAAAGAAAACTAAGAAAAAAGCTAAGAAAAAAGCTAAAAAGAAAAGAAGAAAATAGTTTAGTATTCTTTTTAACAAACGCTTCTCATGGCGCTTGCGTGGGGAGCGTTTTTTTTATTTAGCTGCCTCTTCCGATATTACTTCCTCTGCAGGTTTACTATCTATTTTTTGAACTTGTTTTTCTAAGTTTCTTTTTAAAGCTTTATCAAGTTTCTTTTGGGTATCTTCCAAGTTCATATTTAAAACTATTTGAAACTCTGTGAGTATTCTATCATAAGCTTTTTCAAAAAGTTGTCTTTCACTATAAGATTGATCAACCATTAAATCATCACCTTTATTTAAGTCCCTTACAACTTCAGCCAATTCATAAATCTTCCCTGAGGAAATTTTTGCTTCGTATTCTTGTGCTCTTCTGCTCCACATACTTCTTTTAATTTTTGGCTTACTTTTTAATATACTGATGCATTTGTTTACCTGATTAATAGTAGCCAATGGTCTTAAGTGAGATTGTTTATTAACTGGCACCATGCCGCTTGCTTTATCTTTTTCAAATTTTAAAATGTAAGTCTCTATATCAATTCCTCCAATATTCATCTTCTTAAATTCGGTTATTTGACCAACTCCATGTTTTGGATAAACAACGAAGTCTTTTACTTTATATTCTTTCTTCTCTGTATCCTGTTTTTTTACTTTTTTTATTTCAGGTTTTTGCTCATTATTTTTTGAAATTCTTAGTAAATTTTCGTTGGGTTCTGCAATATTTTTTTTATCAATTTTTAATTGTTTAGATTTAATTGGACTATTTGTCTTTTTTTGATTTTTAACTTTGTTTATCTTTTTTACTATTTTTGTTTTTTTTGTTTTAGATAATGTTTTTGGCTTTTTATTTTTAATTAAAGATTTAACATTTTTTTTCTTACTTACTTTCTTAGTTTTAAATGTTTTCTTCAAAGTATTTATCAAACTTATTTTCTTCATTTTTATATTTTTCGTGATCCGGCATTGGATCTTTTACTTCAGAAATATTTGGCCATATCTCTGAATACTTTTTATTAACTTCTAGCCATTTCTCGCTTCCTGCAACAGTGTCTGAAACTATAGCATCTATTGGACACTCAGGTTCACAAACGCCACAATCTATACACTCATCAGGTTTAATTACAAGCATATTTTTACCTTCGTAAAAACAATCAACAGGACACACATCTACGCATGTTGTATGTTTACACTTAATACATTTGTCATTGACCAAATATGTCATTGTTTTAATTTAATTTTTTCTTTTATATCTCCTACTATTTTTGGATCAAGATACAATAAGCCTGACAATCGCCTCATAAGATTGGTTTCATAAATATCCGCATTTTCGTCCGAATAAATAATATTCCACAATGCTTCTATAACTATCTTTTTTTCATCAATATTTTTATTTTTTACTTCTTTAGTAAATTCTAAAATTTGATTTGAGTCTTGTTCTTTTACTTCTGCATCTTTTATAATCTCATCTAAATTATTTTCATCAGCACCCATTTCAATTAATGCTTTTTTAATTATATCTTTCTCTTTTTCAGTAAAAACTTGATCTATTTTAGCTGAGTGGATAAGAAGAGCGGCAACACTAGTTAAAGATAAATGTTTCTTATCGTTTGTATTTTCTTTTTCTTTTTTAAATAAGCTAAACATTATTTCAAGTTTAATTCGTTTAATACACTAAAAGGATTATTAGAATAGTCCTTTTTGTCATGTTTTTTAAAAATTTTCTTTTTTAATGGAATATATTTAATATAGAACTCATTTTCTTTCTCATAAATTTTATAATTCATTTTTTTTAGAAGTTTCCTAAAATTTTCTTTTGAACAACCTAATAAATTTAACATCTCAGGTATAACTTTTACCTCTTTTTTTTCATCTTTTTCAGAATTAAATATCAATAAGAATAATCTTTCAAGTATATCTATTCTTACGTATACATCATCAAATTTTTCAAAGCCACAAAGTAACATAAAGTCTTTATTTGCAGATTTCATATTATTCAAAAAGTTTAATCCAAAAGTTGGTGGTGATAAATTTAAATATTCATTATTATAATTTTTCCATAATAACATTCTTAAAGACACAGAATTTGGTTTGAATAACTTATATAGAAATATATGGTATCTACCAAACTTAACTCCCAGTTTTCTTAATTTTTTCCTATCATCTTGATTGATTTTTTTAAGTACTCGGAGATATTTGATCTTTTTATGACACCGTTATTTTCGTAAAGTCTGTAAGCTAAAGCTCTAAGTTCAGGGTTTTCCTCCTTAATATTTTTTAACTCAATTAAGCTATTTAGTTCAGTTTCAATTTTTTTTAAAATCCATTGATTTAGATAATCATTTAAATTATTTCTTTCGTTATTCTCTATCATATCATCAATTATTAAATCTATTTTTGGATTAAGGTAATCAGATCCAGGTATTAGTTTCGCTATAGGATCACTTCTCCAATAAATTTTAAAATCATCTTTTAACTCTATAAGTCCAGTATCTATTATTTGTTGTATTCTATTAATTATTTCTGGACCTACATTCTGCCTAGCAGCTTTTTTTAATGATTTAATATCAGCATCTAAGGCATCTACTTTTAAATCTAATTGCAATTTTAAACCTTTTAAAATTCCAATATATTGTCCATTAATTAATACTTTTTCTTTTTCAATAATCTCGGTTTTTAATTCGATATCTTGCTTCAAGCCTTTTGCTAAAACACTGGCTCTTTTATCTATAAATGTTTTTATTAATTCGTCGTGAAGTCTATCAGATAATTTATCTTCTAAGTTTTTAGTTCTTTCAATCCAATAATCCTGGTTCTCAACCCAATTAGATTTGTTCGAAACATATGACCAAGTTCTAACATTAGATATTCTATTTGAAATCGAATCTACATTTCCTTCTAGTTTATCAAGCATAGAAAGCTGTTTTTTCATATAATAATTTGGTACTTTTTTCTCTTCACTTATTAAAAAATTAAATACCTTGCCAACAACTTCTAAATGATGACCATAAGTTTTCTTGACAAAATCAGGTATTTGACAGCATTCCCAAAGAATTTTTAAAATGTTTGAATTATTTTCTATCGAACTATTATTTTCTTTTAAAAAATATTTTAAAACCTTTTCATCTTCACATTCTCCAACTCTCCTTAACCAATCTTTATCTGGTTTTTCCTCTAATGATTTTAGTAGATTTTCTTTGTTATTGAATTTTAAGTTGGAATTTCTCCAAAATATATTTTGTATTTCTGGAAAATTATGATTTTCTAAAAATTCAATCTCTTCTGGGTTAATTTCACCGCAATCTCCTGTAATACCAAAACTCCCATCATTTAAATATCGACCTGCTCTTCCTGAAATTTGTCCAATTTCTGATATTTTAAGTCTTCTTATTTTTTTTCCATCGAATTTTTTCAGGTTTGAGAAGTAAACATGATCTAAATCCATATTTATTCCCATTCCAATAGCATCAGTAGCAACTAGATAATCGACGTCTCCCGATTGATATAAATTTACTTGAGCATTTCTAGTTTTAGGACTGAGAGATCCCATCACAATTGCGACACCACCTTTTTGTCTTCTTAATAATTCTGCAATCGCATAAACTTCTTCTGTTGAAAAAGCAATTATTGCACTTTTTCGTTGAATTCTTGAAATTTTTTTATGCCCTCCAAATGAAAGCTTTGATAATCTTTGTTTATTTATAAATTCAACATCTTCATCAAGTTTTTGAATAATATTTTTGATAGTATTCGAACCCATTAACATAGTTAATTTTTCACCTCTAAGATTTAATAATCTATCTGTAAAAATATGACCTCGCTCATGATCAGTGCACATTTGAATTTCATCAATACCAACGAAATCTAAAACCTTATCAACAGGCATTGACTCTACAGTACATAAAAAATACTTAGCATTAAGTGGTATAATTTTTTCTTCCCCTGTAATAAGAGCTACCTTGGAAGCATCTACTTTTTGTATTATTTTGTCGTAAACTTCTCTCGCTAGAAGTCTTAGGGGAAATCCTATCATTCCAGTGTCAAAAGAAAGCATTGTCTCTATTGCTAAAAAGGTCTTACCAGTATTTGTAGGGCCAAGAACTGCAGTTATCTTATTTTTTGACATATCAACTTTTAGTATGATCTTTTTTTTGGCCTACTATATTTTGTTACTCAAAAAGAACAAAAATAGACTAAAACTAGTCCGAATCAGATAGGAAAAAGTTCTCATTTTCAATTTTTATGATCTAAGGTTAGCATAATTTTTACAATATAAATATAAATTTTTAATGGCAAAAAAACTTTGGGAACCTTCAAAAGCACTTATAAAAAATTCGAATTTATTTAAATATGAGAAATTTGTTTCAAAGAATTATAAATACAATTTTTCTGGAAATTATAAAAAGTTACTAAATTGGAGTATAAAAAAACCAAAAGATTTTTGGAATTCAATCTGGGAATATTTTGAAGTTGTAGGTGTAAAAACTAATAAATTCAAACTAACAAAGAATCTTATTAACAGTAAGTTTTTTGTTAATTCAAAATTAAATTTTGCAGAAAATCTTTTAGCTAAAAATTCCAATCAAAAAGCCATCACATTTGTTAGTGAAAATGGTTACAGAGAACAAAAATCCTGGAAAGAGCTTAATATTGATGTAAAAAAAATAATTACATTTTACAAAAAAATAAATATTTCTGAAAAGGACAGAATAGCAGCATATACTCCAAATCAGATAGAAACAGTTGAGTGTTTTTTAGGTGCTAGCGCTATAGGATCAATCTGGAGCTCGTGCTCACCTGATTTTGGTGTACCTGGTGTTATCGAACGTTTTTCCCAAATTAAACCTAAATTACTAGTTATTACTGACAAATATTATTATAACGGCAAGGAAATAAATATTATTGAGAGATTGCCTAAAATATTAAAAAAAATAAAAAGTATAAAATCAGTATTAATTTTAAATTACCCCGGAAAAAAATTAAGAAAATTTAATAAAATTAAAAATATAAAAATTTATAATTTCACTGAGATTAAAAAACTTCAAATAGGCAGAAATAAATTAAAAAAATATGATTTTGATCACGAATTAGCAATTTTATACTCAAGCGGCACTACAGGTAAACCAAAATGTATTTGCCATAGATCTGGTGGTGTTTTATTGCAACATTTGAAAGAGCATCAATTACATTGCAATATAAAACCAAATGATAATGTATTTTACTTTACAACTTGTGGATGGATGATGTGGAATTGGCTTGTTACAGCCCTAGCATCTAAAGCATCAATATTGCTATTTGATGGTTTTCCTATGTATAAATCTCCAGAGTTATTGTTAAAAATTGCAAACAAGGAGAAAGTTACTCTATTTGGTATAAGTGCGAAATATATTGATCAACTTATTAAACAGAATGTTAATGTAAAAGAAAAAATAAAACTCAAGTTTTTAAAAACAATTTGTTCTACAGGATCTCCACTTTCTAAAGATGGTTTTGAATTTGTTTACAGAAATATAAAAAAAAATGTTCATTTAGCATCTATTTCTGGAGGAACAGATATTGTCTCCTGTTTTGTAAATGGAAACATTTATACATCTGTAAACATTGGCGAAATACAAAACAATGGTCTTGGCATGGATACAGCAGTGTTTTCTGAAAAAGGCAAATCAATTTTAAATAAAAAAGGAGAATTAGTTTGCAGAAACCCTTTTCCATCAATGCCTTTAAAATTTTGGAATGATCCTGGAAAAGTTAAATATAAAAAAGCTTATTTTTCAAAATTTAAAAATATTTGGCATCATGGAGATTATGCCGAGAGAAAAAATAACGGGTCTTATATTATTTATGGAAGATCTGATGCAACATTAAACCCAGGCGGTGTTAGACTTGGCACAGCTGAAATTTATTCTGTTGTAGAAAAATTTAAAGAAGTAAAAGAGTCTATCGTAGTAGGTCAATCTTGGGATAATGATGTAAGAATAATACTTTTTGTAATATTATCAAAAAATAATAGATTAGATGAAAAATTAATTTCTAAATTAAAAACAACAATTAGATATGAGGCTTCTCCGAGACATGTACCTGCTAAAATAATTGCAGTAAATGATATTCCCAGAACTAAGAATGGTAAAATTGTAGAGGTAGCTGTTAAAAATATAATAGACGGCAACAAAATAAATAATATTGAAGCATTATCCAATCCATCTGCTTTAAATGAATATAAAAATCTTATTGAATTAAAATCGTAATGATCAAAGATACAATCAAAAACTTAAGTTTATCAGCAACACTAAAAATAAATGAAAAATCAAAAGTTATTGAAATTGAAGGAAAAAATATTATTAAGTTTGGATTTGGACAATCACCATTTCCAGTTCCAATTACTATTGTTGAAGAATTAAAAAAAAATGCTCATCAGAAAAGTTATTTACCTATTCAAGGATTAGATAAATTAAGAGAATCGATTGCAAAATATGAGTCAAAAAAGAAAAATTATAATTTTGACTCAGATCAAGTCATAATAGGTCCTGGTACCAAAGAGCTTATGTTCTTGATGCATTTAGCATTTGAAGGCGAAGTTTTATTGCCAGCTCCAAGTTGGGTATCTTACAAGCCACAATCAATAATAGCTAAAAATAACTATAATTGGATACAAACATCTGCTGAAAATAATTGGTTTCCTAAAGCTCAAGAAATAGAAAAAATTATTTTGAAAAAACCAGATAAAAAATATCTTTTATTTCTTAATTCTCCAAATAATCCATCAGGACAAGTATGCGAAAATTTAAAAGAAATTTCTTTAATAGTAAAAAAGTATAATATTTTAGTTTTATCAGATGAAATTTATTCTGAATTAACATTTGATGAAAATTATATTTCTATTTTCGAACACTGCCTTGATAATGTAGTAATAAGTAACGGACTTAGTAAATGGTGTGGCGCTGGAGGATGGAGACTTGGGTACTTTATAATACCAAAGAAAAAAATTGAATTACTTAAATCTATGAAAGTTTTAGCAAGTGAAACATTTTCCGCCGTAAGTTCACCAATACAGTTTGCTGCAATATCTGCTTTTAATGCTAACCATGATGAATATATCTTAAAATCAAAAAAAATTCTTAAAGCTATTGGAGAATACGTATATAGAAATTTAAAATCTAATAATATTATTATGAACAAACCCATGGGTGGCTTTTATTTGATGCCTGAATTTTTGAACAAGAAATATAATAATTCTTCAATCATGTGTGATGAAATTTTAACTAATTTAAATATTGCTTTACTTCCAGGAAGTGACTTTGGATTTGATGAAAAAAGGATGATTGTTCGTCTAAGTTTTACAGATTTTGACGGCGATATATTTATGAAAAATATTAATGAAAAAACTGATATTAATGATGAGTTAATAAAATTGTACGCCCCTAAGGTTGTAGAAGGAGTAAATAAATTAAAATCTTGGGTTGAAAAATAATAATCAGTTAAAAAATTCCTTAATTAACAGTACTTATATTAACTGAATTTACTAGACACTCGTAGTAATAAATAGTTAGATTCGGTTTTAAAACTTTAGAGAGGGTATATGAAAAAAATATTATCAACAATATCAAGCTCTCTGATTATTTTTGCTGCTATATTTTCATTCGGATCAATAGCAAAATCAGCAGAGTTTTTTACAATAGGCACAGGAGGACCAACTGGAGTTTATTTTCAGACAGGAAACGCTATTTGTAAAATGTTACACAAATCAGCAATTAGTGCTGAACATGGTAGAAAAAAAGGTATGAAAGATAAAGCTTACAGAT
>CACBQD010000004.1 GCA_902541285.1 uncultured Pelagibacteraceae bacterium
TAGCTGGAGGAGCATTTGTAAATGCGAATGTTATTAAATTTTTTTTAACCGCTTGCTCAACGTAATACCCTGATAGTCCATAATGTCCGCTGTTTTTTACAGCAACTAACCCAATCCCTGTTTTTTTTGCATTTTGAATAGTTTTTTTAATAGCCTCATCTGCTGCAACAAAACCAATAGAATTATCAGCATCAATTATTGATATAGATTTTGATATATTTTTTACAGTTATTTTAGGTCTCGGATTAATGACTTTTTTTGAGATTCTTTCACAATACATTTTTAAACGAGACAATCCATGTGAAGGCGCACCTACAAGCTCTGCATTCATAATTGCATTTGCGCAAACTATAGAGTGTTTTCTACTTAATTTAAAATTAGTAAAAATTTTAATAATTAAATTTTTAAGCTCTTTTTCATTCATAATTTATGTAAACATAATTGATTTGAAAATTAAACTATAAATTGAATATTTTTTTTATTTATTAAAATTATCTTTAAATTTGAAGTAACAAAAGATTAACATTAGTAGTTTAAATTTATTATCATTAATTAATAAAAAAGTGAGGGATATATGAAAAATATACTTAAAGTAGCTTCAATGGCTCTAGTTCTTTCATTAACACTTTTCGGAATCACAAATAAAGCTTCAGCTGCAAAACTAACATTATATTGCAGTGTTGAAATAGACGTTTGTGAAATGCTTGAACAAGCTTATGAAAAAGAAACTGGAACAAAAGTTGCTATGACAAGAGCAAGTAGTGGTGAAACTTTTGCAAAAATAAAAGCAGAAGCATCAAATCCAAAAGGAGATGTTTGGTTTGGTGGAACAGGTGATCCACATTTAACTGCAGCACAAGAAAATTTAACTGAGAAATATAAATCTGTTCATTTTAATGATTTATTACCTGCAGCTCAGAACCAAGCAAAAAATGCTGATTTTAAATCAGTAGGAATTTATGTTGGTGCATTAGGTTTTGGATACAACAAAGATCTTTTAGCAAAAAAAGGTCTTCCAGCTCCAAAATCATGGATGGATTTAACAAAACCAATATATAAAGGTGAAATACAAGTAGCAAATCCAAACTCATCTGGAACTGCTTACACTACCTTAGCCACTATTCTTCAAATATTTGGAGAAGATAAAGGTTGGGATTACATGAAAAAACTTCATGCAAACATAAATACATATACTAAATCTGGTTCTGCACCAATTAAGGCAACTGGTAGAGGTGAAAACTTAATCGGTATTTGTTTTCAACATGATGGTGTGAAACAAACAAAAAAAGGTTTGCCGGTTGTTACTGTCTCTCCAGCTGAAGGAACTGGTTATGAAGTTGGATCTATGAGTATTATTGCAGGTGCAAGAAATATGAAGGAAGCTAAAAAGTTTTATGACTGGGCTTTAAGTCCCGCTATTCAAACTATGGTCTTCACTTCAGGAAAATCTTTGCAAGTGCCATCTAATACTAAAGCAAAAGCTGATCCTGATGCTCCAGACTTATCAACAATAAACTTAATTGATTATAATTTTAAAGTTTATGGAGATAAAAGTACTAGAGCGAGTTTGTTATCCAAATGGGATAACGATGTTTCTGTAATTCCTAGATAAGGAATTATAATGAGAGGGCTCGTTATCTGTTGGATGCTCATCGGAGTATTGGGTTTCCTAATATTTCCATGGTATGTAACAGGTGACGGGTTTTTCTCAATAAACTGGATATTAGAATATTCTTTAGAAGATTACGGTTCTGTATTACCACAGGTATTTATAAATAAAAAATATTGGCTTCTTCCTTTAGTTGTTCCTTTATTTTTTCCATTATCAACCTTAAAATTAAATCAGAGTAATCCCATTTATTCCAAAATTTTCTTGTACTCAGGATTGTTTGGAATTTTTTATTTTATTCTTCAGGGGTTTTCAATTGGTATAAGAGGGTGGAATTTTGAAATCTTTCAATCGATTTTTGGCGATGTAGAAAATCAATTTGGAGTAGGGTCTGGTGCAGTTCTTTTATGCTCTACATTTATTTTTTATATTACACACGGGCTATCCTCACGAGGGTGGTTGAATGGAGACAATTTTATTGTAGGAAGTATAGGAAGCATAATTATTTTAGTTTCAACTTTTGTTTTTTTTCCTATTTTTAGAATGTTTGCTGTTGCCTTTAAAGGCACAGAGGGTGGATATGAAATCAGTAATTTTTCAACCAAAATATTTAATAAAGGAATTTGGGGTCTTGATTGTTTGTATAGTGATTATGCATGTGGTGTTTTTTGGAACACTGTTACTATGGGAACACTTACAGCTTTCTCTTCAACAATTTTGGGTTTAGGTTTTGCTTTATTAATTGCAAGAACAAGTTTTAAATTTAAAAAAACGATTAGAATTTTATCTGTTTTACCAATCATAACACCTCCATTTGTAATCGGTTTAGCAATAATAATATTATTCGGTAGAACGGGAGTTGTAAGTTCTTTTCTTGAATGGGCATTTGAGATTGAGCCCTCGAGATGGATTTATGGTTTACCAGGAATATGGTTTGCACAAACTCTTGCTTTTACACCTATTGCTTTTTTAGTTTTAATAGGAGTTGTTGAAAGTGTAAGTCCTGCAATGGAAGAGGCTTCACAAACATTGAGAGCTTCAAAATGGCAAGTTTTTAAAACTGTTACATTGCCTTTAATGAGACCTGGAATTGCGAATGCATTTTTGCTTGGCTTTATTGAAAGCTTAGCTGATTTTGGAAATCCACTAGTGTTAGGTGCCGAATATGATGTTTTATCTACAGAAATATTCTTTGCAATTGTGGGTGCACAGTACGATGAAACAAAAGCTGCAATATTAGCAATGATTTTATTAACCGTTGTTCTGGTAGTATTTTATCTTCAGAACCAATGGTTGGGAAAAAAATCCTATATTTCAATTTCTGGCAAAGGGGATAGTGGAGTTCATCCTGAATTACCAAATAATACTAAGTGGATAATTTACTCAACTGTTCTACCTTGGGCACTCCTTACATTTATAATTTATATAATGATTATGTTTGGTGGATTTGTAGAGATGTGGGGTGTCGATCACAGTTTTACGTTAAGACACTATGTTGAAGCATTTAGTGTTGAATGGGTTAAAGAAAGAGGAATTTTATGGACTGGTACCGCGTGGAATTCTTTTAACACTACTTTTGCGATAGCATTAATTTCATCATTTCCTACTGCTGCAATAGGTATTTTAACAGCATATCTTCTTACAAGACATAAGTTTAAAGGAAAAAATGCTTTTGAATTTGGCACAATGTTAAGTTTTGCAATACCTGGAAGTGTTATTGGTGTAAGTTACGTTTTTGCGTTTAATGTTCCGCCACTTGAACTTACAGGAACAGGAATTATTTTGGTAATCGCTTTTGTATTTAGAAATATGCCGGTTGGGGTTAGGGCAGGTATAGCTTCAATGAATCAATTAGATCCTCATTTAGATGAAGCATCATCAACATTAAATGCATCTAGTTCTCAAACTTTTAGGAATGTAATTCTTCCATTGCTTAAACCTGCAATTACTGCTTCTTTAGTTTTTAGTTTTGTTAGAGCAATGACGGCAATTAGTGCTGTTATATTCCTTGTTAGTGCTAATTATGATTTAGCTGTCTCATATATATTAGGAAGATTAGAAAACAATGATTATGGTCTAGCAATTGTTTACTCATCTGCATTAATTGTTGTTATGTTATTTACAATAACATTAATGCAATTAATAATAGGTAAACGAAAATTAGGAAGAAGAGAAGAAACAGCAGGAATATTACAAGGAAATTTTGGATAATGAAAAAAGCAGAAGTAAAATTTGAAAATATTACAAAAAAATTTAATGAGACTGTAGCAGTAGATAATGTGAGTTGTACTTTTGAAGCAGGAACACTGACTACATTATTAGGTCCCTCTGGATGTGGAAAAACTACTTCTTTAAGAATTATTGCTGGTTTAGAAAGAGCTACCAGTGGCAGAATATTAGTAGAAAATGAAGATGTAACATTATTACCAGCAACAGATAGAGATGTATCTATGGTATTCCAATCTTATGCTTTGTTCCCACATATGAGTGTGCTTGAAAATGTATCTTATGGTTTGAAGATGATAAATGTTCCAAAAGAAGAATTTACAGAAAAGTCGTTAGAAACTCTTAAGTTAGTTAATTTAGAAGGTTATGAAAATAGGATGCCCTCAGAGTTATCTGGAGGTCAACAACAAAGAGTAGCTGTTGCAAGAGCAATTGTGCTAAAACCAAAGGTTCTACTCTTTGACGAGCCTTTATCTAATTTAGATGCAAAATTAAGAAGACAAGTAAGAGAGGATATTAGAGAAATTCAACAAAAACTTGGAGTAACTACAATTTATGTAACTCATGATCAAGAGGAAGCATTAGCAATTTCTGACAAAGTAATTGTAATGAACAATGCTATTATTGCTCAACAAGGTAGCCCAAAAGAATTGTATAACTTTCCTAAAACTAAATTTGTAGCCAACTTCATAGGAGACGCAAATGTTGTTAAAGCTGAAATCATAAATCAAAATAATAATATTTACGAGATTCAATTAGCAGAAATGAAAATTAATATAGAGAGTGATCAAAAATTAGAAAGTTCAGTTTCCGTCTCTTTAAGACCAGAAAAAATAACTATTTCAAAAAGTCCTGAAGAAAACTCAATACATGCATCTGTTAATAATGCGTCATTCGTTGGAAATAGTTATCAATATATAGTTAATTCAAAAGTCGGTAAGATTTACGTAGTTTCTAGCGATACAAATGAAATATTTAATGTTGGAGAAAACGTTTACTTAAATTTCGACGAAAAAGAATTACGTTTACTCGACGATTAAGGATTAACCTTTGCCTCTCCAAGGTATCGTCTTATCTATAATTTTTCTCAAAGTTACATCAAAAAGAAGACCCAACATACCCATTATAAAAATTGTGATCCAAATTACTTCATATTGAAAATACTTTTTGGCAACATTTTCAACAAATCCAATTCCAGTTGTGCCTGCTAAAAATTCTGCTGCAACTAAAGTGCCCCAGCACATACCAACAGCTACTCTAATACCTGTTAAAATTTCAGGTAAAGAATTCGGAAAAATAACATATCTAAGTATTTGTCTTTTAGAAGCACCAAGAGAATGTGCTGCATGTATTTTAGATAACTGTGTACCTGATGCTCCAGCTCTTGCTGAAATAATCATTATAGATAATGAAACCATAAATAATAAAAATACTTTTCCTGTATTATCAATCCCTAAAACCGAGATTATTAAAGGAGCCCACGCAAGAGGAGGTACTGGTCTATAAAGTTCAATTAATGGATCAAAGAAACCTTTAGCAAATCTATTTAAGCCCATGAAAAGTCCTAATGGTACACCAATCAATATTCCAAAAACTAATCCAAGAAAAACTCTTAAAAATGAATCCCAAATATGACCATAAGGAACAGGGATTTTAAATAATTTAAAATCACCAGTAACAATTTTTAAAACTTTACCTTTAAAATTTTGCTTAACCACACCGTCTTTAGTGTGAACCGGATATTCTCCAGGCAAAACATCGGCTATCCAATCCGGCAATATAAAGCCAATTATCTGGCTTACATCCATCATATCAATCCAAAGAAGTGGGATATTTTTGTAACCTACACTTGGCTTAGACATTAAAATAAATTTATTAAGTGTATCGGAGGGTTTTGGTAACCATCTACCTGAACCTTGCTCAGAACAACTAGGACCACTTGCAACTATAGTTCCAGCAGGGAATAAAAGAATGTCAATTAATCTTAAACCTCCCTGCTCAGTTTTTTGAAGATTATCAAATTCAATAATTGCATTTTGCATTTCATTAAGAGCATTTGGTGGATAAATACTTGCAAATTCAATTCTTCTTGCAATTTTTACAATGTTTTTTGCGTAAGTAGATGCCACTTCCTCAGTGTCATCTAAATTTTTTCTATATAATTTTATCTCTGATTTAAGTTCTTTTATTGCATTTTTGAATTGAGGATTATGGTTTCTTAATTTAAAAAATTTATCATTAATTTTTTTTAATTGTTCAGCTGCAGCGTGAAATTTCAACCCTCTATCTGTTTCAGGCACTAAAGGCACTTCAATAGTATTTTCTATTGATCCTGTTCCGGCACTTACAGTTACTATGCCCCAGCTTCCTTGCTCAGCAATTGCTTTTTGTCTTTCATTTTTTTGCTCTGGTGTTTCAAATGGATAATCTTCCTTTTGAAAATTAGTACTTAATAATCTAATTTCATCAGTCATCTCATCTATTTTAATTTTTGTGTTAATCTCCATTAGATTATCGTTAGTAAGTAATGGAATTAATTTGTTTGTTTTATTAATAAAAACAACTAATGCAGTTTTCTGTATGTTGCTTAAATCTGGCGAATTTTGAATTTCTAAACTTATTTTTTTAAGATTTTTATTTTCTATTTTTATTATTGAAGTACTTTTGAATTCTCTTTCTTCAATTGGAAATTGATATTTTAATCCTAATAAAGACTCATTTATTTTTGCGACCTGACATAATTCATTTGCTGATTTTGGATAAAATCCTTTTGCAATATCCCAAGAATAATAAAGCCAAACTAACAATATTGCACTACTTCCGACAATTATCCAATGAGTTCCACCTTTTGCTCTTTCTGGATTTCCAAAAACTGCATCAACTTTTTCAGTTTTTATTAAACGTCTTCCATAAAGTATGCACCCAATAATTGATACGAGAATTAATATTGTTATTATTTGAGTAAACATTTAATTTTCTTTTCCCATAATTTCTTCCTCCATGTTCCAAATCATGGATAAAATTTCTTCTCTTTTTGATGAAAAATCTTTATTTTTTTTTATTTCTCTTAAATCTTCTTTTAATCCCATCTCTGCAAATGGAAGATTATATTCTTTATGTATCCTACCTGGTCTTGGTGCCATTACATACAACCTTTCGCCAAGCAGTAGTGCTTCCTCAACCGAGTGCGTAATTAAAATAATTGTTTTTCCAGTTTCTTTCCAAATTTTCAAAACTAAAGATTGCATTTTTTCTCTTGTTAAAGCATCAAGAGCACCTAAAGGCTCATCCATTAAAATCAAATCAGGATCATTGATTAAACATCTTGCAAGAGCTACTCTTTGCTGCATTCCTCCAGATAATTGATATGTTGGGGTATTTCCAAATCCTTTTAAGCCAACAATCTCCAGCCACTCATCAACTTTTTTCGAAGTTTCTATAGGATCTTTTTTTTTCATTCTAAGACCAAAGTTTACGTTCTCTGCAACAGTCAACCATTCGAATAATGCACCTTGTTGAAAAACCATGCCTCTTTCAACTCCAGGTCCATCAATTTCTTTACCATTCAAAGTTATATTTCCAGATGTTGGTCTTAAGAAACCAGCTGCAATATTTAATAAAGTTGTTTTTCCACAACCAGAGGGCCCAAGAACAGTTAACAGTTCTCCTTTTTTTAATTTGAAATTTAAATCTTTTAAAGCATGAACAGTCTCTCCTTTTGGAGTTTTGAAAATCATGTTTAAGTTTTGAGATATTAAATCACTCATTAGTTGACTTTATATAAAATATTTACTTAAAAAAATAGGCACCAATAAAATTGGCGCCTATTTAATTATTCTAATCTTTAGATTATAAAGGTAAGAAACTAGTGTCTACTGCTCCACCTGGAGTTCCCATTCCTTTTAAGAATGCATCTAAGTTTCCACTTTCCATAGATTTTTTAGTTTCTTCTGGAGTTAAGAATTTGAAACCACTTAAAGTGTCTTTCATATCAGCAATTTTCATTTCTGAAGCTTTTGACATAGAATTCATATCACTTTTTCCATTTCTATATCTTTCATTTGCTTCATGAGTTACTTCAATAAAAGTTCTCAACATTCCAGGATTTTCCTTCATAAACTTGTCTGTTACAGAAGTTATATCTATTCCTAAAATACCTGCATCTCTTGCTTCTTGAACTGTTAAAAGTCTTGATCCTACAGCAACCGCAGCTTTGATAGAATTACCACCAAATAAACATGCCATCACTACATCTCCACTTACTAATGCAGCCGCACCTTCTTCTGGATCCATTTGAATAATATCCATTTTGCTTCTGTCAGCTCCGACAACTTTCATACTTTCGTCGAAAACGTACTCAGCCATAGTACCTAACGGAACAGCAACTTTTTTACCTTCTAATTCAGTTGCATTTGCTTTTGTTATTCCTGATGCATTAGATGTTACACAAGTTGTTCCACCCATTCCGTATTCCATTGCAATATCAACTAATTTGATAGGTGCATTTGATTTTACAGCATTAATAAATGGTACTAAACCTTGTGAGTAAGAAATATCAATATCTCCTGCTAACATTGCATCTGTCATTGCTCCACCATTTGTGAAGTTTGTCCATTTTACTGGAACTCCTAAAGCTTTAGCAAAATTCTTTTTTTGCATGTCCTCTAAATTTGGACTTGGCCACTCTAGAAAGTATGCAACTCTAACTTCGTTCGCAGCAGAGTTTGCTGCTGTGATTGTTAAGTTTAGAGCAAATAAACTTCCTAAAATGAAACTAACTATTTTTTTCATTTCATCTCCTGTTAATTAAATTTAATTATCGATATTTAAGTTTAAATTTTCTTTTAAGTAAATGATGAATAAATTACACAGGCTTCAAAAGTCATAAGTTACAACCTATAGTTGCGGTCATTTAACATAGCAAGTATGACTAAAATTTACTGGTTAATTTATATAATTAGTCTATGAATCGAAACATAATTATGAGTTCAGAAAAACCTCAAATACCAAATTCTTTAAATGAACATTGGATGCCATTTACATCTAATAGAGATTTTAAAGAGTCTCCAAGATTAATTGTAGAAGCAAAAGGTGTTTATTTAAAAAATCATCAAGGTCAAACTCAGATAGATGCAAGCTCGGGATTATTTTGCAATCCTTTAGGTCATGGAAGAGAAGAAATTATTAATGCAATTACAAATCAATTAAAAAAATTAGACTATGCTCAACCATTTCAACAAGGTTTTGGAGGTTCATTTGAACTTGCAACAAAAATTTCAAAACATACACCAGGGAATTTAAATAGAATTTTTTATACAATTTGTGGATCTACTGCTGTTGAGACTGCAATAAAAATTGCAGTTGCATATCATAAAGCAAGAGGTGAAGGACATAGATTTAGGTTTGTTGGAAGAGAAAGAGGCTATCATGGAATGAATATCGGAGCTACTTCTGTTGGCGGAATGATTAACAACGTGAAAACATTTGCCAATGTTTTGATGCCAGGTGTTCTTCATATGAGACATACACATTTACCAGAACATAAATTTGTTTCTGGTCAACCTGAAACTGGTGCGGAAATGGCAGAAGACCTTGAGAGAATTTGTACAAATTTTGGCTCAGAAAATATAGCAGCTTGCATTGTTGAACCAATTGCTGGATCAACAGGAACTTTAGTTCCACCAAAAGGATATTTGCAAAGACTAAGAGAAATTTGCGATAAGCATGGTATTTTATTAGTTTTTGACGAAGTTATTACAGGTTGGGGAAGAACAGGTTCGCCTTTTGCATCTCAAGAATACGGAGTTACACCTGATATTATAACAATGGCTAAAGCTACAACAAATGGAATAAGTCCTTTAGGTGCAGTTGCGTGTAAAGAAGAGATTTATGACACAGTTATGGATGGATCTCCAAAAGGAACAATAGAATTATTTCATGGTTACACTTACTCTGGTATTCCTGTCTCAGTAGCTGCAGGCTTAGCGGTTCAAGATATTTTTGAAAAAGATGATATCTTTAATAGAGCAAAAAATTTATCTCCATATTTCCAAGAAGGTTTAATGTCTTTAAAAGATATTGATGTTGTTGATAACATAAGAGGTTATGGAATGATGGGTGGTATTGATATTAAAATGCATAAAAAACCTGGCGCAGCAGGATTTACATGTTTCAAACACTGTTATGATGCAGGGGTTAACTTTAAAGCGACAGGAGATTGTTTAATTATTGCTCCAATGTTTATCTGTGAAAAAAAACATATTGATGAAATAATCGAGAAACTAAGAACTGGTATTACAAACTATTCAAAAAGCAAAAAAAATTAATTTAATTCTATGAAAATCGGGGTTCCAAAAGAAATAAAGCCTCAAGAAAATAGAATTGGACTCACTCCCGAAAGTGTAAAGGCATTAACCTCTAATGGCCATGAAGTTTTAATTGAAAATAACGGAGGTTTTGAAGCAGGATTTGAAAACGATCATTACGTATCAAGCGGAGCAAAAATAGTTAATACAGCTGAAGATATATTTAACGACTCTGACATCATCGTTAAAGTTAAAGAGCCACAATCTAGTGAAGTAAAAATGATAAGAGAAAATCAAGTTGTCTTTACATATCTTCATCTTGCTGCAGCTAAGGAACTGACACAAGGCTTAATAGACAGCAAATCAATATGCATCGCTTATGAAACAGTCACAGATAACAACGGAAGACTTCCTTTGCTAGCACCAATGAGTGCAGTAGCCGGAAGAATGTCAGTTCAAGCAGGTGCACATTGTTTAGAAAAAAATCAAAAAGGTCGTGGTCTTTTGTTAGGAGGAGCACCTGGCGTAGAGCCTGGAAATGTTGTTATACTTGGAGGTGGAGTAGTAGGAGAAAATGCTGCTATAATTGCAACAGGCATGAAAGCCAAGGTTAACATTGTAGATAAATCTGAAAAAAGATTAAACGAACTTTCCCAAATATTTGGAGACAAAATAATTCCCAACTTAAGTGATAAAACTGATTTAGAAGAATTAATTTCTGAATCTGATTTGTTAGTAGGTGGAGTTTTGATACCGGGTGCTGAGGCACCAAAATTAGTTACAAAGAATATGTTAAAAAAAATGAAAAGGGGATCAGTAATTGTAGATGTTGCAATTGATCAAGGAGGATGTGTTGAAACCAGTAAACCGACTACTTTTGCAGAACCAACTTTTATAATAGATGATATAATTCATTATTGTGTTGCAAATATGCCCGGTGGTGTTCCTAGAACATCAACAATTGCATTGAATAAAGCAACTCTTCCTTTTTTATCTAAACTTGCAAAAGATGGGTACTTAAAAGCTTTAAATGATGATCAAAATTTTCAAGCAGGATTAAATGTATTTAAAGGAGGTGTTACTCATAAAGCTGTAGCTGATGTATTTGGTCATGATTATTTACCAGCTCAAAAAGCATTGCTTAATTAAAATCCCTAATTTTTCTTGCTTTTTCATAAATTGACAAAAAAAAAATTAATTCTATATAGCAGTCATAATTTAAAAAATTATTCCTGAATTTAACATTCATTTATTTCTCTCTTTTTTGTTGAATTCACCTCCTCGAAAGGGGAGGTAAAAAGGAATTATATCCCTTTGTTTATTAAATTATATATTTGGTCTTTGTCAGTTAAACCAATTTCTCTTGCTACTTCACTTTCACCTTTAAAAACTACTATTGTAGTCCAATAATTTACACCTAAAGCTTTAGCAATATCTTCATGTTCTGTTTGCTCATAGAATAAAAATTCTACATCCTTAAAGTCTTTCATTGCTTGATCGAAAACTTTTGTTTGTGCTGCGCAAGTTGAACAATATTCATTCCAAGAATTAATTACAATTGTTTTACCTGATTTTTGAATTTCAAATAATTTTTTCAGATCAAAGTTTGTGGTTTTTTCAAAACCAAATGAGATATTTGGTATCAAGAATAAAATAAGAAAGACAAAATATTTTTTCATGAGCTCTATTTAATTATCTGGTCATTCTTTTCAAGATGTTTTCTTTCAAAAATATTTGATGAAACAAAACTGCAAAAATATGCAATGAGATTAAAACTATTAATGTATAATTTGAAATAACGTGAACATTGTAAAATTGATCTGCTAAATCAAAGTTATCTTCAATCCTTAATTTAAAAATAAAAAAATTTAGTTTTTCACCATTAAATAGCTTTTTTAAAATTCCTGATGTTGTTATTGTTAAAAGTGCGACATAAAGAGCGAAATGATTCAATTTCGCAATCAAGTTTTGTCCAAAGAATGCCTCAGGCATTAGTTTTGGGGACTTGCTAAAAAATTTATAAATTAACCTAAATAGAGTTATGTAAAATATAAATATCCCAACAATTACGTGCACATTTTCTATAGTTATTCTTAAATCCGAAAAATCCAATCTGACTAAAATAAACCCCATTGGTATCTGAGCAATTAGAAGGAGCAAAGTGAACCAATGGAAAAATTTAGCTAACCAACTATATCGTAATGTTATACTATTCGACATGAGCTATTTTATAAAAATAAATAATATTTTCAAAATAATGTTTATTGTAGTACTTTCTTTTTCATTTAATTCTAATGTTTTATCAGAAGAAAGTGCAAAAGACATTATAAAGAAAAGAAAATCTTTATTCAGTCAAAATTATAAACTAGCAAAAAGAATTAGTATTTTACTTAACGAAGTTGAAATTGAGGACTCAAAAAAACTGATGATTAGAATGAGTGATAATTATTTAGAATTACTAAATTTATTTCCAGAAAATACAAAAGAGGGACATGGAACAGAGGCTTTACCAATTATTTGGGAAGAAAAAGATGAATTTAATGCTCTAATGAAAAAATCATCTGATCAAATGATAAAGCTAGCTTCAATTATCGAAGACCAAGATGATTTTAGAGCAGCTTTGAAACAATATATGTGGTCGAGCTGTAAAGCTTGTCATAGCAGATATAGGGCTCCACACTAATGAAAAAGTATTTTTTTATTTTTATTGTTTTATTTTATGCAGATACTGCTTTCTCTCATTCGCACTACCCCATAACTAGAGATTCATTAGAAGCAATTAAAAGTGGCAAGATATTATACAATCAATATTGTGTTTCTTGTCACCAAGCAAATTTAGCTGGAGCTACAAATTGGCAAGGTTTAGATGAAGATGGGCATAGAAAAGCACCCCCTTTAAATGGAACTGGTCATACTTGGCATCATACAGATGAGTTACTACATAGAATGATAAAGTATGGATTTGCTAAATTGATAAAAAATTATGAAGGCAAGATGATGGGTTTTGGTGACAAAATAAGTGATGAAGGTATTGATAACATTCTTTCGTACATTAAATCTTATTGGAAAGATGATATTTATGAATATCATTTAGAAATGAGCAAACAATGAGTTCAGAAGCAATTAATTTTAATTGGTCATGCAAGCATACTTGGAAAAGAAGCGCAAAAAATACTGCTTGGTGTTTACTAGGCTGTGCAATTGGTGACTTTGGAACTATATTGTATTTTCAGATAACAGGAATTCCCTGGCCTGTTTTAGCCATCATGACTTTAGCAATTATAAATGGTTTGATTACAAGTATTATTTTAGAAACTATAATTTTATTAAGACAAAAACTTGATTTTTCCAAAGCATTAAAGACTGCGCTTGGTATGAGCTTTATATCAATGGTCAGTATGGAAATAGCCATGAACCTCACAGATGTAATTTTAACAGGTGGAGCTATTTTAAATTGGTGGGTAGTACCAATAATGCTTTTAGTTGGATTTTTAACTCCATGGCCATACAATTATTGGAGATTAAAAAAATATAATATTGCTTGTCACTAAAAACATCTCTATATCAAATTAAGACCTCAGATAATGACTAAAGATTTAATAACAATTGATAGCCTTTCAAAGGTATACGACAATGGATTTAGCGCTTTAAAAACTGTTAATTTAAATATAAAGCAAGGTGAAATTATTGCTATGCTTGGACCAAATGGAGCTGGCAAAACTACACTGATAAGTATTGTATGTGGTATAGTTAAACCAACTTCTGGAGTAATTACAGTAGATGGTTTTGATATTATAAAAGATTATAGAGAAACAAGATCAAGAATAGGACTGGTCCCCCAAGAAATTTCACTAGAACAATTTGAAACAGTGTTTAACAATGTTTCATATTCAAGAGGCTTATACGGAAAAAAACCAAACCCCCAACATATAGAAAAAGTTCTAAAAGATTTTAGTTTATGGGATAAAAAAGATTTAAGGTTAAATCAGCTTTCAGGAGGAATGAAAAGACGTGTAATGATAGCAAAAGCATTATCTCATGAACCTTCGATATTATTTCTTGATGAACCAACGGCAGGCGTAGATGTAGAATTGAGAAAAGATATGTGGAAAGTTGTAGAGGGATTAAGGAAAACTGGAGTAACTATAATATTAACAACACACTATATTGAAGAAGCAGAGGCAATCGCGGACCGAGTTGCAGTAATTAATCAAGGAGAAATCATTGTTGTTGATAATAAAATAGATTTATTAAAAAAGATGGGTCATAAAAAATTAACAATTGAATTACAAGATAAAGTCGAAAAAATTCCATCAGAACTTGATGAATATAATCTATCAATCTCTAATGATAATTATTCATTAATTTACAACTATAACTTACATGCAGAGAGAACAGGTATCACAAAGATGCTTCAAGATTTAAAAAATGCAGGTTTGAGGATGAGAGATTTAAAAACAGAGCAAAATAATCTTGAAAAGATTTTTGTGACATTGGTAAAGGAAAATAATGAGGATTAATTTTTACGCATTAAGAGCAATTTATTTTCATGAAATGGATCGATTTAGAAGAACATTAATACAATCTCTTCTTTCTCCAGTTTTATCTACTTCATTATACTTTATAGTATTCGGCTCGGTAATCGGGGATTATGTACAAAAAATTGATGGCATTAGTTATGGCTCTTATATAGTTCCAGGATTATTGATGTTAACATTATTAACACAATCTATCAGTAACACTTCTTTTGGAATTTTTTTTCCTAAATTTAATGGAACAATTTATGAAATTTTGGCAGCTCCAATTTCTACTGTAGAAATTGTAATTGCTTATGTTGGTGCAGGTGCAACTAAAACCTTAATTGTTGCTGCAGTAATTTTCTGCACTTCACTTTTCTTTGCAGAAGTAAATGTAAAGTTTCCTTTACTAATGATTTTCTTATTAATTCTAGTTGCTTTTACTTTTGCTTTGTTTGGGTTTTTAATTGGACTTCTTAGTAAAAATTTCGAGCAAATGTCTATAATACCAACAATTGTCATAACACCAATGGTATTCTTAGGTGGAAGTTTGTATTCGCTAGATATGCTCCCAAGTTTCTGGCAAACAGTCACTTATTTTAATCCTGTTGTATATTTAATTAATGGGCTGAGGTTTGCATTTTATGGAGTTTCTGATTTTGATATTTGGATAAGTATTTCAACAATGTTTATATTTTTAATTGCATGTGTAACTCTTGTCTCAATTATACTTAAAAAAGGTTATAATATAAAAAATTAATTTGACTGTTGACCAGATAATTCCTGCAATATTTTTAATATTAGTCTTAATATTAGTTCTACCTAATTTTCTCAGATCAAACTCAAATATTAAACAATTGATATCTAATTTTTCAATTTGGATAATAATTATACTTGTTATATTTGGATTGATGTATTTTTTGATGTAAATAGATTTATGATTAAATTTATTCTTCCAGCAGTACTATTAATTTTTATTATTATTTTCTGGGAAAAAATTAATGAATTTTTATTAAGCAAATTTAAAATTAAACTCAATTACATAGCTGTCATCATATTGGTTTTAATATTAGTGGTTTTATCTTTATTACTATATTTCTAATTTATAATGGAGATAAATTTATTATTCTTTGTTAGCGTTGTTCCAGCTATCGTATTGTATGGAATTGCTAAATCAGGTTTAGGTGGATCAATATCATTAATTTCAGTTCCATTAATGACAGTAGTAATGCCATTAAATCAAGCACTTGCAATTATTTTACCAATATTAATTTTTTCAGACATTATTGCAGTTTATAGATTTAGAAGAGAGTTTGATTTTGGAACACTTAAATTAATAGTTCCATTTGCAGCTATTGGAATAATAATTGGCTCATTTACATTTACTTATTTTTCTGAGGATTTGCTTAAGTTAATAGTTGGAATAATGGGTTTTTTATTTTCTGGTCATTATTTTTTATTTAAAAAAGAAAAAACTATACCGGCAAAAAAAAACTTTTTTAAAGGGGCTATTTGTTCATCCATTGCCGGTTTTTCAAGTTTTTGTGTTCATGCGGGAGGAACTCCAACAAGTCTTTATTTGCTTCCACTAAGAATGAAAAAAGAAATTTATGTTGGCACAAGAATTATTTTTTTTAGTTGTGTTAATCTAATTAAGCTTCCTCTGTATGTTTATTTATCTATGATGAATTTTGATACTTTATATCAATCAGTTACTCTATTTCCCCTAGCGCTTATTGGTATTTTTATAGGTTACAAATTACTTAAAATAATTGAGGAAAATTTATTTTATAATATCATTTACGCTTTAATTCTTGTTAGTAGCGCTAAGTTAATAATTGATTTCATTTAATCTTTGAAATAAGTTGTAAATGGGGTGCCAGATGGCTGAGAAATACCCTTAGAACCTGTCCGGTAATTCAGAAAGGGAAAATGAATAATTTAAATATAATCAATCAATCATCAGCAATAATATTAATTATTTCAATTTCTTTAATATTTGTTTTTGTTGGAATTTATTTTTCAAAAAAATTTAAAGGACTTAATAATTATTTAGTTGCAAACCGTTCGATTGGAACTTTATCCTTAACAACAAGTCTTGTTGCTTCAGCACTTGGTGCTTGGATTTTATTTGGACCCGCATCAGCAGCAACATGGGGAGGAATTGGTGCAGTGATTGGCTATTCACTAGGAACTGCATTTCCGCTTTTTATTTTAATTTATCTTGGTAAAAAATTTAGAACTAGTTATCCGCAAGGCAAAAGTATTATTGAAATAATAAGATTAAGATTTGGACCAAATCTTTATAAACTTATTTTAGTTTTTTCCATTTTTTACATGACAATCTTTTTAATTGCTGAAGTTACTGCTGTAGCTTTTTTAATTAATTACATATCTGGCACTGAATTGTGGATCACCTCTTTAATAGTAATATCATGTTCGTTACTTTACACATTATATGGAGGATTAAGAGCATCTTTAATCACAGATAATATTCAATTTTTTGTATTTACAGCACTTTTAATAATTAGTTTAATTTTTATTACCTCAATTGAAACAAACGAATTTAATTTTGAAATTATTAAAAATAATAATCCGCATTTGTTAAGTTTTAGTTATCTTCCAAATTATACTGCTGGTTTAACTTTCTTTATAGCTGTTGCTGCAACTAATCTTTTTCATCAAGGTAATTGGCAGAGAGTTTATGCTGCAAAAAATTATGAGGTTTTAAAAAAAAGTTTAATATTTTCATTTTTAATAATATTACCAATAGTCTTTTTTATGGGATTTAGTGGTTTAGTGGCTGTCTCTCAAGATACTAATGTAATACCTGATCTTGCATTTTTCTCAATTTTATTAAAAGAAAATTTAATAATATTTTCAGTCATTGTAATAATTTTAGCTATCTCTTTAACAATAAGCAGTATTGATACTTTAATAAATGCTATTTCAAGTTTGGTAATAGTCGATGTAGATAAAGTATTAAATTTAAAAAATAATCATTTAAATATCTCAAAACAATTTGTTATTTTTCTTTCGGTCTTAGCTTTTTTTGTTGCATCAAAAGGATTTAGTATTCTTTATTTATTCTTAATTGCAGATTTATTTTGTTGTGCAGCTGTTTTAAGTGTTTTTTATACTTTTTATTCAAAATCTTATGATGAAAAAAATGCTTATGTTTCTATATTAATAGGATTAATTGCAGGACTATTATTTTTTCCAAGTCCTGATTTTTCTAAGTCAATACTATTTGGCATAATTTTGCCAATGGATTTAGCACCATCGTATATTTCTCAATCTCTTTTATTTTGTTCATTTATTGCGGCAACTTTATCACCAATAATTGCATGGAAATTGAAATAATTGATGTTTATAAAAAACCTAATTATTGTATAATTTAATAAATGCTCAATTTTATATTACCATTTATTGTATTAATTGTTGTTGTTGTTTTCATTCATGAATATGGACATTATTATTTTGCAAAAAGATATGGTGTTGGTGTAACAGATTTTTCAATAGGTTTTGGTCGAGAATTATTTGGTTGGAACGATAAATCTGGGACAAGATGGAAAGTTTGTTGGATACCACTAGGCGGTTATGTAAAATTTTTTGGAGATAGGAATGTATTTTCACAAGCAGATCAAGAAGAACTACTAAAAAAATATAGCAAAGAAGACCAACATAAATTGTTTGTAACAAAACCTCTTTACCAAAGAGCATTAATTGTTGCTGGAGGACCATTGGCTAATTTTATATTAGCTTTAGTCATTTTTACTTTCATATACATGTTCGCAGGTAAAGATTTTACACCAGCTGTAATTGATGAAGTATTAAAAGATAGTCCAGCTGAAGTTGCTGGTATGCAAAAAAATGATGTTATTATTGAAATAGATAATACAAAAGTAGAGAGTATTCTTGATGTTTCTAAATTAATAGCAATGTCAACATCAGAATTTATCGATTTTAAAGTTTCAAGATATGACCAGGAGATAATTTTAAAAGTCAAACCAAATTTTGTTGATAGCGTTGATGAATTAGGAAACAAATTAAAGAAAAGGATGGTAGGTATTAAACTTAGTCCCTATAACAATCAAATAACACACAAAAAACTTGGACCCGCACAAGCTTTACTTCAATCATTTAATGAAGTTTATTTTGTAACAACTTCATCACTTAAATATCTTGGATCAATGTTTACAGGAGCAGGGGACAGCTCTCAATTGGGTGGTCCTATAAGAATAGCAAAAATTTCTGGCCAAGTTGCAGAATTTGGAATTATACCTTTTGTCAGTATGATGGCTTATATTTCAATAAGTTTAGGATTAATTAACTTGTTTCCCATACCTTTATTAGACGGAGGACATCTTATGTTTTACGCATTTGAAAAAGTTTTAGGTCGTCCTTTAAGTCAAAAAACACAGGAAGGTTTTTTTCGAATCGGAATGTTTTTGTTGTTATCTTTGATGTTTTTCGCAACATTTAATGACCTTAAAGATTTAGGCTTATTTTAAGGCTTTTTTAATAGCTAAAAAAACATTGTATTTACTGACTTTTTTTACCACTATATATTGTTGTTCAAAAAAAAATATATACTAAAAAAAAGCTTGAATTATCAATGATTTTGTTAAGTATAGTTTCATAAACCTTTAAAACCGGAGCTAAAATGAACAAAAAACAATTAGTAGCAAAGCTAGCTGGTTCGTTAAATCAAAGTAAAGCTGATGCAGAGCGTACTTTTGATACTATTACGAATACTATACTAGATGCGTTGAAAAACGACGATTCTGTAAAGATTGCAGGTTTTGGTACATATAAAGTGGCTAAAAGAAAAGCCCGAATTGGACGTAATCCAAGAACTGGAGAGCAAATCCAAATCGCTGCTTCTCAAAAGGTAAAGTTTTTGCCTGCTAAAGCACTTAAAGAAGTATTTAACAAGTAAATCTCATTTAACAGCCTTTATCAGGAATGCTAAAATTCTTGATAAAGGCTGTTTCTACATGCAAAAACTGCATATCTATTTTTAACAACAATCATTAGTTTTTATTTATTTTAAAATTATAAGAACCTCTTTTTAACAATGGAGGTTAAATGAGTAAACATTTAAAAAAACTTGTCGGTCCTTTAGTAAGTTTGTTTTTCTTACTGAATATGACAAGTGTAGGTTATGCCGAATCTACAGTCTCTGCAGAAGTTGGATTTATTTTTAATACATTTCTATTTTTAGTTTGTGGTTTTCTTGTCATGTTTATGGCTTGCGGATTTGCGATGCTAGAATCAGGAATGGTAACTTCAAAAAGTGTATCTGTAATTTGTGCAAAAAATATAGGATTATTTTCAATCGCTGGAATTATGTTCTGGATGGTAGGTTATAATCTAGCATATGGAATTCCAGAAGGTGGCTATATAGGAACATTCACTCCGTGGTCTGATGCAAGTGCTGTTGATACAGGATATGCAGATGGTTCGGATTGGTATTTCCAAATGGTATTCTGTGCAACAACAGTATCAATTGTATCAGGTACGTTAGCTGAAAGAATTAAATTATGGCCTTTCTTCTTATTCGCAGCAATTTTATCAGGAATCATTTATCCAATTGTCATGGGATGGCAGTGGGGTGGCGGATGGTTAGCCGCTTTAGGTTTCTCTGATTTTGCTGGTTCAACTCTTGTACACTCAACTGGTGGTGCTGCAGCATTAGCAGGAGCTATGTTGTTAGGTGCGAGAACAGGAAGATTTGCTAAATCAGGTGAAGCAAAACCAATGAGACCATTTGCAGCTTCTTCTATACCTTTGGTGACAGTTGGAGTATTTATTTTATGGTTAGGTTGGTTCGGTTTCAACGGTGGTTCACAGCTTGCTATGGGAACTTTCGATGATGCAGTAGCAGTATCTAATATATTTATTAATACAAACTTAGCAGCGTGTGGTGGTGTTTTAGCAGCAGCAGTAATTACTAGATTAATGTATGGTAAAACTGATGTAGTTCAAATGCTTAACGGTGCGATTGGTGGATTAGTTGCAATAACAGCTGAACCATTAGCGCCAGCACCTATAGCAGCAATATTCATCGGTGCAATCGGTGGATTGATAGTAGTGTTTGGAACAAAACTATTATTCTCATTTAAGATTGATGATGTTGTTGGTGCAATACCAGCTCACTTATTTGCTGGAGTTTGGGGAACATTAGCTGTTCCACTAACAAACTCTGATGCAAACTTTAGTGCACAGTTAATCGGTGTAATCTCGATCAACGCATTTGTTTTTGTAGTATCATACATTGTATGGGCAATTATGAAAAACACTATGGGTATCAGATTAAGTAAAGAGGCTGAACTGAAAGGTACAGACGTAACTGAAACTGGTGTAATAGCTTACGCTATAAGAGACTAAATTTAACTCCCTCCCTTAAGTTGAACTAAAAAGGCCCCGAAAATGGGGCCTTTTTTTATTAAACTGTTTTTAAAAATTCTAAAACCTCTTTTGCGTGGTCTTTAACTTTTACTGAACGCCACTCTTTAATAATTTTGTCATCTTTTAATAAAAATGTACTTCTTATTAATCCCATAAATTCTCTACCCATGAATTTTTTTTTACCCCAAACTTTGTATGCTTTAATCGCTTCTTTTTTTACGTCTGCTACCAAATCAAACTTAATTTTAAATTTATCTCTAAATTTTTCATGACTTTCCATACTATCTTTAGAAATACCAATAACTTCACAGTCTAATTTTTTAAATTGTGAAACTAGAGAATTGAAGTCTTTTGTCTCAACTGTGCACCCTGGTGTATTATCTTTTGGATAGAAATATAAAACTTTGTATTTACTTTTAACTTTGTTTAATTGAAATTTTGCAGAATTTGTGGAAGGTATTTTAAAATTAGGTGCAGTTTTATTAGTTATTTTTGTCATATTTGTTTTCTTCCCACAATTTTTTTATATTTACAACCGGAGATATTCCATAAATGGAATTTATATTCGTTGCATGTACTGCTAAAGAAGGAATTGGGCTCATACATACTTCAGATTTAAAAATTTCGTGCAAAGGTTTTTCAAATGGTGAATGTTCTTTTTTACACATACTTAAAAGCTTATCTAAATGCTTATTAATCATTCTGGCACTCGTTAAAAAAGTACATAAAGTCTGGTCTATTTTCCTCCAATGAGACTGATTACCGATAAGCAATTTTGTATCTTCTGGTGAAAAATATAAATATGGATAATCTGTTGGACACAAAAAAAGTTCATCATTTAAAATTGTTGAAAATTTTTCATAAGCAAATATCATCTCTTCAAGACTATTTTTTTTATGTATGTAATCATCTTCAACAAAGTAAATTAAATCATCCGAATTTTTTGATATTTCAATTGAACGGAGTATGTTAGACATATTTGATTTTTGGGCATTTGTAACATTTTCATTTTTTTCGTTTTTATCACTAATAAACGATTTGTATTTATCAAAATCTAACTTTTCTATCTTGCTTATAAAAAATTGATCTTTTAAAATATTATTGTATTTAATTAATATTTCTTTATCTGAATTATGATCTATTATTGTTAATTTTAAATTAATTGATTTGAAGAGATCTTTGGATGAATTTATAGACCTAACTAAAGAATTTAATGATCTTATTGAATACTCTTCTTTTTTTTTATCAAATATTCTTTTTTTTGTTTGTGATAACATTAAAACTGAAGCACAACTTCTAAAAATAATCTCTAATGCTTTTACTTTTCTTGAAATTTTTAATGAACCCATTGGTATTGTGATTGATTTTTGTCCAATAATCGAAAGATTTTGGCTACTAGAGCCCTTCAATGAGGGTATAACATAATTGCTATTATTTATAATTTCAAAGCCAAAATAACGATTTATTTTTGTCAAAAATTTTTCAATAAGAGATTTTTTTTTCTTTAATTTTAATTCTTTCACAATATAAATGTATATTAATATGAGAATTAAATCATCACAAACACTTGTTAACGAAGCTTTAAATCAGATTAAAACACTTTCACCATCTGAAGCTCTAGAAATGGTAAATTCTGATAAATGTAATTTAATAGATATAAGAGATATCAGAGAACTAGAGAAAATGGGAAGAATAGAAAATTCTCATCACATTCCTAGAGGGATGTTAGAGTTTTGGATGGATCCAGATAGTCCCTACTTTAAAGAAGGCAAGATAGACATGAATAAAGAAATGGTTTTATTTTGCGCAGGTGGTTTAAGATCTGCACTAGCTACAAAATCATTGAAAGATATGGGGTTTGAAAAAATTTCACATATAGATGGTGGATTTTCTCAAATGAAGAATAGTGGCTTTAAAGTAGATAAGTAAAATTAATCAAACAAACTTATTCTCTTCGCGAAAAAAATTCTTATCACCCAGTATATAAATAATCCTAAAGGACCAATAAAATATGTGATTATTAAAGGAAAAAAGACCAGAATTTTTGACATATAAAATCTCTGGCTATCTCTAACAATCCAAGATCCACAAAATAAATTTATAGCTAGGAAGTGCGTCCAAAATAAAATTAAAAACTCATTACTCTCAAATAGCTCAGCTAGATCATAAAAACTTAAATATAATATAAAGTTTTTATCAAAATCATATCCAGCAAAAAAGAATATATATAATAAATAAACGTAAACACTTGCCAAAATAAATGTTGGAATTATTGATGTAACAAATAAACCACAAACTTTAGTTTGAGGAAAAATAATAAGCATTAACCAAAAAGGTATTACACCTATATTCAACCACATATAGATAATTTCTACTGTAAAAAATGTAGATATTTGTTCAATCATCAGGGTTATATTATATTAAATGCAATAATGATTCCTATAAAAAATAAAAAAAAAAACTTAGAAGCGACAATTGATGAAATGCGCAACTTTGCACTTAATTATGTAGAAAAATTTGCACCATCAAAACAACAGCTAAAAACATATCTTTTAAAGAAATATTTAAGATCTAAAGTTGATAACGTTAAAAGAAGCAATATTTCAGATCTAATCGAGATTGTAGCTGAAGATTTAGAAAAATCTAAATTTATAAATGATAAATTTTATTCAGAAACAAAGGCAAAAAATCTAATCCAAAGAGGTTCATCAATAAATAAGATTAGAAATTATTTAATAAGCAAAGGAGTTGGAGAAAAATACATAAAAAATACAATTGAACAAATTAATGAAAATAATGAAGATCAAGATTTTTTTTCAGCCATAAAAGTTTGTAAAAAAAAAAGAATTGGTCCTTCAAGAACTGAAGATAATAGACCTTTATTCTATAAAAAAGATATTGGTATATTAGCAAGATCTGGCTTTGATTTTGAAGTTTCCAGAAGAGTAATGGAACTAGATAAAGAGGAATATTTGAAAATTATAAATCTTCTTTAGACTTTTTATTCTTTTCTTCTAAATAATACTGAATTTTGTTTTTGATATAGTTTTTTACCATCACAAATACTATTAATCCAAAAATTGATACAGAAACTATTATAATTAATATTATTCTTAATTGTTCACTCATTAAATATTTTTATTTCTTTTCAAAATTATACTAGGATTTTTAAAATTTTCTTTTCCGTAAAGTATTTCATTTCCCTCAAAATCTGTAACTATACCCCCTGCATTTTCAAGAATAGCATGCCCAGCTGCTATATCCCATTCACATGCTCTAGGCTCTGCAACATAGCCGTCGTATTCATTTGAAGCTATTACACAAAATTTTAAAGAACTTTTCATCCTTTTAAATTCGCTAACATTCATTGTTTGATATATTTTATTAATTTCAGGTTTTAGTTTATTTGAATATGATACAAATTTAAGTTTATTATTTGAAATTTTTGAACAGTCTAATTTTACATGTTGACTATTAATTATTTCAAATGAACAACCTTTCTCATAAGAATAAAATAATCTATTTTTAGCGGGTGCATATATTATACCTGCTACTGCTCGATTATTAATTATTAAACCAGCATTTAGAGTAAATTCGTCAAGATCATTAATATAATCATAAGTGCCATCAATTGGATCTATTAGCCAAAAATTTTTTAAATCTTTCTTGGATTTATTATGACTAGTTTCTTCTGATACAATCGGTATTTGAGGAGTTAAGTTATTTATTTTTTCAGTTAAAATTCTATTAACTTCAAGATCACCATTGCTAACAGGTGTGTTATCTTCCTTAATTTCTTTTATTAAGCCTTTTTTTCTTAATTCTATTGAAACCTTTCCTGCGTATAAAAAAGTGTCAATCAGATTTTCTATAGCTGCCTTTATTTCGATTTGTTTCATTTATTCTAACTTTTCTAATTCGATATTTTTAGCATTGATAACTTTTTTTCCTACATTTTCGAAATTCACAGTTACTTTTTCTTTAATAATTGACTGTACTTGTCCTATTCCCCAATCTTTATTATTAGGATTTATAACTTTATCACCTGGTTCAAAATCTAAAATCATTTGATTTTACTTATAATAGAAATGAGTATAAATACCACCACATGAATTTAGAGTTAAACTCAATTGGATTAGATAAGAAACCGTCTGATACAAAAGTAATTGTAGCTATGTCTGGTGGTGTAGACTCATCTACAGTTGCAGGTTTGATGAAAATGCAAGGATATAATGTTACCGGCATAACTTTAAAACTATACAACGATAGTAAAGAAGTTGTTAAATCAAAAGTATGTTGCTCAGGCCAAGATGTTATAGATGCAAAAAGAGTTGCTCATAAATTAGATATTGATCATAAAATCCTTTATTACCAAGATAAATTTAAGCAAGGTGTTATTGATAATTTTGTAGAAAGTTACTTAAAAGGAGAAACTCCAATACCATGCGTACAGTGTAATCAAACTGTCAAATTTAAAGATTTGTATGAAGTTGCTAAAGATTTAAATGCTGATGCTTTGATTACAGGTCATTATGTAAAAAATATAACAATAAATGAAAAAAATAATATGTATAGAGCAGTAGATGAAAATAGAGATCAAAGTTATTTTCTATTTAATACTACAAGAGAGCAATTGAATTATTTACGATTTCCATTAGGTGGAATGTTAAAAAATGAAACTAGAGATATTGCCAAAAAACTAAGTTTAAATGTTGCAGATAAGCCAGATAGTCAAGATATATGTTTTGTACCTAATGGAGATTATTCATCTGTAATAAAAAAATTTAAACCAGACTCATTGAAAAAAGGCAATATTAAAAATTTAAATGGTGAAGTAATTGGGGTCCATGATGGAATTATAAATTTTACTATTGGTCAAAGAAAAGGAATAAAAGTGGCTGACAAAGAAGCATTATACGTAATTAAAATTGATGCTAAAAATAATGAGATAATTGTTGGTGGAAGAGAGCACCTTGGAAAAAAGAAAATTAATTTAAAAAATATAAATTTATTATCTGATCATGATGAATTAAGCGAAGATGTACTAGTTAAGGTTAGATCTACCGGTAAGCTATTAGATGCAAAAGTAAATTTATTAAATCAAAATGAGGCTGAGGTTAACTTAAACAAGCCAGAAGATGGTATATCTCCCGGACAAGCATGTGTTTTTTATAAAAAAGATCAATTTGGTGACAAAGTACTTGGTGGAGGTTGGATTAAATAGTAACTTTTCTCCAACTCAAAGAATAAAGAAAATAAAATAAGAAAATTGAAAAAAAATAATTCCATTCTACGACTAAAATAAACTTTTTTGAGTTTTCAAATAAAAGTAAAAATAGGCTTAAAAATAAAATAATTAAAAGTATATGTGCTAAAAAATATTGTATTTTAAAATATATGTTTTTTAATTCTAAATATGTCTCAGAAAATTTTTTTACACATTTTACAAAATAATATTTAGTTGATATCGCAAATAGTACACAACATGCAAGGTTCAATCTTACCAAAAACTTATATAAATCGTTATCGTATTTAACACCTAAAAATATACTATGAATTATTAAAGTTATTCCACTAATTAATCCAAAATAATAAAATTTATTGACCATTTTTAGGTCAGCATCTAGATCTGCAAAAATTTTTTTTTGATTTCTCCAAAAGAAGCATAATAAAATCCCTGTGAATATCATCAAAGGTTTGAATACTAACCAATTTGGAAATACTCTGCCCAATCTACTTATAGAGGTCGTGCCATCAATATAAGGTATTGCAAATCCAAGTCTTTGAATATCTTGTTTATCTCTTAATGCATCACCTGCATTATAAATTCTGATATCATTATAGTAATTTCCAGGAATTGGATCATACTTAAATTCAAATGATTGAGATAATACTAAGATGGAGTTTAAAGCAATTATAGGCAACACAAATATTACCAAACCCAAGAGTCTGGATTTGGAAACAAGTTTCATAAATTAAGCCTATTTTTTTTTATTTTTCTTTCTGGCTCTTCTTTTTTTTGAGCCCATTTTTCTTCGGCCTCTGTGCTTTTTTGGGTATCCCATAATCTCCTTAGTTTTACAATTTTATTGACTTATTTCAGGGATATAGCATTGTCGATATAACTAATCAATTTTTTTATGGTTAATTCTGTTAAAACATTTTTAAAACAAGTAGGAAAAGATTATCAAAATCAGTCGGTTAATCCACCAGTAGTAAGAGCTTCAACTATAATATTTAAAACTCTTCAAGATATAAAGAAAACTCAAAGTAATTATAAAAAAAATCCCTTAAGCAAAAATTTTGATTATGGTAGAAAAGGAACATCAACAACTTTTGCACTACAAGAACTACTAAGAAAAATTGAAAATGCTTATCAAGTTTATTTAACACCAACAGGATTTGGTGCAGTTTTTCTTGGAGTGATTAGTGTTGTAAGACCTGGTGATGAAATCATTATAACAGACTCAGTCTACTCTCCCACAAGATTTTTAACTGAAGACTATTTAAAAAAATTCAATATTAAAGCAGTATTTTATGATCCAAAAAACTTAGATGACCTAAAAAAAAAAATTACTAATAAGACTAAACTTATTTTTGTTGAAAACCCAGGAAGTAACACATTTGAATTCCAAGATTTAAAAAAAATATTATCTTATGCCAAGAATAAGAATATTTATACAGCTATTGATAACACCTGGGGAACACCTTATTTAATCAAGCCTTTAGACTTAGGTTTTGATATGTCTATAGTTTCAGCGACAAAATATTATTCTGGTCATTCAGATGTTATGGGTGGCAGTTTAGCTATTAAAAAAAGACTTTTTAAAGAAGTGGAATTAAGTCAAAAAGCAGTTGGTTTAAGACTAAGCCCTGATGATGCCTATTTAATTATGAGAGGACTAAGAACATTAGATATTAGGCTAGACAAGCATCAAGAAAATACCATCAAGGTAGCTAATTTTTTGAGCAAACAAAAAAAAGTTAAAGAGGTTTTTTACCCAATTAAAAAAAATATTAAACAATACAAAATGTGGAAAAAGTATTACTCAGGATCATCTGGGTTAATGGGTGTAAAAATTATTTCTAAAAATAAAAACTCTGTAATTAGATTTTTGAATAAACTAAAATTATTTGCCCATGGTTACAGCTGGGGTGGATTTGAAAGTCTTGCTTTATATCAAGACAAATTGGCACTGGGTAATAGGAGCTACACAAAGCTGAGTAATAACGAACATATTATAAGATTGCATATTGGTTTAGAAGACCCAAATGATTTGATTGCTGACATTAAACAGGCTATTAAATCTGTAAGATGAATGACACCAAATTTTTTCCAACAAAAAAAGCATTAGTTACCGTAATAGCTGCATCTGCTGTTGTTATTATTGCATTAGGAATAAGACAAACTTTTGGAATGTTTTATTTTGATTTTGCAACTGATTTAGATATCACCATAACACAGTTCGGCTTTACAATGGGATTACAGCTCTTATTGTGGGGTGTTTTCAGTCCTATGTTTGGAATTATTACGGATAAGTATGGTGGTAATATTGCAATTTTTATTGGTTTTGTTTTTTATTTGTTAGCAATTTTATTGTTTTATTCAGGTTTTAATACTGGTTATTATTTTACTATAACAATTGGAATATTAGTTGGAGTTGGACTGGGATCCACAGCTATCAGTATACCTGTTTCAGTTGTTGCAAAACACTTTCCAGTTTCAAGCAGAACAATAGCAACAGGTATAGTAACATCAGCAGGATCTTTTGGATATTTTATATCACCGCTAATCACTAGATACTCACTCGTTGAACATGGGTGGGAAAAAACAATGCTATTTTTCTGTTTCTTTTTAGGTCTAGGATTAATAGTAGCATTATTTGTTTCAACACCAAAAATACCTGTCGGTACAAATCAAAATAACAATCAAACAGCTAGAGAAGCTTTAAAAGAGGCTTTTTCAAATAAAAGTTACATCTATCTTACGTTAGGTTTCTTTGTATGTGGTTGGCACATTGCTTTAGTTGCAACTCATATACCCACTTACATGATTGACAAAGGATTACCAGATTGGTGTGCAGCAATGGTTTTGGCTTTAATTGGACTTTTTAATATGGTTGGAACAATTACAAGTGGATATCTTGCAACTAGATACAGTCAAAAAATTTTATTAAGTGCAATTTATCTACTAAGAGGAGTATCAATTATTTATTTCATATTCCTACCACCAAGTGTTTTTAATTCAGTAATCTTTGGAATTACTTTTGGAATGTTGTGGCTATCAACAGTTCCACCAACAAATGGAATCATAGGAAAAGTATTTGGAACTAAGTATATCGGATTATTATATGGAATTGTTTTTGTAAGTCATCAAATTGGATCTTTTTTAGGAGCTTATTTGAGTGGAGTTTTCTATGAACTTAACGGCAATTTTGATTATGCTTGGTACATATCTATCGCATTATCTATTTTTGCTGGTTTGATACATTTACCTATAAAAGAGAAGCCAATTGAAAGACCACAAATCGCATAAACTTAAATTTAACCCGTATTTAGAAAAACTTTATCAATCAGATAAGCCAATGATAATCTACAAAGTTGATAATGGTTATGACATTTATACAGATTTTTCTAAAAAAATTAATTTAACAAAAAAAAATACACATAAATTTTTAAACTCTTTTGAAAGAATGAAATATAAAAAAGAAACTGATCAATATGTTGGTTTTTTTGGATATGAAATTTTAAATTATTTACTTGGTATTAAAATTAGCAAACAGTCTAAAAATAGTTTTTTATAAAGGAGTTTTTTACAAACCAGAAACAATCATTAAAATAAGAGATAATATTTCAATATTTTCAAATAAAAAAAAGCACGAATTTAATAATTATTTTAAACCAACTAAAATTTTATCACCCTTTAAATTAAATATTAAATATCAAAAATACAAAAAAATATTTGATATTTTTTCAAAAAAAATAAGACAAGGAGAAACATATCAAATAAAAATTTGTACAAAATATCGTAATAAATCTTCAATAAATCCAATTAATTTTTTCTGGAGATTAATGAAGTCAAATGCTTCACCAGAATCTTTTATGATAAGAGATAAAAATTATTCTATTGTAAGCTGCTCACCTGAAACTTTATTATTAAAAAAAGGTAACAAAATCATTACCAAGCCTATTGCTGGCACATTAAGAAAAAGTAAAAAATCTAACAGATCTAGTGCCTTAAAGTTTTTTAGAAATAACATTAAAGAGACTAAAGAACATAATATGATTGTTGATATGGAAAGAAGTGATTTATCCAGAGTTTGTGTTCCAGGAACAGTAAAAATTGATAAAGAAAAGTATGTTGAGGAATACAGACACTTATTTCATTATGTTACAACCATATCTGGAAGCCTATTAAAAGGTATAACTATAAAAAATATTATCAAATCTATGATGCCTGGTGGATCAGTCATAGGCTGTCCAAAAGTACGAACTTTGGAATTATTAAACCAACAAGAAAAAGAGAATAGAAATATTTTTACAGGTAGTTTTGGCTATATAAAATTTAATAAAGACATGAGATTTAACATAATAATAAGATCTATATTAAATTATAAAAATACATCAGAAATATCTGCAGCATCTGGAGTTGTACTAGATAGTGCAGCAAAAAAAGAATTTAATGAAAATTTTATCAAAGCAAAATCATTATTAGAATTATTTAAATGATTTATATAATAGACCACCAGGATTCATTCACATGGAATGTAGTTCATCAATTCTCTCAGTTTGATAAAGTTTATTGTTCAAATTATTTTGAAATAAATAACAGTTTATTAAATAAATCTAATACAATTGTATTATCTCCTGGACCCGGTTCACCCAAAGATTATCCAAATACTTCAAAAATTTATAATAAATTTAAAGGAAGAAAAAAAATCATAGGAATTTGCTTAGGGTATCAGCAAATATTACATTGTGAAAATGCTAAAATTATTCAACAAAGGAGAATATTCCATGGTTATCAATCTGAAGTAAAAGTTGTTTCGAATAAATCCATCTTTAGAAAGAATTCTAAATTTAAAGTCGGAAGATATCATTCACTTAAGCTTCAAGAGCCATTTATTAAAGAAAATTTTGATATTACTATGAGATGCGCTAAAACTAATATTGCTATGGCTTTCGAAAACAAAAGAGATGATTTATATGGTTTTCAATTTCATCCAGAATCTTTTTTAACAACAAATGGTAAAATTCTTATTAAAAAAATCTTACAGTCGAAAAGATCTTAAAGAAAAAGAATTTAAAGATCTATGGAATGCCCACGGGGTTTTCACAACTATGTGGATCTATGGAAAGCCTCAAAAGATTTTATTTTTTAAAGAACATATAACAAATCTTATTAAGTCTACTAAAAATTATAAAATTTATGATCGAAATTTAAAAAGAAATATATTTAAAATAATTAAATCGAATTTAAACAAACAAAAAAATTATAATCATTTATTGAGAATTGCAGTAACCAAAAGTTTAATTTCTATATCTTTGAGAGATAAATTAAAAATTAAAAAAAATCTCCAGTTAAAGTTAGTCAATTACAATAGAATTAAGCCTGAACATAAAAATCTAAAATATAAATTTATTTTAAAAAATTTATCTAAAATGGATAATACAAAATCCGATATTGCTCTTTGCTCAAATGGAAAAATTTTAGAAACAGGAACTTCAAATATTATTTTTATAAAAGATAATAAATATTATTCACCTATCAGGAAATTTTATCGAGGAGTTAATCTAAAGTTTTTTGAAAAGCAATTTAAGATAAAAAAAACTAATATTAATATAAATAAATTAAATCAATACGAGGAGATACTTCTAATCGGATCTGGAAAGGGAGTTTCTACTGTTTCATCTATAAAAGAGAAAAACTGGAATAGAAAAAAATATAAATCCTATGAAACTTTTATAAGCAAATATCAAACAAAAATACTAAAACAAAAAAAATTGAGTAATTATTTATGAGAAATCCTAATAACCCTTGCATATTCTGTTTTACAAAGAAAAAGGAATATCTTTTTGAAAACGAACTAGCTTATGCAACTACTGACACTTACCCTGTATCAAAATTTCATTCACTTATAATTCCAAAGCGGTGTGTTAAAAATTATTTTGATCTAACCTCAAAAGAAATCTTAGCCTGCAATAAATTGATAAAGAAACTAAAAAAAAAAATTGAAATGAACGATAAATCTGTAAAAGGTTTTAATATTGGTACCAATTCAGGCAAGGTTGCTGGACAATCTATTAATCATTGTCACATTCATCTGATTCCAAGACGAAAAAATGATGTTAAAAATCCACAAGGCGGTGTTCGAGCTGTAATTTCTGCTAAACAGCATTATGTAAGGAAAAAGTAAACTTTATTAACATTTTTTTCTTCAGATGAGATTATTAGTCAGTTGAACTAATATTTTTTATAGATTATGAGCTTAGATTAGTATTATATTTAGCGGAGATAATAATATGTTCACAACAAATCCATTTGCTGTCCTTTCTTCAACAGTCCCTTCAATTGCTTTGCAAGCATTTGTTTTATTGATGTTGGCATTAGTGGTGATTGGAACACTGATGGATATTATTCATAAGAAGAATGTAAAATATTTTTTTAATAATGCTAAAAAAGCAAAAAAAGCAGCAAGTAGAGAATTAAGTCTTGGAGAAAAAACAGCGATAATTTCTAAAACAGTAGTACATGATATTGGAACTACATCCGAGTTAGGTTTAGGTAAAAGAAGATTTGCACATGTATTAGGAATGTATGGAACAATATTATTTTGGATCGGGTCAGGTGTTATGATATTTGGATACTCTTCTCCTAATGCTGTAACTCCATCTATATGGCCGATCATTTGGCACGCTGGTGCAATTTTAACTTGCCTTGGAGCTTATTGGTTTTGGTTTTTTTTAAGAGTAGATGTATCTGCTGAAGCTCACTCAGTTTTTAGAATCATAAAAGCAGATTTATTTGTTTTAGCTTTAGTATTATCTTCTACGTTTGGTTTAGCTTGGTCGTATTTCCAATATTCGGGATCTACTGGTTTAAGTATTTTATTTTTAATTTTGTTTGCGGTTGCTAACATAGTTTTATTTGGAGGAGTTTACTGGTCTAAATTTGCTCATATGTTCTACAAACCAGGTGCTGCAATCCAAAAAAATTTAGCAGAGGCAGATGGTTCCAGAGATAACCTGCCTCCACCTGCAGATGCTCCAGAACAATTTGGACTTGGAATTAAACGTGAGGCACCAAAGCACTATTAATATGATTGATAAAATTTTAAAGAAAGGTAATAAGTAGATATGTCAACTTTTGTATACATGACGAGATGTGATGGTTGTGGTCATTGTGTAGATATATGTCCATCAGATATCATGCACATAGACGAAACTATTAGAAGAGCAAAAAATATAGAACCAAATTTTTGTTGGGAATGCTATTCATGTGTTAAGGCATGTCCTAATCATGCAATTGATGTAAGAGGATATGCTGACTTTGCTCCAATGGGTCATAGCGTTAGAGTTAGGAGAGAAGAAGAAAAAGGAACTATCTCTTGGAGAATTAAATTTAGAAACGGTACAGAGAAGAATTTTGTATCGCCAATAACAACAAAACCTTGGGGAAAATTCATACCAAAATTAGCTGAAGCTGATACTCCTAATCAAGGAGAGATTAACTCACAAATTTTATATAATGAGCCACATGGTTTAAATACTGAAAAAGATTTACCAACATTAGATAAGAATTCATTTAAGCAAGGCGTTTACTATTAATGGCTAAGCACAAAACTATCATCGAAGAATGTGACGTACTAGTTGTCGGTGGAGGTATGGCTGGAACAGGGGCTACCTTTGAGGCAAGACACTGGGGAAGAGATTTAAAAATAATCTGTGTTGAAAAAGCAAATATAGATAGAAGTGGTGCCGTCGCACAAGGTCTTTATGCTATTAACTGTTATATGGGAATGCAGTGGGGCGAGAATATGCCAGAGGACCATGTAAGGTACGCTAGAAATGATTTGATGGGTCTTGTTAGAGAAGATCTAGGTTATGACATGGCACGTCATGTAGACTCAACTGTTCACATGTTTGATGAATGGGGTCTTCCAATGATGAAAAATAAAGAAACTGGAAGATATCAAAGAGAAGGTAAGTGGCAAATAATGATACACGGCGAAAGTTACAAACCAATTGTAGCTGAAGCTGCAAAAAAATCTGCTGATAAAATTTATAACAGAATAATGATTACTCATCTTTTAAAAGATGAAAAAAATCCAAACCGAATAGCTGGTGCAGTTGGCTTCAATGTAAGAACTGGAAATTTTCATGTATTTAAATCTAGAACAGTAGTTGTTTCTGCCGGAGGAGCATCGCACATATTTAAACCAAGAGCAGTTGGTGAAGGTATGGGTAGAACATGGTATGCACCTTGGAGTAATGGATCTGCTTATGCATTACCTATTCAAGCAGGGGCAAAAATGACTCAAATGGAAAATAGAATTGTACTTTGTAGATTTAAAGATGGTTATGGTCCAGTTGGAGCGTATTTCTTACATTTAAAAACTTATACTCAAAACGCTAATGGCGAAAACTATGAGAAGAAATGGTATGATGCTACTAAAGAATTAGTAGGAGAATATATAGACCATCATCCAACACCAACTTGTTTAAGAAATCATGCATTTATTCAAGAAACAGCTGCTGGTGGTGGACCAATCCACATGGTTACAAAAGAAGCATTCCAAGATCCACATTTAGAAACTGTTGGATGGGAAAATTTCTTAGGAATGACAGTAGGACAAGCGGTTGTATGGGCATCTCAAAATATTGATCCAAAATATACAAATCCTGAATTAACAACTTCGGAGCCATATGTAATGGGATCTCATGCTACATGTTCAGGAGCTTGGGTTAGTGGACCAGAGGATATAGCGCCTGATGAATACTTTTGGGGATACAATAGAATGATGACTATTGATGGATTATTTGGAGCAGGAGATGCAGTTGGCGGAAGTGCTCACAAGTTTTCATCTGGATCATTTACTGAGGGAAGATTAGCGTCTAAAGCTGCTGTTAAATATATTCAAGATAAAAAAGCTGACGATATCGAAGTTTCTGATGCACAATTAGAGAAGCTTAAAGAGGAAATATTCAAGCCAATTGAGAATTATACGGTGGGAAGAAATGAAATTACTGGAGGAACTGTTTCTCCAAGCTATATTTTACCTATACAAGGGTTACAAAGACTACAAAAAATTATGGATGAATATTGTGGTGGATTAACAAATAATTACATGACAAACGATAATCTACTTAAAAAAGGCTTAGAACAGCTACAATTACTTCAAGAAGACTTAGATCATGTCGGAGCTGAAGATTATCACCAATTGATGAGAGCATGGGAACTTAAGCATAGAGCTGTAACTTCAGAATGTGTTGCTCATCATACTTTATTTAGAGAAGAAACACGTTGGCCAGGCTACTATTATAGAGGTGATCATATGAAGCTTGATGATGAAAACTGGCACTGTTTAACTGTTTCTAGAAGAGATCCTGAAACTGGAAAATTTGAAATGGAGAAAAAGCCTGTTTATCATATCGTTGATGATAAAGAGAAGAAGCAAGCTTCCTAACCATTTTAGATGAGTATTGTCGAAAAATCAGACGAAGAAATCATTAAAATTGCTGATCCTATCTGGGATAACATGGTTAGATGTTCCAACATGAAAGATTATGGTGGTTTTACCAGGGATTTATCATCACAAATGCTTTACGGGGCCAACGAAGTAGAGCTTGGCAAGCAATGGGCAAGCAATAAGCTAATCTCAAGCCTTAAAGAAGGGTGTAAGGCTATAGGCTGTTTAAGAAGAGGCTTGTACGTAACTGTTATCTATAAACAAAACAGTACAGAGATACCTGGAGACTTTTTAGGTCGACTTGTTCTTGGAGAAGAGGGAGATGAGGTAAAAGTCTTCGGGGCAACTATTTTTTAAATTCAATTAAATATTATTTGCATTTAATAAAACTTGTGCTATTTCGCGGGTATGCTTCAAGCTTTTAATCAAAATATTAAAAAAATCCCTTTATTAGTTTCAAATCAGCTTTCAAAAATAATTAAATCTTTTCTTTATCTTTTTATATTTTTTACTTGGGCAATTATAATCCTAGGAACATTTCAAAATTTTATTTAATTTGTTCTTATAATCATTGACTTTGGATTATGAGAGGAATAGTTAGATTGTATGGAATATTTTCTTCCAATAGCTCAAGTCGAAATTAATATACTCTTTATATTTGGTTTAAGTTTAGCAGTCGGTATTCTTTCAGGATTATTTGGTGTAGGCGGAGGATTTTTAATGACACCATTTTTAATATTTTTAGGTATTCCACCTGCTTATGCAGTTCCAAATGAGGCAAGTAATATTTTAGGAACATCGGTATCAGGTTCAACTACTCATTATTTAAAAGGTACATTAGATTATAAAATGGGATTAATGATTGTAGTTGGTGGAACTATTGGAACTTTACTTGGGATCTTAACTTTTTCTTATTTTCAGGATATTGGAAAAATAAACATCGTTATCTCTTTAGCCTACATGTATATCTTAGCTATACTTGGAACTTTAATGCTTATTCAAGGAGTATCAGAAATTGATAAGGCTAGAAAAAAAATTGTTGTTAGAAAAAAATTACATACTCATTATTGGATACATGGACTACCCTTTAGAATGCGTTTTAAAAAATCAAAAGTTTACGAAAGTGCATTTACTCCAATTATTATTGGTTTAATTGTTGGATATATTGCAGCAATTATGGGAGTGGGTGGTGCATTTATATTGGTTCCTGCAATGATTTATATTATTGGAATGCCAACTAAACTAATTCCTGGTACATCTTTGTTTGTTACAATATTTGTAAGTGCAATCGTAACAGTTCTTCATGCTTTTAATTATGGAACAATTGATCTAGTTTTAGTTTTTGTACTTATACTTGGCTCAATTATTGGCGTTCAGTTCGGTCAAAAAATTGGTGAAAAAGTTGATAGCTCAGAATTTAAAACAATCTTAGCAGTTCTTTTATTATTAGTTGGAATTGCAATTGCTTATGACACTTTTATCAAAGAAGACGTAATCCTTGAAACAGTAGTAAATGGAACTAAAAACCTTGGCAACATTGCACAATTTATTTTAGATTATTCTAAAGACCTTCCAGTTTTTTACGGACTTACATCAGTTGTATTAGCAGTAGTTCTTGGAATTGGAGCTGCAATTTTAAGAAATTATATTTCTAAGTGGAACAAAGCTAGAGAAGCCAAGCTTAAAGCTTAAGCACTTCTGTATAGTTTAGTCATCACAAATTCTCTATGACCTAATGCTTCAGCACAAGTTAATCTTCCGTTAGCAACTCTTATCGTAGCTTTAATTAATTCGTCACCAGCTTCATCTAAATTCATTTCTCTTGATAAAATTTTAGAAACATCAACATCGATGTGCTCGCTCATGGTTCTAGCAGTTAAAGGATTAGCAGTTAATTTTACTACTGGTTCAATTGGGTTTCCAATTATATTTCCTTGTCCAGTTGGAAACAGGTGAAGATTGAATCCTCCTGCAGCTTGTAAAGTAACACATTCAGCAGCAGCTGATGAAGTATCCATAAAGTATAATCCAGGACCCTTGGTTGGCTCTTCTGCTGGTTCTAGTACATCAATAAATTTACATCCCCCAATTTTTTGAAAGTTTCCAAATGCTTTTTCTTCAATTGTAGTAAGTCCACCAGCTATATTTCCAGCTGTTGGTTGACTTTCGGAAAGATCGTCTGTTGCTTCTTTTAAGATGAAATCATTATACGAACTCCACGTTTTTCTAAACTTTTCTTGAGCCTCAGGAGTTTTTCCTCTTTTTTCACATACAGTTTCAGCGCCTGTTAGTTCAGATGTTTCACCAAAACATAAATGAACGCCAAGGGGCTCTAATTTATCCATTAAATTTCCAACTGTAGGATTTGAGGCTAATCCTGACGTTGTATCAGACTCTCCACATTTAACTGAAATCCATAAATCACTTATAGGACGCTCTTCTCTTTGTTTCTCAGATGCCCAAATTGAAAATTCTTGAGCTTTCTTTGAAACTCTTGCGATAGTGTCTATATCTCCTACACCTTCTATACTAAAACCTTCAACTGGTTTTCCAGTTGTTGCAATTGCATCAACAATTCTTTTTGTCCATTTAGGCTCAATACCTATTACTATAACTGCTGCAACATTTGGATTTTTTCCTGTTCCAATCATTGTTCTAAAATGAAGCTCTAAGTCTGCTCCAAATTGTAATCTTCCATAAGAATGTGGAAGCGCAATCGTACCTTTAATATTATTAGCTACAGCTTCAGCACAAGCATTTGAAATATCATCAACAGGTAGAATTATTACATGATTTCTTGTACCTGTTCTTCCATCTTCCCTTTTATATCCTAAAAACGTTTTTGGAATTTCCATTTTACCACTTTTTAGTTTTTACGTTGTGAACATGCACATGCTCACCTTTTTTAATTGATTTTACGACTTTGCCAATATCATGCCCGTACTTTAATATTGTATCTCCTTCGTTAAGATCAGTCATAGCAATTTTATGACCCAAAGGTATTTCATCCATCGATTGAATTTTTATTGATTTATCATTTTCCATAATCCAGCAATCACAGTCTTGTTTAGGAGTAATTTTTTCAATAACTACAACACCTACATTGTCTTTTTCATCGTGGATTATAATATCTGTGCCAGCCATTGTGACGATTTCTTTGTTTGAAATTAGATCCAATTTATATATGAATTGATCACTTTGACAATTAAAAAATAGAATTAAGAAGGATTTGATATGGCTAAAATGACAACCGAAGAAGCTTTTGTAAAAGTTTTACAAATGCATGGTATCGAACATTCGTTTGGTATTATTGGTTCTGCATTCATGCCTATTTCTGATCTTTTCCCAGAAGCTGGAATAACTTTTTGGGACGTAGCTCATGAAACAAATGGTGGATTGATTGCTGATGGTTATACAAGAGCAACTGGAAAAATGTCAATGGTGATTGCTCAAAATGGTCCAGGTATTACAGGACTTGTTACACCAATAAAAACTGCTTACTGGAATCATACTCCTTTACTATTAGTTACACCACAAGCAGCAAACAAAACAATAGGCCAAGGTGGTTTTCAAGAAGTAGAGCAAATGAATTTATTTAAAGACATGGTGTGTTATCAAGAAGAGGTTAGAGACCCTTCAAGAATGGCAGAAGTTTTAAACAGAGTAATAGAAAAAGCATTTAGAGGGTCAGCGCCTGCACAAATAAATGTGCCAAGAGATTTTTGGACACAAGTTATAGATATAGAATTGCCTCCAATTGTAAGATTTGAAAGACAAGGTGGTGGAAAAGATGCTGTTGATAGAGCTGCGAAATTATTATCAGAAGCAAAATTCCCAGTAATTTTATCTGGAGCAGGAGTTGTTATAGGTGATGCGATTGATGATTGTAAAAAATTAGCAGAAAAGCTTGATGCACCTGTATGTAATGGATATCAACATAACGACAGCTTTCCAGGAAGCCATCCATTAGCTGTTGGTCCATTAGGTTACAATGGATCTAAAGCTGCAATGGAGTTAATTTCAAAAGCTGATGTAGTTTTAGCATTAGGAACAAGATTAAATCCATTTTCAACATTACCAGGATATGGAATTGATTACTGGCCAAAAGATGCAACAATTATTCAAGTAGATATGAACCCCGATCGTATTGGTTTAACTAAGAAAGTTACAGTTGGTATTTGCGGTGATGCTAAAATGGTAGCTCAACAGATATTAGAAAAACTTTCATCAAATGCTGGAGATAATGGTAGAGAGGATAGAAAAAATCTAATTCATCAAACAAAATCTGCATGGTTGCAAACTCTCACAAGTTTAGATCATGAGGATGATGATCCAGGAACTGTTTGGAACAAAGAAGCAAGAGAAAGAGATAAAGATAGAATGTCTCCAAGACAAGCGTGGAGAGCTATTCAAGCTGGAATGCCAGAAGATGTTATAATTTCAAGTGATATTGGAAATAATTGTGCAATTGGTAACGCTTACCCAACATTTGAAAAACCAAGAAAATATTTGGCACCAGGTTTATTTGGACCATGTGGTTATGGATTTCCATCTATTCTTGGAGCAAAAATTGGATGTCCAGATACTCCAGTTATAGGTTTTGCAGGTGATGGAGCATTTGGAATAAGTATGAATGAAATGAGTTCATGTGCTAGAGAAGAATGGCCTGCAATAACAATGGTGATTTTTAGAAATTATCAATGGGGAGCTGAAAAAAGAAATTCAATATTGTGGTTTGATGATAATTTTGTTGGAACAGAGTTAGATCCAGAATTAAGCTACGCAAAAGTTGCCAATGCCTGCGGTTTAAAAGGAGTTATCGCAAATACAATGGAAGAAACTACTAAAGCTATTAAACAATCATGTGAAGATCAAAAAAAAGGTATTACTACATTTATCGAAATAATTCTAAATCAAGAATTAGGTGAGCCATTCAGAAGAGATGCTATGAAAAAACCAGTTAAAGTAGCTGGTATAAGTAAGAGTGATATGAAGCCTCAAAAGTCTCTTGTTAGTTGAGATTAGTAAAATTTCATTATAAAAATAATTATTGGATTTAATAAACAACAATTTCTGTGGATGGACAAGACAACTTCCTGAGAGAAGTAATTTTAAAATACTAGATCAAGACATTTACTGTGATTATTTAATTGTAGGAGCTGGGTATACAGGATTATCAGCTGCTAGAAAACTTTCAGATATATTGAAAGATCAAAAAATTATTCTTATTGATGCACAGTTAGCGGGCGAGGGTGGAAGTTCAAGAAATTCAGGCTATCTAGTTGATACTACATTAAATGATGGTTTTACATCTAACAGCGATAAAGAGAATTATGTAAAAAAAACAAAAATATATCACTTGGGTATAGAAGCTGTTAGAAAATTTATAAAAGAATATCAGGTTGATTGTGATTGGAATGAATGTGGAAAATATTTTGCTTCCTCTAAAGAGCAAGATGAGACAAAAGCTCAATCGTTCAGCAAATTATTAAATAGTCTTGGTTTTAAAAATAAAATTTTATTTAATAAAGAGTTAACTGAAAAATTGGGAACGCCTTTTTATAAAATTGGAGTTTTTACCTCAGGAGGAATTCTTTTAAACCCTGGTAAATTAGCTAGAGCAATGGTTGATACATTGCCAGATAATGTAAAATTATATGAAAATTCTCAAATTTATAATTGGAAGAAGATTAATAACAAAATTGAATGTTTTACAAAAAAGCACAAAATAACTACTAAAAAAATTATTTTTTGCACAAACGGTTTTTTGAAATATTTGAATGTAAAAAAAAATTATAGTTTCCCAATCACATTAACTGCTAGTCTCACGAGAAAACTCACAGATAAAGAATTTAAAGATATAGGTTCTCCAAAAGAGTGGGGTGTTCTTCCTATAAGACCAATGGGTGCTACGATAAGAATGACTAAAGATAGGAGAATACTTATAAGAAATACTGCAGAGTTAAGAAACCCTTTTTCAATGAATAGAAATGAATTAAAAAAAAGAGCTGCAATTCATAAAGAAGGCATCAAGAAAAGATTTAAACAATTACCTGATAATATAATAGAGAGCAGTTGGTCAGGGATTGTATGTAGAAGTGGTAATAGCTCTCAAATATTTGAAAAAATTGATGATAATATTTTTAGCGCAGGCTGTTACAATGGATCTGGAATTGGAGTAGGAACACTATTCGGTGAACAAATAGCTCTAATGGCCTCTAATCAACAATCTAATGAAATTGAAGTAATACAACAAAGAAAAAAACCAAACTGGTTACCACCACAACCCTTTTTAAATTTAGGAATTTACACTAGATTAGCTTACGAAAGGATAAAAGCTCAAACTGAAATTTAATGAAAAAAAATTTAAAGCTTATAGTTTTTTTAGTATTAGGAATTATAGCTCTTTACATCTCAACTAATTATTACAACGATTTTAATAGAAGCAAAACTATTAAAGCATGTATAATTGGAAAAGCTGAATTAGATTCTAAAAAAGCTAAAGAAGACAGATTATCAAATGAACAAATTAAAAAATTTTGTGAAGATCAAATAAAATGATGAAAAAATCAAAAAGATCAGATGTTGATCCATTTATTGTAATGGATGTAATGGAGTCTGCTAGAATTGCTGAAGAAAAAGGTAAAGATATAATTCATATGGAGGTAGGGCAGCCGGGAACACCAGCGCCTAAGATTGCAAAAGATTATATTACTAATGAGATAAACAAAAACAATCTAGGCTACACCGTATCACTTGGTCTACCAGCTCTAAGAACAAAAATTTCAAAGTTATATGGAGATTGGTACAATTTAGATTTAAATCCAAATAGAATAGTAGTTACAACAGGGTCTTCTGGAGCCTTTATATTATCTTTTTCGGCATTGTTTGATAGTGGTGATAGAGTTGGAATTGGATCTCCAAGTTATCCTAGCTATAGACAAATACTTAAATCACTAAGTTTGGAAACTGTAGATATTCAAACCAAACTACAAAATAGATTTCAACCTGTTCCAGAAGATATTACAAATAATAATTTAAATGGAATTCTTGTTGCGTCACCTGCAAATCCAACTGGATCTATGCTGGATAAACAATCTTTAGAGAATTTAATTAATACTGCAAATGAGAATAATGTAAGTTTTATTAGCGATGAAATTTATCATGGAATTCAATATGAAAATAATCCAACATCAGCTTTAGAGATTACAGATAATTGCTATGTAATTAATTCTTTTTCAAAATACTTTTCTATGACTGGTTGGAGAATAGGATGGATGGTTGTACCAGATGATCATGTTAGACAAGTAGAAAGGCTTTCACAGAATTTATTTGTTTGTCCTCCACATGCAAGTCAAGTTACAGCCCTTGCTTCATTAGATGCAAATGAGGAGTTACAATCAAATGTTGAAGTATATAAAAAAAATAGAGAGATACTTTTAGAAGAATTACCGAAGGCAGGATTAAAAAAGTTTTCACCACCTGATGGTGCTTTTTACATTTATGTTGATATATCTGAATATTCAAATGATAGCTTAGCTTTTTGTAAAAAAGTTTTAGATGAAGCAAATGTTGCGATAACACCAGGAATTGATTTTGATCAAAAAAGAGGAAATTCTACTATCCGATTCTCATATGCCAGAAGCACAAAAGATATAATTGAAGGTGCTAAGAGAATTAAAGATTTTATGTCTAAAAATTATTAAAAGGGGTCAGCTCAATTGGTTATTACCAAAAGAGCTCCCCTTTTTTATGCCATTTTGGCCAAATCCATCAAATGGATTTAGTTTGTGTTATTTTTAATATGTGATATCTCACCAGCTAAGTGTCAGGTGGCGTTATTCTAAGCATTTGCACCTCCTTCACTTATAAAAATAAGTTTTAGATAGGTTGTATTCAACAAATTTATTTCTATTTTTTATAAATATATTATTTGAATACAACCTGTCTCTTTAGTAGATTCTCGATATCAAAATAATCAAAATATTCCCAAACTCTTAAATGAAACTTATGTCACAGAGACAGACAATAAATATATTTGTAATTAAAATCTCATGAAAACAATATTTGTTATTGGATCAAAAAAACATACTTTGAAATACACTAGAAAAATGCCTGAGGGTGAAGTTAAGAAAATGAAATCTTTTGTTACAAACAAAGGGCAAAAACTTGAAAAAACTTCAAAATTTAAAATTTTAAAAGTATCAGACGACAAAACTTCAAGAACTTTCAAAATCAGTCTTTAATTATTTAAAATGAACAAAATCGTATGGTTCAGGAACGATTTACGTGTATCTAATAATGATGCATTTAATGAGGCTATAAAATCAGGAAAGATTTTACCAATTTACATATTTGATAAAGAATATCACAAATTACCTACATCAAGCTCATTTCATCTAGATTTTTTAAAATCATCATTAGAAGATTTAAAAAAAACATTGAGTGAAAAATATAATTCTAAACTCAACATATATTATGGAGATACATTAGAAATATTAAGTCATTTAACTGATAAATTTGAAATAAATGAAGTTTATTCAAATATAATATTCAAGAACATGTATATAACTAACTTAGATAAAGAAGTTAGTTTTTTATTTAAAGAAAAAAATATTAATTGGAAAATATCAAATCAATTTGGCGTTCAACTAAATCATAGAATTAGAAATAAATGGTCATATAATTGGAATAAATTTATAGATAGTGAAAGCGTAAATTCAAATTTAAATTGTGAGTTTATTTCAGATAATTATGTAGAGGATTTAACAAAAATACAAACAAATAATTTAGAAAATGGAAAAATTCAAATTGGTGGAAGACAAAATTCACTTCAACTATTAGATTCTTTCCTTAATGACAGATCAGAAAATTACCAAAAAGAAATGTCTTCACCGATAACAGGAGAAACTTCTTGTTCTAGATTAAGCCCTCACATTGCATTCGGAAATATTTCTATTAAAGAAATTTTTAAAAAAACTAATGATAAGTTAAAATCTAATTTATCTTTTTCAAAAAAGAAATCCTTAATTGCTTTTAAAAGCAGATTAGCCTGGCACTGTCATTTTATACAAAAGTTATATGATGAGCCAGAAATTGAATTTAGAAATATGAATAGTGCTTATAATGGAATAAGAGAAAATGATTTTAATAAAGATTATCACTCAGCATGGAAAAATGGAACTACTGGTTATCCGTTTGTTGATGCTTGCATGAGGTACCTTAGAACTAATGGATGGATTAATTTTAGAATGAGAGCAATGTTAGTTTCATTTGCGTCTTATCAATTATGGCTTGATTGGAAAAAAACATCAAAACATTTAGCAAAATTATTTACAGATTACGAGCCAGGTATTCATTATTCACAGTTTCAAATGCAATCAGGAACAACAGGAATAAACTCAATAAGAATTTACAATCCAATTAAACAATCAATTGATCAAGATCCTTCAGGAGATTTTATAAAAAAATGGGTCCCAGAATTAAAAAATGTTCCAGGAAAATTAATTCATGAACCATGGAAATTAACATTCATTGAACAAAAGGGAATAGATTTAGAAATTGGTAAAGATTATCCATCACCAATAGTTGATAATAAAATATCGACTAAAACTGCTAAAGAAAAAATCTGGAGTGTTAAGAAAACAACAGAAGCAAAAGTTATTTCAGCCGAAGTACTAAATAAACACGCTAGTTTATCTCAAAGAAGATAAAGTTTAATTACCGTAAGGTATTCCAACTAATTTTCCATTTTCATTATAAAAATAAAAAAAGTTGGGGTTTATTACTTTTGGCTTTTTTGAAAGTGTTTTAGATTTATTTATTGATTTATTTTTTTTTAATTTACGTTTCACAACTTCTTAATACTAAAAAAAATTAGGTAAACTATTGATAACTTTTCAACCCAGATATGCATTTATTTTTAATCAATAAATTCAAATTAAGTATATCTATTCATTTACCTTATGAAATTATCTGAATTATTTGAGCAAAATGGCTTTGATCTAGGAAATCTAAAAGAATCTTTTGATTTAATAGATGGAATATCAAAACATATAATAGCTGAAAGTGATGAAGTTTTAGCAAAGCAGCATCAAATTTCAGAAAACATTTATTTTTTAATTAAAGGCAAAGCTACATTTACCAAGTATTTTGAAACAAAATCTATAACCTTTGCAAAAATAACAAAGCCTGCAACACCATTAGGTATATCTGGACTTAATCAACCCAATAGATTTATGGGTGAAATATTTATTGAAGGTGGAACAGAATATATCTCGATAAAACTAGATGATTTAAGAGATTTACAACAAAAAAACAGTAAACTTATATCTACATTATATTCAGCCATTTCTTTTTTTTCTTTCCAACTTCTTGTCTCTTCAAGAAATTTAAACACTTTGTATAAAGATGATGAAATACAAATTTCTCCAGGCATCCCATCAGAAAAAAGTATTACAAATATACATAGAATTAAATCTGCTACTTTTTTTTCAACACTTACTGATGATGACTTAGAAAAGTTTATTAAATTAGGTAATATTAAGATGTATTCATCAAATCAATATATCGTTAAAGAGGGAGATGCTTCAAAAGGTTTAAAGATATTATTAAGTGGTAAAGTTGATGGCTTATTCCATAACTTTATTAATGGAAAAATAAGAAGAAATTTTAGAACTCTAACTAGAGCTGGTATAGCTCTAACTTTATCTTCCGGAAAAGGAGATTTTTTTAATCCATATACAATTAAATCTACTAGGGATACAAAAGTTTTACATATTTCTAATGAAGCACTTGAAAATCTGATTATTTCTGATCCTGAATTATCAATAAAGATTTTCAAAAGACAATTGTGGCAGCTAGGACGTTTCCAACAAAGTGCAACTGGTCTAACAAAATATTCAGCGGAAAACGAATTAGAATTTGTTAATTTATTATTGAAAGATAATACTGCAAGAATACCTGCTAGTTCTAAGTTATATAGTATTCCACATTTATTGAAGAGTACTCATACTTATGCAATGGCATTTGATGTAGTTTACGAACTACTTATTAAAGGAAATGAAATAGAAAAATCATTATCTAGTTTAATAAAAGATACCTTAAATAATTTAGAAAGAGAGTCTCGTTTCCACAGCCAATTAAATATTATTTATAATAGAGTTTCAAATTCTTCTAGTAATTCAGATAAAACAAAATTAAGAGAGTTAACCAATTCAAATTTCACAAAAGCTTTTGATAATGTTAAATATGTAATTAAGGGTTGGGAAAATTTGCCAGATGAACCAACAAATATTTTTTTCTACAATCACTTAGCAGCTATAGATGATAATCAGCTTGCAAATGGGCATTCATTTTCAATCGACAGTCATTTCATCAGTTCAAAAATATTACATCCAAAATATAATGATGGAGGCCAACGTATTGTTAGAACAAGTCGGAACACAGAATTTTGGAGATATAATTACTATGAAAATTTAGATTACATTTTTGTTCATACCCCAGAGTCTGATAAGTTGGATGAAAGCGAAGAGGAAAAGAAATTAAGAAAACAAAAGCTTTTTGACGAAGCTCAAAAGGTATTTAATAAAAAACAACCGATTGTAATTGCCCCCGAAGGAACATCAGAAACAGAAGATAATAAAACAATAACATCTCCAGGACCATTTAAATCTGGAGCATTTAACCTTGCATTTAAACTTAACCCAAAACCAAAACTTATTCCAATTGCCCTTGCTAATTTTGATTATCCAGTTTCTAAAACAATATATTCAGCAGTTATTAAGGAGCCAATAACTATAAGTGATCATGTCAAAGATCCAGAAAATCAAGAAGAAATGAAAAGCTTCTTAGATAATTACAGAACCAAATTTAGATCTTATGTAGAAGAAGCTATTGATTTAGCTAAAAATGTTCAAGACAATATAGATAAAATTGAGAATTTGAAAACTAATGTAAATTTAGTCAGTCCAGTTGAAGAAGAGTTTGAGCTCGACGTTAGAGAATTAGAACATAATTCTTTTCAACAAAAAAATACAAATAACAGTGTTGCCTTGTATGGTAGTTCAACTTTTAAATTGTGGGATAATGCCAAAAATGATTTATCAATAAATAATCTTTATAATTTAGGTTTTGGTGGCTCAACCTTAGTCTCTTGTAGAAGATATTTTGATAGATTGGTTGCTCCTTTAAACCCATCTAATCTTTTCTTTTATGCTGGAGATAATGATATTGGTTATGGAATGGATAGTGATGAATTGTTAAAAGAATTTTTATTATTTTCTAACCAAGTTGAAGAAAAACTACCAAGAGCAAAATGTTTTTTTATTTCAATTAAGCCTAGTCCCTTTAGAAGAGATCTTATGTCGACAATTTTAGATGCTAATTCAAAGATAAAAAAACACCTAACTAATTTAAAAATGTGGGATTATGTTGATATTACAACACCAATGATAAATGCTGGTTATGATAAGTTTTATGATGAAGATCCACTACATATGAACGAACTTGGATATAGTTTGTTAAGCAAGCTTGTAAGAGACAAAATTTACAATTAATATTTTTAATGAGTTTTAAAAAATATCTATGGAAATGTAGATTGCTAGTACTCAATACGCCTAATTACAATCATTCAGAATATAAAAGATCAAAAGATTTGTATCAAAAAGAAATTAAAGCTTTTCATAAAAGATATATAAAATTAGTTACAAAATTAGATAAATCAAAAAAATTTAAAGTTACTTTAATTGGTTTTGATGGCACAATAAAGACTGAGTTAGATAATATATATAAAAAAAAAATCTTTGAAATAGTCGATAAAATGCCAATGAATAAACTAATCAAAGATAAAAAATTTAAACCCTTAAATCTTTCTTTATTTTCAGATTATAAACCAGAGACAACCTTAAAAGGTTTAGGATTTAAAGATAAGGAAAAAGCATTGTTTACTGTTTCAGCCATAAAAAAAAGACCAATAAAATACCAAGTAAATGTTATTGCAACTATGTTAGGTAGAGCTAAAAATCATCCAAATAAAACAAAAGATATGAATGATGCAATAATTGTATTTAAAAAATGGATGGAAAATTATAAGGAAAATAAAAAAAAATGATTGAATTTTTATTTAAAGTATCGCTTTTAATCCTTGGTTTAATAGTAATTAGGTTTGGTATAATTCAGATTAGAAAGTACAAAAAGGGAGAAATTAGATCAAAGAATAATATTTTTAGTCAAATTTCATTTTTAATTTTCTTTGCTGCAATTATAGGGTTAGTTATTTATTCAATTTTAGGCTTACTTGAGTAAGCTAATTTATCTCATATATTAATTTTTAAATTTCAATAAAGAGCTTGAATATGAAAAAAATTATCTTCGTTATTCTCAGTATTTTATCAATATTTAGTTATGCAAACGCTAAAGATTTTTTCTTAAATATTACTGATCAAATAGCAGAAAATGAGTTCCGATTAAGCTATGGAGTTTCAGTTACTGATGTTAACAAAGATAATAAATATGATTTTGTGGTAACTGGCTTTGGTTTCAAAAATCTAGCTCTTTCTTATAAAGATGGAAAATTAATAAATATTGTAAATGAAAAAATTTTTACAGATGAAGAAAGAAGAACAATTGGTGTTGCCGCATGTGATATCGATCAAGATGGCTATGAAGAAATATATTTTTTAAATACTGATACATATAGTGGATCAAAAATTTATTCTGATCGATTAATAGATTTAAATAATAATAAATTTGAGGATTTATTTGAAAAAGAAATTAATCAAAATGAATTAAACTTAACAGCTGGAAGATCTGTTGTTTGTGTAGATAGAAATGGAGATGGCGCTTATGGTATTTATGTTGCAAATTATGGAGGTCCTACTCGATTTTATGAATTAATTAGAGATCGAATAAAAGACCAGGCTAAATTATTATCGATCGATAAAATTACTGGAGGTAGAGCTATTGTATCAGGTCATATTCTTTCTGACAGATCTGATATTTTTGCAGCAAATGAAAGAGGAGATAACTTTTTATATTATAATTCTAAAGGATCTTTCCAAGATGTAGCTAAAGAGTATGCAGTTCAAGATAGATTTGAAAATGGCAGAGGAACAGCTCTAAGTGACCTTTTGTATAGAGGAAGATTAGATATTTTATCTTCAAACTGGGATGGAATGCATAGAGCATACGTTTTAGATGGAGATAAATTTAAAGACATATCAACTTCTCCATACAATGATCCTACAAAAATCAGAACAGTTATTTCAGCTGATTTTGACAATGATGGATACGATGAAATTTTTTTGAATAATATTGGAGAACCTAATAAACTTTTCAAAGTTTTAGAGGGTGGAGTATTTAAAGAAATTAAAATGGAAAATGGTTTAGAGACAGTTGGTCTTGGAACTGGAGCAGCTGTTGCAGACGTTGATGGCGATGGAATTTTAGAGCTATTAGTTTCACATGGAGAGTCAGGGTTTCAACCATTAACTTTATATAAAGCAGATATACAAAATTATAATTATTTAAGAATTAAGCCTCTTAATCAATTTGGAGCTCCTGCAAGAGGTGCAACAGTAACAATTAAATCTAATAAAAGAATTCACTCAAAAACAATTGATGCAGGCTCAGGTTATCTTTGTCAGATGGAACCAGTTGCTCATTATGGAATAAGAAAAGGTGAAAAAGACTTTAAAGTTGAAATTAAATGGACTGATGGATCAATAGAAACATTTGATATAGATGAATTAAATAAAACTTACGAATTTAGACAAAAATTATAGGACAATACTACTCATTATATAGTGTTGAAAAATTATAAAGCTTTTATATATCAAGCTTATGACTATTTGTTCTTTATCATTATTGGCATTATTTGTTTCAGGAATTGTAATGTATCTTTTTAGAGAACCATCTGAGGAAGAATTAAAAAAATTCAATAGTAAAACTCAAGACCGAAGTAACTGGTCAAATATGGGTTTTTAAATCATTAATTAATGTATAGTATTAAAAATATACTTAGTCTTATTATATTTTTTATTTTTTTTTCAATTCCGATAAATTCGGCAAATTCTCAAGAAAAAAACTATTATCAAGATATCGTTAATGATTGGAATAAAATTTTCCCAGACAGAAATAGAAATGCGGCAGGTCCTAAATTTTTTAAATATATTATAGATAAAGATATCTCTTATGAAGATTTTGTAGAATATAATAAATTATATTGTGCAGTATCAGGTTCTTTAATAAGTCCAAATGCTGTTCCAGAATATGTTTATTTAACTGAAAACAATACAGGCAAAAAGATATGTGGTGAATATTATAGATGCTGCATTCCGTGCTCCTGTGATTTAATGAAATATTCAAAAACAACTAAGATGAAACATAAATTTAAAGGTATAGAAAAAGAATTTTATGTTTTCACAATTGAAAATCCTTGTGGGAAAATAGATTTTCCTGAAAGGGTAAACAAAAAATATTTTTGTAATGGCAATGATTTAGATACTAAACAAGTTTCAGTAGTAGATGGAAAACTAGTCATTGGTTTATTACACAAAGCCAAAACCTGCACTCAATATAATGTTAATGCCATAGATAGACACCAAGTGACAGGTAGATATTGCACACTTAGAAATAATACTCCATTAGATCAGCTTCAGTCAGGTATGGGAGATATATTCATTAAACTTGCAAGATAACACCAAGATTATATATTCATCAAAATGGTATTGTATAACGAAAAAATTAAACACCTTAGTTGTTCTGATTTAAGGGTATTTTTGAAAAGATTGGTCAAGGATAAGATAGAAAAAGAATGGACCGAGGACTTTATTGATAATATGAACCTCGTAATAATCCCAAGAATGACAATAAAAAGACGTTATGAGAATAAGGGTATAGATATGTCTAGACTGATTGATAATCCTACCTACTATCAGCATGTCAAAAAGAGTGTCGACTCTCGAGGCAATCTTGAATTTAAAGATCGATAATTTTTTTTTCGATACGCCAATTTAATCCCTAGCACTGCATTCATATTTTCTATAAGCTGTTTTAAAAAAAACAAACTTAAGAGGGAAATATGAACAAATATTTTAAAATAATTGTTGTTTTATTATCGTCTCTATTTCTAAGTTTCTCAGCAAATTCAACTGAAGTAAAATTTGGACACGTAGGAAAACCTGGATCTTTATTTTCTGCATCAGTTGATCATTTTGCTAAACTTGCAAATGAGAGATTAGGCAGCAAAGGAAAAGTAACTGTTTTTGGTTCTTCACAACTTGGTAAAGACAAACAAGGAATGCAAAAACTAAAATTAGGTACAGTTAACATGTGGTTACCTTCATCAGTAATGGCATCTATTCATGATGAGTTTGGTGTATTTGATATGCCTTTCATAATTAAAGACAGAAAACACATGAATAAAGTTGAAAGCCAAGTTCTACCAGGAATGTTTAAAAATCTTGAAAATAAAACTGGATACAAAGTTATTGCTGTTTGGGAAAATGGATTTAGACATATCACAAACAACACTAGACCAATTAACACTCCAGGTGACTTAAAAGGAATTAAATTAAGAACACCTAAATCAAAATGGAGAGTTAAAATGTTCCAATCATATGGTGCAAACCCAACTCCAATGTCTTTCTCGGAAGTATTTACTGCTTTGAAAACAGGAACTATGGATGGACAAGAAAACCCATATGCTCAGATTGCTAGTGCTAAATTCCAAGAAGTTCAAAAATATTTATCTATCACAGGTCACGTTTACACTCCTGCTTATGTAACAGTACATAAAGACCACTGGAGCAAACTTCCTGCAGATGTACAAAGTATTTTAGAGCAAGCTGCTAAAGATACGCAAAAATTTGTTTACGCTGAAGCTGCTAATCTTGAAAAATCTTTATTGGGAGTTATCAAATCAGCTGGAGTTCAAGTTAACGAAGCTGACAAAGGTGCTTTCATTAGTGCAAGTAAAGGAATATACGATCAATTCGCTTCAGAAGTACCAACTGGTGGTGCGTTAATTGATAAAGTATCGTCTTTAGCAAATTAACATAATTTGTAACAGGCCCTCTACCAGAGGGCCTGAAAAAAAAAATGACATTACAAAAATTTATAAATTCTTACGAAAAAATATTAAAACTAATACTGTTTATAATGATGGTAGCATTAGCAGTAACAGTTTTGCTTGGTGTTACTTTTCGTTTTGCTGGCAGTGCTTTAGTTTGGTATGACGAGGTTGCCGCTGTCCAGCTTGCTTGGATAACTTATTATGGTTCAGCATACGCAGCTTTAAAAGGTTCTCATATTAGTGTTCCAAGTATTTTTAAGGCATTTCCATTAGTTCTTAGAAAAATTTTCTTTGTAGTGTCAAAATTAGTTGTTTATGGTTTTTTAATATTATTGGCTTACTATGGTTATTTAGTTTTAACTCTTATAACAGGAGAAACTTTAGTAACATTAGAGTGGGTTCCACAACCCTTTGTGCAATCAGTTATTCCAATTGCATCATGTTTATTTATTTTATCTGAAACTTTAAAAATTCCTGAAGACTATAAAAATTTAGTTCTTCAGACAACAGGTGACGAGCAAACAGGAGATATTTAATGATAATTCTTACAATGTTTGCAGTTCTTCTACTTCTTTTATCTATAAATGTACCTATCGCTATTGGCCTTGCAGTAACAACAATTATTGCAATGGTATTGAAGACGGGAACAAGTTTTTTAATTGATACTGCAATCGTTATGTTTGATGGATCAATGAAATTTCCATTGATTGCTATTCCTTTATTTATCTTAGCCGGATCAATTATGAATAGTGCAGGTATTTCTAGAAGATTAATAGCTTTTGCTTCAGCACTTGTTGGTTTTATCAAGGGTGGTCTTAGCATGATTAACATTGCTACCTCGATGTTTTTTGCTGAAATTTCTGGATCTGCAGTTGCTGATGTTGCTGCATTAGGATCCATTTTAATTCCAGCGATGAAGAAAAAAGGATATCCAGGTCCTTTCGCTGCTGCAGTAACTTCATCTTCAGCGTCTTTGGCGATAATTATTCCACCTTCAATACCAATGATTGTTTATGCGGTAATGGCTCAAAGTTCAGTAGTACAATTGTTTGTAGCTGGAATTGTTCCAGGAGTTATAGGTGGCTTCTTCTTAATGTTAGCAGCATATATTACTGCAAGACGAAAAAATTTTCCTGTTGAAGAAACATTTAATATTCCAAATGTTAAGAAAACTGCAAAAGATGCAGCATTAGCATTTTTATTACCAATTATTATTTTAGGTGGAATTTTTGGAGGAGTTGTTACAGCAACTGAGGGAGCTGGTTTAGCAGTTGTAGCATCATTAGTTATTGGATTTATTTATAAAGAAATAGATTTTAAAAGATTATATGAGTCAGCTTGTGAAGGAGCAATTCAAACAGCATCAGTAATGTTATTGGTAGCTGCATCTGTATTACTTGGTGAATTTTTAACAATTGAACAAATTCCACAAAAAGTTGCAGAGTCAATTATTGATTTTACAAATAATAAATATGCAGTCTTAGGAATACTTAATGTATTTCTTTTAGTAATAGGTTTCTTTTTACATTCAGTTGCTGCAATAATTTTAACAGTTCCAATTGTAATGCCATTAGTTAATGCAGTAGGTATTGATCCAGTTCACTTTGGTATAATTGTAACTTTAAATTTAGCAATCGGTCAACAAACACCACCGGTTGCAAGTGTTCTAGTTACAGCCTGTTCTGTTGCAAAAGCAGACATATGGGATGTAACAAGATCTAATATATCCTTTATATGTGTGTTATTAGTATTGTTAATGTTAGTAACTTATGTTCCAGCTATACCGATGACATTAGTTGAGTTTTTTTATAGGAGCTAAATGAGCAAATTAATTAAATTAAATAAAAAAAATAAACATTTAGTCGAAGTTGTTATTAATAGACCAGAAAAATTAAATGCAATGACTAAGCCAATGTGGATTGAGCTTGGCAAAGTTTTTAAAAAGCTATCAAAGAATAACAATTTAAGATGCATCATAATAAGAGGAGAGGGTGGTAAATCTTTTTCACCAGGAAATGATATTGGAGAATTTAAAAAACAAAGATCTTCATCCAAATTAGCAAAATCTTATGGAAAATTTTTGCACGGAACACTTGGAGCAATTTTTGATTGCCCAATTCCAACAATTGCTTTGATTGAAGGAATATGTGTTGGAGGTGGATTGGAAATAGCAGGATGTTGTGACATTAGAATTTGTGGCAAAAGCTCTAGGTTTGGAGTTCCAATTAAAAGATTAGGCTTAACAATGGCTGCAAAAGAACTTGAGGTGCTTTTAAAAGTAACCAATTACACAACTGCAATGGAAATATTATTTGAAGGAAGAGTATTTGGAGCTGATGAAGCATTTCAGAAGAGGCTAGTTAATAGAGTAGTTAACGATAAAGATGTTGAAAAAGAAGCCTATAAATCAGCTGAATTAATTTGCGAAGGTGCTCCAAAAGTTGCAAGGTGGCATAAGCAATTTGCAAGAAACATCTTAAAAAATGGAAAAGTCACAGAAAAAATAAATAATCTTGGTTACAAATGCTACGATACACAAGACTTTAAAATTGGATATCAATCTTTCTTAAATAAAACAAAACCAAAATTCAAAAATAAGTAATAGATGACTGCATCATTAAAAGGCATTCGTGTACTTGAGATGGCACAAATAATGGCTGGCCCGACTTGTGGACTGTTATTAGCTGATCTTGGAGCAGAGGTAATTAAAATAGAAAAGACACCAGGTGGAGATGATACTAGAAATTTCCTGCCACCAGAAATTAATGGTGAGTCAGCAGCCTATATGATGATGAATAGAAATAAGAAAGGTATCGCATTAAATTTAAAAGACAAAGATGGAATAGAGATATTTAAAACGATGGTAAAAAATTCTGATGTGGTTTTGGAGAATTTTAGAAAAGGAACATTAGAAAAATTAGGAGTTGGTTATGATGTTATGTCAGAAATTAATCCTAAAATCATTTTATGCGAAATATCTGGATACGGTAGAACTGGTCCTTATGCAGATAAAGGAGGATTTGATCTAGTCGCTCAAGGGATGAGTGGGTTGATGAGTATTACTGGCGAAAGCAAAGATAAACCACCAATGAAAGTAGGTGCACCTATTACAGATATAACAGCTGGTTTACTTGCAGCTAGTGGAATTTTAGCAGCTTTAGTTCACAGGGAAAAAACAGGAGAGGGACAAAAAGTTGATACCTCTTTATATGAAGCGGGTATTGTTCATACATACTGGCAGTCAGCTATTGCAGGTGCCACAGGAGAGTCGCCTGGTCCTTTAGGATCGGCACATCCTTTAACAGCTCCTTATCAAGCATTTAAAACAAAAGATAAATGGATTACGGTAGGTGCTTCAAATCAAAATACCTGGCTTATGTTACTTAAAGCAATTGGTCGTGAAGATTTGCAAGAAAATAAAAAATTTTCATCAAATTTAAATCGAAAACAAAATTTAAAAGAATTAGTTGATATTCTTAATGAAGAACTAGTAAAAAAAACTTCTAGTGAATGGTTAAAAATCTTTGATGATAATGGCTTACCATGCGGTCCAATAAACTCAATAACAGATATGTTTAAAGATCCTCAAACAATTGAAAGAGAAATGGTTATAGAAGTGGATAATAAAAAAGCAGGTAAAAGTAATGCTATTGGTATGCCTATTAAATTTTCAAAGAGCAAAACCGAAAAGTCAAAAGGCGCTCCAAACTTAGGAGAACATACAAAAGAAGTTATGCAAATTTTTGGTTACAAAGATGACCAGATTGAAGATTTTTATAATAGAAAAGTAATTCTTTAATTAACAGTTTCAAAAATTTTAAATAATAATTCTGAGACATGCTTGCCTTTTTTCTCTGATAAATCAGATATTTGATGTCTACAGCTCGTGCCATTTGCAACTATAAAATCTTTTTCATCACTATTGTTGATTGCAGGTATTAAAGAAAGATTAGCCATTTTTTTGGAGACTTCATAAGTCTTACTGTCATATCCAAATGAACCAGCCATTCCACAACAACTAGACTCTATCATTTTATTATTAATGTTTAATTCTGATAAAAGATTAGTTAGACCATTCATTCTATCTTGTGATTTTTGATGACAGTGCCCATGGATTAATACATTTTGATCAAACTTATTAGCTTTAATATTATTGTTATTTCTAATTTGTTCTAAAATAAATTCCTCAAGCAGATAAAATTTATTTTTTATTTGCTCTCTATTATTTACATTTTTTAAAGTCTGATACTCATCGTTAAATGTTAATAAACAGGATGGTTCAATACCTACAACTGGTAAATCAATGTAATTATTTTGGATAACGTAATCATTAAATCTATTTAGCTCTTCTGAAGCCTTGTCTAGTTGACCGTAAGATATATAAGTTCTACCACAACAAAGGGGTCTCTTTAATTTATCTTTACCAAAACTCGGTATAACTGCCTGATATCCAAATTTATTTAATACTTTAATTGCATAAACCAAATTTTCATTTTCAAAGTTAATATTAAATGTATCTGCAAACAAAATTACTTTATTTTCTGATACTGTCTGACTGTTATAAATTTCTCTTAATGCATTCTGGTTTTGAATTTCAGGCATAGACCTTGCTGTTGCAAAACCAAACTTTTCAACGATTGTTGAGATTAGTGGTAGGTTTTTAACTTTGTTGAATATAGGAGCAACTATCTTTAATAACCAAATAAGTCTTGGCATATCTGAGATAACTCTATCTTTAATTCGCATACTAAATTTTTTATAGTAATGAGAAAGAAACTCTGACTTCATCTTAGCCATATCAACCGACATAGGGCATTCTCTTTGACAAGCTTTACAGCTGACACATAACTCCATGGTTTCATACATTTCTTTTGATGCAAATGAACCTTCTGGAAGTTGGTTGGATAAAGCTAATCTTAAAGTATTTGCTCTACCTCGAACTAAATCTTTTTCTTCTTTAGTTACTCTGTATGATGGACACATCACACCAGAGTCTAACTTTCTACAAGCACCATTGTTATTACACATCTCAACAGCATCAGAGAATTGACCCCAATTAGACCAATCGTAATGTGTATCAATATTTTCTGTTTGATAACCTGACTTGTATCTCATTAAAGATCTATCGTTTGATCTAAACGGTCTAACGATTTTTCCAGGATTTAAAAGGTTTTTACTATCGAATGTATCTTTTATTTCTTCAAATGCATTTGTGATTTTTTTTCCAAACATCATTTCATGAAATTCTGATCTAACAATTCCATCACCATGTTCACCAGAATGAGAACCTTTATAATCTTTAACCATTTCAAAAGCTTCTTCAGATATAGATCTCATGTTTTGTATATCTTTGTCAGATTTCATATTTAAAACTGGTCTTACGTGAAGAGTTCCAACAGATGCATGAGCATAAAACATTCCACTTGTTCCATATTTTTTAAATATTTCTTTTAATCTAGCTGTGTAGTCAGCTAAGTGTTCTAGAGAAACTGCACAATCTTCAATGAAGGCAACTGGTTTTCTATCACCTTTCATTGACATCAAAATATTTAATCCAGCTTTTCTTATTTCAAAAACTTCTTTTTGCTCAGATAGATCTGAATAATATGAAAATTCGTTTTTTTTGTTTTGATTTAAAACTAAATATTCTAGATCCTTTATTTTTTTTTCATATACACTTTTCTCGGTATCAATAAATTCTACCATTAAAACAGCTTCAGGATTTCCTTTGATATATTTTTTTATACCTCCAGCATACATTGGTATTTCTTTTGCTAGATTTAATAAATTTTGGTCCATCAACTCTACGCAAGTTGGTTTTAATTTTACAATCTCTTTTGATAATTCCATTGCTTGATGGAAATTATCAAAGTAGCAGACACCCAAAATTTTATTCTTTGGTATTTCAGATAGTTTTAATTTTATTTTATTAAATAAAGATAATGTTCCTTCAGAACCAACAAGAAGATTTGATGAGTTGAAGCCTTCAGGATCAATTAAATCAATGTTATATCCTCCAACTCTTCTTTGTGTTGTTGGCCAATTAGCATCAATTTCGCCTCCAACCTGTTGTCTTACATCTATGAATTTATCTATGATTTTATAAAGTCTATCTTGATTGTTCTTTGTAGCTAAATAATTCTTATTTATTTGATCAAAATTAAATATAGAGCCATCATCCAATATTGCTTCAATAGCTAATACGTTATGAACCATGTTGCCATAATATAAAGATCTTGATCCGCAGGAATTGTTAGCTGACATTCCTCCAATTGTAGCTCTACTACTTGTTGAAACGTCTACTGGAAACCAAAGTCCATGAGGCTTCAAATAAGCATTTAGATGATCTAATACGACACCTGGTTGAACCCATACATATTTTTCTTCAACATTAAGTTCTAAAATTTTATTTTGATGTTTGCTGTAATCGAGTACAACACTCTCTCCAACAGTCTGGCCACATTGAGAACTTCCGCCTCCTCTCGCTAATAGAGGTACAGAATTCTTTTGTGAATACTCCATTAAACTTAAAACATCATTAGTATCTTTTGGAAGAACTACACCAAGAGGTTTAATTTGATATACAGAAGCATCGGTACTGTATCTTCCACGTGAGAATTCATCGAATAAAGTTTTTCCATCAACTTTATTACTAATTTCTTTACCAATTTTTTGTATCTGATCTGAATTAAACCGCATAAAACTTAATTAAAGGTTTATTTATTTTTGTAAACCAGTTTGCCGAACTTTTTTAACGCGGCCTGTGAAATCTCTAAACCTAAACCAGGTTTTTCATTTAAATGTATCCATCCATCACTCATTTTATGTGGATTTTCAAATAATTGAGCCTGCAAAGGATCTCTTTCATCATCAAATGACTCAACAATTCTTCCAGCTGGAGTTGATGCTACTAATGGAGCATGAATATAACAATCATGATGTGGTGCTACATCTATATGATTTAATTCACACAGTGCAGAAAGTTTTTTTCCATTAGTAAAACCACCAAACATTGTGCAATCAAATTGTAAAATTTGTATTGCATCTTCTTCAATCATGGACCTGCATCCATAAATAGTTATTTCACTTTCACCACCTGATAATGGAATTTTAGTTTGTTTTGATAAAAGTTTTAAAGTCCTTCTGTCATCTTCCCATCTAACAGGTTCTTCAATCCATGTAGGATTAAATCTCTCAAATTCTTTTACACCTTCAATTGCAGTTTTTAGATCCCATGCTCTATTGACATCAATCATTAAACCTTTTTGATCTCCAATTTCATCTCTAATAATCTCTAATCTCTTAGCATCTTCTTTGATACTAAGTCCCCCAACTTTAACTTTAAAACTTTGATGACCAATATTTACTAATTTTTGTATTTCATCTCTTAGTTCTTTTTCATCTTTACCGTCTCTGTAGTAAGCACATGTAACATAAACAGGAATTTTATTTCTGTATCCTCCAAATAATTTATACAATGGGACGTTTGATGTTCTTCCTGTTAAATCCCAACAAGCAATATCTAAAGCTGCTGAAATTCTGATTAATGCTTCTCTGCTCCAACCTTTTTCGCTACTGGTTCGAGTATCAGTTAATTTGAAAATTTTTTCATAAATTTTTTCAGGGCAAAATGGATCTTCTCCAATTATTAAATCTTGTAAGCCATTTGAAAATGGTTTGATGATAGGAGCAATATCAGTATAGCTTGTTGCTAAACCAAAGCCTGAATGACCATCTTTAGTTTTAATTTTAATTAAGAGTTCATTAGCTGTTGGCACAATAAAGTGACTAACCCAATGTGGCTTTACTTCATCTGGATTATTAAGAACATAAACTTCTAAGCTATCAATTAAATTACTACTATTTGTCATACATTATAAATTTGCTTATATAATTTCTTTAGCATATACAGCGGTATGGCAATTTCAAATAATATAAGACCTGGTAGACATTTTTTACAAATTCCAGGACCAACAAACGTTCCAGATAGAGTTTTAAGAGCTATGGATTATCCAACTATAGATCATAGAGGACCAGACTTTGCTGAACTTGGATTAAGAGTTTTAGATCGAATAAAATTAATTTTCAAAACTTCAGAGCCGGTAATAATTTTTCCAGCTTCAGGAACGGGTGCTTGGGAAGCTGCACTTGTTAACACTTTAAGTGCTGGTGATAAAATATTGATGTTTGAAACTGGACATTTCTCAACGCTTTGGTGGGATATTGCTCAAAAATTTAAAATTGAAGTAGATTTTGTTGAAGGTGATTGGAGAACAGGTGTAGATCCAAACATTGTTGAACAAAAATTAAAAGACGACAAAGATAAAAAAATTAAAGCAGTTTGTGCTGTACATAATGAAACTTCTACCGGTGTTACAAGTCGAATTGGAGAAATTAGAAAAGCTATAGATAATGCGGAACATCCAGCTTTATTATTTGTTGATACGATATCTTCACTAGGTTCTATTGATTATAGACATGAAGAGTGGAAAGTTGATGTTACTGTTGGTGGTTCTCAAAAAGGATTACTATTACCACCAGGACTTTCTTTTAATGCAATAAGTTCTAAAGCTCTAGAGGCATATAAAACATCTGAATTACCAAAATCGTATTGGGATTGGGGACCGATGTTAGAAAATAATAAAAAAGGTTACTTTCCTTACACACCAGCAACAAATTTATTTTATGGTTTGGATGAAGCAATCAATATGCTTACAGAAGAAGGTTTAGATAACGTTTTCAAGAGACACAAAAGATTTGCAGAAGCCACAAGAGTTGCAGTTAACTCGTGGGGATTAGAAATACTTTGTAAAAACCCTGAAGAATACTCTGATTCATTAACAGCAGTAATGGTTCCAGATGGTCATGATGCAGATTTTTTAAGAAAAACTATTTTAGATCATTACAACATGTCATTAGGAACAGGACTTGCAAAAGTTGCTGGTAAAATTTTTAGAATTGGCCACTTGGGTGATTTTAATGAACTGATGTTAGCCGGAACATTAGCGGGTGTTGAAATGGGTTTAATGAAATCTAAAATACCTTATAAAAAAGGTGGAATACTTAAGGCACTTGAGTTTCTTTGTTAATTAATCAAGTTACAAATCATGCTTGATTTTTGCATCATTGGTTCAGGGATTTCAGGATCAACGATCGCAAATTTATTAAATAAAAAATATTCTGTTGAAGTTTATGATAAAGCAAGAGGTTTTGGTGGCAGAAGTTCTTTTAAAAAATATAAAGATAAAGTCGGATTTGATCATGGACTCCAATATATCTCTCCAAAATCTACAAAATTTAAAATATTTACTAATCAACTTATCAAGAAAAAAGTTTTAAAAAAGTGGGGAGGAAATCATTTATTTCTACATAAAACAGTCAAAGAAATTAAAAATCATATAAAATTAATTGGAACAATAGGAAACAACTCTATTAGCAAACATTTATTAAAGAAAATTAAATGTAATTTTGAACATGAGCTTATAAATTTAAAGAGATTAAACGACTATTGGGAATTAACATTTAAAAATGATGTAAAACAAAAATGTAAAAATCTTATTTTGACCTGCCCATTTCCTCAAAGTAAGAAATTAGGACAAAAATACTTAAATAAATCTTATTTAAATCAAAAAGTTAAAATGGATGCCAATTTAACAGTAATGATTGTTACAAATAAGCTTAAGCAATCTAATAGTAGTTACTTTTTTCATGATGAAATGCTTGGTTGGGCTGCTTATGAAAATAGTAAGAAAAGATTTAACTATAAGTATGATTTATGGACACTTCAGAGTACATATAAATACGGTAATAAATTCACTAAAGATTATAGAAACAAAAGAAAATACTATACTAATCAACTAGTTAAAAAATTTGAAAAATTAACAAAATTAAAAATCAAAAAAATTCATCACTCAAGAATTCATGGATGGTTGTATTCATCAAATTCAAAGCCACTAAAACAATTATCTTTGTGGAATAAGTCTTTAAAATTAGGACTGTGTGGTGATTATTTTGGAGGTCCAAGATTAGAAAATGGGTGGTTAAGTGCTCAAGACTTATTTAAAAAAATAAAATAAGTTTTATAAAACCACTAAATCTAATTTTTGTTTTCCTAATCTTTCATTGCTATTATCTGTTACTAGATAAGTCTCACCTAAATTCATGGCTAATTGACTTTCAGAATCCATCAATATCATATGCATAAAAAAGATATTGCCTGGTTGGATTTCATATGGATTTCCTGTGTATAACATTGGCCAATCCATCCAGTTTGGAGAAAAAGTTGCTCCTAACGAGTAACCACATGCATTCATTCTAGAATTTTTAAAGCCATGATCATCAAAAGTTTTTGCGTGAACATCAAAAACTTCTCCAATTTTATTTCCAGGCTTTAATTTATTTTCACAATTTGTAAGAGCTTCAACGCATGCTTCATGCATTTTATGATGTTTTGGATCTGCTTTTCCTATGGGTATTGTTCTAAACATTGCTGAATGATAGTGCCTATAAGTACCAGCCCATTCAATGGTTAACTGATCTTGATTATTAAGTATTTGTTTTTCTGCTTGATATCGACAGAGTAGGGCATTCTTGCCAGATCCAATAATAAATTCATTAGCAGGATAATCTCCACCTCCTTCAAATATAACTCTATTCATTTCAGCTAAAATTTTAGACTCACTTACCCCTGCTTTTGCATGCTTCCAAACTTCATCTAAAGCTTTGTCAGCTAAATTTGCTGCTTTTTTTACATAACTAATTTCTTCATCAGATTTTATTACTCTTAGTTTTGTTATTAATTCTGACTTATCTTCAATTGAGCAATAGTTTTGTAATACTCTGTTAAGTCTTAATGCATTTCTTCCTGTAAGACCGTATGCTTCATATTCAACGCCAATTTTTTTTCCTTTTAAGTTTAATTCATCTAAAATTATTTTGAGATCATCAGCAGGATTAGCACCATCTTTATCAACCCAAATTCTTATATCACTAATATTGGATGTGTTTTGAGCTTGCCTTAAATCAGGGGCTCTAGTTAATAATATTACATTACCTTTTTGATCTAAAACTAGTGCTTGAAAAAATACATATCCAAAGGTGTCGTAACCAGTAAGCCAATACATAGACTCTTGTCTAAACATAATAAGAGCATCAACACCCTCATTTTTCATAGAGTTTAGTGTTTTTTCTTTTCTATTTGAGAATTCTTCTTTACTAAAATGAAGACCCATTAACGAATGTTAACACTAACAGAACCAATTTTATCAACTGTTCCTTTGTATATTCCTTTTCCTTTAAAAGGAACTACTCCCACAGTTGAACCTGTGAAAACATAAAAATCTTTATTTAAGAGTATCTTTTCTTTCTTAACTTTATTTAAAACAAATCTTAAAGAATTTAACGGATTTATATAAACAATATTTGTATTACCATTTACTTTTACTCCATTCTTTTTGCTGACTAATGAAGTTTTTAAATTATTTAGGTTTAATTTTTTAAATTTTGTTTTTCTTCCAACAACAAATCTAATATTAAATCCAAAATCCCCACAAATGTCTCCCAAATATGTAAATTTTTTATTTCTTTGTCTAAAACCTACTATTTCAAAACAAGGTCCCATAAATTTAATAAATTTAGTGACGTTTGATTTTGTAACCTTTCCTTTAAAATCAAAGAAAGATTTTTTAATAAAATAATAAACTTCAACTTCTATACCTTTAGTGTGTTGGTTTATTTTTACTTTTTGACCGGATTTTACTAATCTTTTTTTAAATACTTTTGCTGTAAAAGGTTCCTTTTCTTTTAATTTTTTTAAAGCTTGAATTCCAGTTCCACCAGCCTTTATTCCAATTGTTTCGTCTTTAATTTGGTCTTCACACAATTTTCTAAGTTTGTTAGCTAAATTAATATTTTTACAATATTTTACTGGGATAGGATTAATGACTGTATTTGTGTTGAAAGCTTTAACTAACCTACCAGCAATACGATTAATTTCATTTTTCATAGCTAGAACTTATTGAAGAATACTCATAGGATCAAGTCTAGTTTGAAACCAATTTATCCTAAAATCTAAATGAGGACCTGTTGATCTTCCAGTGGATCCAACAGTACCAATAATTTCTCCTTGTTTAACTTCATCACCAACTTTAACCATTACATTTTCTAGATGTGAATATATTGTTGAAATTCCATGTCCATGGTCCATTATTACAGTACCACCTGTATAATAAAGATCATCTTCTGCCATAGTCACTATTCCAGTCCCAGATGATTTAATTTTAGTTCCTTGTTTAGCTGCAATATCAATTCCATAGTGAGGCCACTTTGGTTTGCCATTAAGAATTCTTTGGCTACCGTAAACTCCACTAATTATTCCTTTAACTGGCATAATAAACTGTTTAGTAAAGAAAGTTAAATCTGAATTGATTGCTCTTGCTTTTCCAATTCTCCCATTTTCTTCTTTAATTCTTTTATAAACAGACTCTGGTGGTGTAACTTTATTTTCAGGCAGACCATCAATTCTCTGAATATTATATTTTCGCTTAAAAACTTTTTTTATAATTTTGTTTTTTTTACCATTATTTATTTCAGTAATGGCTACATCAAATTTTCGATCTCTATCAATACCAAATACAAAGTATCCATCCTCAGATACTTTAACTTGCGTTTTATCTATAAATACCTTTGATCCAGCTTCTGTTTTACCTAAAATAAAATGTCCTTGTAAAAATTTACCTTGAAACTCTAAAGCATGAGAGTGTGTAGAAAATATAATTGCTAAAAAAAGCAACAATTTTTTCATTATTTTGCTGTCCAACCCCCATCAATTATTATTGATGTCCCAGTTATCATACTTGCTGCATCTGAAGCTAAAAAACATACTGCTGTAGCAACATCAGACTCTGTTGCAACTTTTCCCATGGGTATATTACTTAAAGCAAGCTGTTTAAACTTTTTATTTTTAAAAAATTTTTTAACCATTGGAGTTTCAACAAATGTAGGTGCAACTGTATTTACTCTAATATTTTTTGTTGCAAGTTCAACTCCCATTCCTTTTGTTAATCCCTCAATTCCAAATTTTGTCATGTTATAAATATTTCTACCTGACATACCGACATGCCCTAATTGTGAGGACATATTAATTATAGATCCACCTTTTTTTTTATTTTTTAACATTTTTAGGACTACTAATTGAGCAACATTGAACGCTGCCTTCATATTTAAATCTACAAGATAGTTCATACTTGATTGTTTAATTTTTTCAAAAGGTTCAGGAATATTTGTACCTGCGTTATTCACAAGTATATCTACTTTCTTAATTTTTATTAATTTAGAAGAAAGATCTTCATAATCCATTATATCGCAAGTTATTTTAGTTAATTTTCCTTTAACTTTTTTTATATCTTTTTGAAGCTTATCAAGATCAGAAGCAGTTCTGCTTACTCCAATTATTGTTGCACCTGCTTCTGCAAGTGCAATAGAACAAGCTCTACCTATACCTTTTCCAGCACCTGTTACTAAAGCAACTTTATTTTTTAAATTTATTTTTTTTAAATACATTTATATAAATAGTCTTACGTCTGTATATATTAGCTCTATTGCAACAAATAATATTGCTAATAATCCAACCCATCCTATCCATTTATACTTTTTAATCCAGCCGGATATCAATGTTGCTGCAGTAGCCATTAAAACTATTGATAAAACTAGACCAAATATTAATAGCATGTAGTGATCTCTAGCTGCACCCGCTACTCCTAACACATTATCTAAACTCATTGTTACATCTGCTAGGATTACGGTTGTTATAGCTTTCATGAATGAGGAGCTATCTACTTTTTTTACATTTTCTTCTGCATTACCATTCATTTTAATTACATCTACATAAAGTCTGTAACATATATAAAGAAGTAATATTCCTCCAATAAGTCTAAGTCCTGTGATTTGCAATAGATAAGCGGTTATTAGTGTAAATATAATTCTTAAAACTACCGCTGCTCCAATTCCCCAAAAAATAATTTTTTTTCTTTGCTCGGTTGGAAATTGAGAAGCAACCATTCCGATTATAATTGCGTTATCTCCTGCTAAAACTAAATCGATAAAAACTATTTGAAAAAAAATTACTATTTGTTCCGTCATCTTCTACTATCCTCAATTATCATATCAGCTGCTTTTTCCGCAATCATTATTGTCGGTGCATTTGTATTTCCTGATGTGATATGAGGCATAACAGAGGCATCTACAATCCTTAAATTTTCTAATCCGTGAGCGACTAATCGATCGTTAACAACAGCATTTTCATCCTTACCCATTCTACATGTGCTTACAGGGTGAAATATAGTATTCGCGAATTTTCCAGCTTCTGTTGCTAACTCTTCATTATCGGTAATATTGATTCCCGGTCTAAGCTCTTCAGGTTGATAATCTTTATAAGCTTTAGATTGCATCACAATTTTTCTTACAATCTTTAAAGCTTTTCCAGCAATTTCACGATCTTCATCAGTTGATAAATAATTCATTTTTATTTTTGGCGAAACTCTGGTGTCTGGAGATTTTAATTCTATAGACCCTCTACTTGTTGGTCTAACATTTGTAATTGTTGGAGTAAACGCTGGAAATTTATGTAAAGCAGATTTTCCTAATAGATCGGTACTTGCTGGTGAAATATGAAATTGAAGGTTTGGAGTTTCTAAATGTTCATCACTTTTAACAAAGCCACAAACATAACTAGCACCAACTGTTAAAGGTCCTTTTCTTAAAAGAAGAAACTTTAAACTAGATAACACTTTTTTAGTAAAGCTGTAGTAAATATCATTTAAAGTTTCTAAATTTTTAATTTTGTAAACAGGTCTTAACATTAAATGATCAGTTAGATTTCTTCCAACTCCTTGATGATCTTTTAAAACATTAACATTGTTTTCTTTTAGAAGTTCTCCTGGACCAATGCCTGATGCTTGTAATATATGAGGCGAACCAATTGTGCCTGCACTCAATATAATTTCTTTATTTGTTTCAACTGAAAATTCTTTTCCTTCTATCCAATAATTTACTTTTTTTGCCTTATTATTTTCAAATTCTATATTTTTAATATGTGCTTTAGTTATGATTTTTAAATTTTTTCTACTCTTAACTGGATTTAAATAACCAACTGCAGTACTGCATCTAAAGCCATTTTTAATTGTAAATGGAAAATATCCCATTCCCTCATTATCACCGTTATTAAAATCATCAGTTCTTTTGTAACCATGTTCTTCAGCGGCTTCTAAAAATAGATCGAGAACTTTAAATGTAGCTCTAATTTTCTCAACTGCAATGGGTCCTCCAGAACCATGAAACTCATTTTCTCCAAATTGAAAATCTTCAGACTTTTTAAAATAAGGAAGAACATCATCCCAAGACCAACCAACATTACCCAGTTGTCTCCAATAATTATAATCATTAGATTGACCTCTAATATAAAGCATTCCATTAATAGAAGAGCTTCCACCTAATGTTTTACCTCTTGGATAAACCATTTGTCTGTTATCACAGTTTGGCTCTTTCTCAGTATTAAAGCACCAGTCAGTATCTGGATTGTGCATGGTTTTAAAATAACCACCAGGAATATGTATCCAAGGATTAGTATCTTTTCCTCCAGCTTCAAGTAAAAGAACTTTAGTATCAGGATTTACTGTTAATCTATTAGCTAAGACACAGCCAGCTGAACCAGCGCCAATAATTATGTAATCAAATTTATCCATATTTTTTATAAATAATCTTTAATGAATATTTAATGATTTTAAACATTTTTCTCATAAAAACGTCGAAATGACACTTGTATGTAGCTTTGATTTTTGAGAGGATCTTCACATTATAAATAAAAAGAGAGGGATATAATGAAAAAAATCGTTTCAGCGTTGTTTGCTGCGTTCTTAGTATTTGGATTTATTTCAAATGCAAATGCTGCAAAAACGTTAAAGTGTCAGACGGTTATTAGCGCTAAAGGTGATGAAGCGGTAATGTTAAAAGACTTTACTGACAACGTAACAAAACTAACAGGTGGATCTCTAAAATTTGAAATTATGCCAGCAGGAACTGTAGTTGGAGTTAAAGAAACTCTTGATGCTGTTGATAAAGGTTTGATTGATTGCGGATTTGCTTGGACTCACTATTGGTCTGGAGAACATCCAGCTGCTATGTTATTTGGTTCACCAGTAGCAGGTGGTGGTGTAGGAATTGATAACATCGCATTCTTATCATGGTTTTTATATGGTGGTGGAGAACAACTATACGACAGACTTTGGGGAGAAATGAAAAGAGACATTAAAGGTTTCATGCTTCAACCAGTTGGTCCAGAAGCTTTAGGATGGTTCCCAAGAAAAATCAAAGATATGGATGATTTCAGAACATTTAAGTTCAGAACTCCTCCAGGAATTCCAGGTCAAACTTATAAAGACATTGGAATAGCATCAGTTGCAATGGGTGGTGGAGATATTCTTCCAGCATTGGAAGCAGGAACTATTGATGCTGCTGAGTGGTGTTGTCCTCAACCAGATAAAGTGTTTGGTATTCATAAAGTATTAAAACACTACTATCTACAAGGTTTACACCAAGTAGTCGTAAATGCAGACTTTTACTTAAACAAAAGCACTTACGATAAGTTCACTGACCATGAGAAATTTTCAATGAAGATGGCTGCTGATGCATCGTTGATGAGAGCTTTAGCTTACAGAATCAACACTAATGGATTAGCACTTAAAGATCTAACTGAAAATCATGGTGTGATTCTTGAAGATACACCAGCAGATTATTTCCCAGCTTATATGGCTGCAGCGAAAGCAACTTTAGAGAAAAATGCAAAAGAAAACGCATTCTTTAAAGAAGTTTATGACTCAATGATAAGCTTTGCTAATACTGCTGTACCATTCTGGTCTGGTGCACAAACATCGAATGCTAAGCTAGGAATGGCTTATGCTAATTCGTTGAAGAAATAAATAAAGTTATTAAGCGGGCTTTTATAAGCCCGCTTTATTTTCTTCTAAAATTTATATGTCGGATAATCTAAAGTTAGATATTTCAGATGAAATGATAGCTGAAAGACGATCAGGATCAGGAAAGATGCCTGATGATATGCCAACTTGGATGGCTAAAACTATAGTTAACATAGATAGATTTAGTAAATTAATAGGAAACATAGTTTGCTGGATTACGATCCCACTAATGCTTGGGATGGTTTATGAAGTTTTAGCAAGAAAATTATTTTTAGCTCCTACAATCTGGGCTTATGATATGAGCAGATTTTTTTATGGAGCCTTGTTCATGTTAGGAGCGGGTTACGCTCTTTCAAAAGGTGTTCATATTAGAGCAGATTTTTTATACAGAAATTTCAAAGTTAAAACTCAAGGCAGAATAGATTTTTGGCTCTACTTATTATTTTATTTTCCAGGATTAATAGTCTTTTTGTATATGACAACAGGCTTTGTCCAAGAAAGTATAATGAGAAACGAAAGAGGGATGGATACAACATGGATGCCATATATGTGGCCGATAAAATCTTGTTTATGGATTGGAATTGTTTTTCTTTTGATCCAAGGTATTTCAGAACTTTTTAAAAGTTATTACGCAGCCGTTAAAGGTAAATGGCCAGGTAGTTAATGCTTTCACATTTAATAGATCCTGCAATTTTAGGTTTCATACTTATTGGTGTGATGTTATTTGCAATATTTATAGGATTTCCAATCTCATTTACTCTTATTTTTTTAGGTTTTGTTTTTGGTTATTTAGGTTTTGGAAAATTAGTTTTCTATTTAATGACACTGCAATTTTCTATGGTGATGACCGAGCAAACTCTCGCCGCCGTCCCCTTATTTGTATTTATGGGAATAATGATGGAACAAGCAGGTTTAATGGAGAGATTATTCTCGGCTTTCCAAATGATGTTGGCAAGAGTTAGAGGCTCTTTATATTATGCAGTTTTATTTGTTTCGGTAATATTTGCAGCTGCAACTGGAATAGTTGGTGCATCAGTTACTATTCTTGGAATTATGGCCGCTAAGTCAATGAATAGATCAAACTATGATGTAAAATTAGCCGCTGGTACAATCACTGCTGGAGGTACTTTAGGTATTTTAATTCCACCGAGTATTATGCTTGTAGTTATGGGTCCAATTATGGAAATTCCTGTAACTGATTTATTTGCAGCAGCAATAGTTCCAGGAATACTGTTGGCTTGTTTATATGCTGCATACACTACATTCAGATGTATGATGAACCCAAAATTAGGTCCACCCATTCCAGAAGAATTAAGAACAACAGATTTAAAAAAATTATGGCTAGAATTTTTCTTAGGATTAGTGCCACCAGCAGCATTAGTATTTGCTGCATTAGGTAGTATTTTATTTGGATTTGCTACCCCAACTGAAGCCGCAGGATGTGGTGCAGGTGGTGCATTATTACTTTCATTAGCTTACAGAAAATTAACATTAAAAAAATTACAAGATGCTTTAGTTAAAACTCTAGAGATTTCTGCATTAATTATGGTTTTAGTTGCTGCTTCTAATTTCTTCGGAGCAGTGTTTGCAAGATTAGGAACCCCAATGGTTTTAACAGATTTCCTTTTGTCACTTGAGATGAATAAATATTTAATCTTAGGAATAATAATGATTATGATTTTTCTTTTAGGATGGCCACTAGAGTGGGTACCTATTGTTATGATAGTTGTTCCTATTATTTTACCATTAGTTGAAGCATTAGGATTTAATTTAACTTGGTTTGCAATTCTTGTTGCTGTTAATTTGCAAACCGCCTGGCTCTCACCCCCCGTAGCGTTATCTGCTTATTTTTTAAAAGGAGTAGTTCCAAGTTGGGATTTAAAAGATATTTATCTTGGAATGATGCAGTTCATGGTATTACAGATAATTGGATTAATTATAATCATAGCGTATCCAAAAATAGTACTATGGTTGCCAACTCTCTTATATGGACAGCAGTAAATAATTGATTAATATCGTCTAAGTGAATCAGAGCGAAAAATTTCAATTAAGGAATTGGGAACTAGTTTCAATAAATCCTAATAATCGAGACTGGAGTTGGAAAAATTACTTTAACTTTTGGGCTATAAATATTCAAACAATTGTAGGGTTCTCTTTAATATCAGCTTTATATTTATTCTATGATCTTAATTTTTTTGTTGTCTTAACAGGATCATTACTAGCAGGATTATTAGTATTCTTTTTTGCTAATATAATTGGAAAAATTTCTCAAAGTAGTGGATTAAGTTTCCCAACAATTCTCAGACTTTCGATGGGTTTTACAGGAGCAAGATATGTAGGGATGATCAGAGGATTGGTTGGCTTATTCATGTTTGGTGTACAAACATTTTTTATATCAAAATCACTAGGTTATATTGCAAGGATCATTCTATTTAAAATTGATAATCAACTATTACAGAATGAAATATTTTTATTATTCTTTTTTGGTTTGAATTTAATTGATTGGGTATGTTTATTCTTAACATTAATATTTCAATACATTCTTTTTACAAAAGGACAAAATTTTCTAAAATCATTTATTAATTTTTCTGGTCTTTCAATATATCTAGGACTATCTGTTTTATTAATTGTTATTTTATCTGAGTATTACAATGAACTCCTAAATGGAATAAAATTAAGCTTAGTGTTTAGCAATTTTGCAATTCAGTCAAATATCGCTCCAATAATTTCAATCACAGGAACTTTATTTGCTTATTTTGCTATAGTGCTTCTCACTTTTGGAGACTTTTCTAGATACTCAATGAATTATAAAGAAATGACCAAAGGAAACTTAAGTATAATTTTAAATTTAATATTCTTTTCTTTTTTCTCAGTTTTGATCACTTTAGGTTCAGATATAATTCTTACAAGTAAAGGTTTAAATGCTTCAAGTCTACTTACAAATCCAAATGATATAGTTGGTAAATTTAATAATAATTTTCTAACTTTCTTTTGTTTGATATTTATTATTATCTCTTCGTTATCAACTAATTTGATAGCAAATTATATTCCTTCGCAAAATACATTGATAAATTTTTTCCCGAACTCTCTAACGTTAAAAAAAACAGGAATTTTAATATCAATTATTGGATTAATTATTTCAACATTTTGGCTTTCAATTTTCAGTAAAGCTAATGTTTTGATATTTGTTGAATCTGTTGCTACGACTTTTGGGCCAATTTTTGGAGTATTGGTTGCAGATTATTATTTGTTTAAAAAACAACAAATTAACCATAAAGAACTGTTTTATCCTAAAGAACATACGGAATATATTTATAGTAACGGTTGGAACCTCAAAGCATTGTATGCTCTTTTAATTGGATCAATATTTTCTTTATCATCTTTGCTAAATGAAAACTTAATACAATATCAATCTTTTGGATGGATTATTGGAGCATTCGCATCTTATTTAGTATATTATTTATTAAATAATAAGTAATCATGAAAGCCCTTGTCTACACTGGTGTTGAAGAGATGGAATTCAGAGAGGAAAAAGAACCCTCTGAAAAACCTGGGGAAAGTATTCTTAAAGTTCATGCATCAGGTATCTGTGGCTCAGATATGCATGCTTACCACGGGAAAGACGAGAGAAGAATTCCACCTTTAATTTTAGGTCATGAAGTTAGTGGTCAAATAATTAACGGTAAGCTTAAAGATCAAATCTCTGTTCTTAATCCATTAATAACTTGTAGAAATTGTGAATACTGCAAGAGCGGAAGAGAACATTTATGTCCAGATAGAGTTCTTTTAGGAATGAATAGACCTTATGAAAGACAAGGTGCGTTTGCTGAACTTATTACAGTTCCAGATCACAATATTTTCAAAGTTCCTGAAAAGCTTGATGTAAAAGAGGCTGCGGTTGCAGAACCAACAGCAGTTTCATATCATGCAGTATTATTAGCAGTAGAAGCATCAAAAAAACCATTAAATGAATGTAGAACGCTTGTTCAGGGTGGTGGAGCAATTGGGCTATTATGTGCATTAATTTTATCCAAGATCCAAGGAAATACAAATTTAACTATTTCTGATCCAAATCAAAAAAGACTTAATGCATGCTCAAAATACGTAGATGCAAAAACAGTATCACCAGATCATAAAGACATTAAAGAGAGCAGCTTTGATTTAGTTTTTGATACTGTTGGACTTGAAGTTTCACGACAACAGGCAATCAGTGTAGTAAAACCAGGTGGAATAATAGTTCATATTGGACTAACTCAGCCCGCAGGATCTTTTAATTTTAGAAAAGCAACCCTTCAAGAAGTCACTTTTATTGGGACTTATTGTTATACAAATAAAGAGTTTGGAGAAACTATTGATATTTTAACCAATAACAAACTAGGCAAGATAGAGTGGATTGAGTATAGAAATCTTAAAGATGGGTGGGGAGCTTTTAAAGAAATTCATGATGGAACCTGTTCGGCTCCAAAGATAGTGCTTCTGCCTTAAATTCTTGGTTTTTTTAGAGGTATTAATACCTTTTTTTCTCCAAATTTTTCATAATTTTTTGAAATCACAGGTGCAGTTATAATTATAGACCAATAAATCATCAAACCAAAAAGAACTGCTAACTTCATATCTTCAATGTAGAGAACAATAATGATTTATGCATGTTTAAATAGTGTCGAAATTTTGAATTTGAAAATTATTTTATCTTTTATATAGAGATGACATGTTCAGATTTTTATTTAAATTAATTTTAGTTACAGCGTTGTCTCAAACTACCTTGTATGCAGAGGACATAAAAGTATTTGAGTTTACAGACAAAGAATTATCAGAATTGACAGTTAGAAAAGTAAGAGGGGCAGATAATAAAACGACATATTCAGTTGGATCTAATGAGAATGGTAATTACTTAAAAGCTGTTGCAGATAATGCTGCCTCTGGCCTAGGTAAGGAGATTAAAATTGATCTAAATAAAACACCTTTCATAAATATTACTTGGAAAATTGAGAAAGATATACCAGGGATAGATGAAACAACCAAAAAGGGTCACGATTTTGCTGCAAGAGTATTCGTCATTAAAAAAACTGGAGCAACACCTTTATCCAATAGAGCAATAAATTACGTTTTTTCGAGCAATCAAGATGTTGGAAGTAATTTTCGAAGCCCATATACTAAAAAGTCCATGGATAATGTCCTTGCTACTACAAAGACAAACTTAAATGAATGGGTAACGGTCAAAGCAAATGTCAAAGAGGATTTTAAAAAATTCCATAATTTAGATGTTAATGAGCTAGATGGTATAGCGATCATGTCAGATACAGATAATTCAAAGCAAAAATCAATTACTTACTATCAAAATATCTATTTTTCTTCTCAATAAATTTTATTAATATCAATTGATGAAAGTATTTAAGTATAATTTAAAAGTATACTATGAGGATACTGATTTTGGTGGAATAGTTTACCATGCAAATTATTTAAAGTACTTTGAAAGAGCAAGATCTGAGCTTATTTATTCAATAGGGTATTCAAATAAAAAGTTATTAGATAAACATAATATTTTAATTGCAGTAAAAACTTGCAATGTAGACTTTAAAAAACCAGCAAAATTTGAGGATAAAATTACCGTTTTCACAAAAGTTAAATCTAATACTTTAACTACTATTACAATGTCACAAGTAATTAAAAGAAAATCAGATATTTTATGTGATGCAGAGATTAAATTGGTATCTCTAAATAAGTTGGGAAAACCAGTAAAACTTCCAAAAGTATTTATTAACAAACTAAACTAGTTCTTTTACTTTTTTAAATAATTTAGTCATTTGTTTTTCATTAATTCGTCCAGTATTTACATTTCTTGGACTTGGATGATAACACCCCATTAACAATACATTATTAGGTAATTTAAAGTATGACCCATGACCAAATTTTACTCTTTCAGTGTAATCAAAATTTTCTCTATAAAATTTTACACAAGTATCAAAGGCAATTTTACCTAAAGCCACAATTATTTTAAGATTTTTAAGTATTTCAAATTCAGATTTAAAATAACCAAAGCAATTTTTTAACTCTTCATTTAATGGCTTATCTCCTGGAGGGACACACTTTAAAGCCGGTGTTATGAAAGTATTTTTTATTTTCAATCCATCATTTACATGATCTGAATTGCTTTGATTGGCAATTTTTACATTGTGTAAACATTTATATAAAAAGTCTGAGGATTTATCTCCAGTAAAGACCCGACCAGTCCTGGTTCCACCATGTGCTGCTGGAGCAAGCCCTACTATCATTATCTTTCCATTTATATCTCCAAACCCTGTTACTGGTTTCCCCCAATAGGTTTCATTAATGTATTGTTTTCTTTTTTCTGTAGATATTTTTTTTCTAAACTTCACAAGTCTAGGGCATTTATTACATTTAATTATTGTTTTTTTTAATTTTTCAAATTTAACTGTCATTTATGAAATATATTTATATCTCTATTTTCTTTATTCTAAATCTTTTTATTTCAAATAATGTAATCGCCGATCAATCTGTTATTAAAGAATTACAGAAGGGTGGAAAGATTGTATTTATAAGACACTCACTTGCACCAGGAAATGGTGATCCTGATAATATTGATTTAAAAAAATGTGACACTCAAAGAAATTTAAATCAAGAAGGTATAGAACAATCAAAAAAAATTGGAAAATTATTTAGCGTAAATAATATTAAAATTGATAAAGTCTTATCTAGTGAATGGTGTAGATGCAAAGATACTGCAAGATTTGCCTTTAATAATTATGAAACTTTCAAAGGTTTAAACTCTTTTTATCAAGAGAAGTTTTATAAATATAAAGATGAACAAATTAAGAGTTTAAAAAAATATATATCTAACTGGAATGGTGAGAAAAATCTTATTTTAGTAACACATTTTGTAGTTATCTCAGAAATGTTAAATTTTGGTACTTCATCTGGTGAAATTGTTGTTATAGATAAAGATTATAAATTTATAGGAAGTATTGAAACTATGTAATAAATTACATTATATTAGAATATCAAAAAATACTTATGATTAAAATTTTCAAATTCATTGTTTTTCTATTATTTTTTTCTTTAATTTTAGGTAACGCAAATTCAAATAATTTTAAGATAAAAGATTTAGAAATTGAACTTTTTGATAAAAATAAACTAATAAAAAGTACAAGAATAATGACAGAGGACTTTGGTTACCTAAAAGTAAAAGTCTTTGCAGAAAAAATAGATAACGAAAACTTTGGGTCTATAATATTAGTTGCTTATTCAAAAATTGATAAATATGGACAGTTTATTAGAACTTTTCTTTTAGACTATTTTTTTAAAAAAGATAATTCAATCTTCAAGAAGGATGATGCATATCAATATGTTGTAAATGAGAATAGTACTAATGCATTTCAAGTTAAAGAATTTGATTTACAAAAATTTATAAATAGATCAGACGATTTTAATGAAATAAGAAGTGCTTTAAAGGGTGCTTATAAGAAAGGTTCAATAAAAAATAATGATAGAGTAGTTAAAAGTGATCATGTTTATTTAACTTCAAATGGAAATTTGATCTGGGTTAGCCACATGTTTAATTATGAAACAGTTATACAAGAAAATAATTTTCAAGGTGGAAAATCAAAATTTCATCCAAAAAATATAAATGAATTTCCTAAATATAAAAATTACATGGATCGTTGGTCAAATTTAGCATTCAAAAGACATGATGAATTCCAAAAAATATTAAAAATAAAATCTCAAATAGATTTGGTTTCAGATGGTTTTGATAAAAAGGAAAATTTGGATTACTATAAAAAAAACTTT
>CACBQD010000005.1 GCA_902541285.1 uncultured Pelagibacteraceae bacterium
AGCTTGATTTAAATGTTCCAAAATTAAAAGAGATTAATGAAAAATTAAAGTCCAAGGCAGAAGACTTGGGTCTTTATACAAGATCAGAATTAATTGATAAATTAACAGTTTAAAAATTTAGTGAAATATCTCTATGTATTGAATTACATTTAGATACATAGATAGCTTGCTCTTTGGTTAGTTTAGACTGCAACCTTAATCCAATTGTTTCTTTGATTGCATTATTATATTCCTCAAGTTTTGGCATTAAGTTTTCTTTAGCATTTGCTCTCCAGCTAACTTCTTTATTGAATAACTCAACAACTTCTTTTGATTTTGTTCTAATCGCCATTGGATCAAGTTCGTCTGAGTCAACCATTGATAATAAATCATCTACACTATTTAAAAATTCATCCATTCCAGAGATCTCACTCAACTTGTCAAACAATCCATCCATAATTGTAACTGATCTTTCATATACTTTTGTATTGCTTTCCATAGCTATAAAATAATCTAACTGTTTAATATCTTTTGATACTTCTTGAAGTTTTACTCCATCGTTTATGAACATTGCGAACTGATCAAGTAGATCGTAGGCTTCATCTACATTCTTTCTATATCTTTTTGTTGTTGTATTTTTAGCTTTATTTAATTTGTCGAATTCTGAATTCTTAGCTTGCCAAGTTTCAGGGATTGAGTTTTGAATTTCCTCAATTTCAAGTTTAACATCTTCAATTCTTAATTCTATTTTATTTTTCTCATCTAATTCGTCATCATCTAAATTTCTAATCTCTGCTTTATATTTTTCTATTTTTTTATTTAATTTAAGTATTTTCTTTTGCTTTTTTCTAACAGTGAAATGCAGATCCCTATAATCAACAGCATATGCGTTGTATTCAACCTCTACTTTTTTTAATTTGTCGACTAGAGCAAAAGTTCCTAATGCACTATCAAAATGATCTTCTAAAATTTCCATTTTATCATCTGGCAGATTAGTCGGTGCCTCAGATTGAAATTTTAATATTGCATTTTTAATTGTCTCACCGTTGGTATCAAATCTTGCAAATTTGTACTCTTGCAAACAGTACTGTAATTTAGGATTCATTGGTGGAGGAGCAACATTCGAAGTTAAATATACTCTATTTGGCAGATAATTTACTAAGCTAGGGTATGCACCAACTATTCCCAATCCTATAAGCTGAAGAATTATAAAAGGTACAACACCTTTCCAAATATCAAGTGTTTTAACAATTTTGGGAGCTACACCTTTCAAATAAAAGAGTGCAAATCCAAATGGTGGCGTTAAGAATGAAGTCTGTAAGTTAACACCAATCATAACTCCTAACCAAACGGCAGTGACGTTAGCACCTGTTTCAGCTAATAATATTGGTGCAATTATAGGAACAACAACAACTGCAATTTCAATAAAGTCTAGGAAAAATCCTAGCAAGAAAATTACAATCATCACAACAACAAATTGTGTCCAAAAACCGCCTGGTAAATCTTGTAAAAAGTCTCTTACTAATTCTTCTCCCCCAAAAGCTCTAAATCCTGAAGTAAGCATTGCTGCTCCTAAAAGGATAATAAATACCATTGAAGTAGTCACACAAGTTTCTGTTACAACTTCTTTTAAAACATTTTCTGTTTTAAAAGTTCTCCAAAAACTCCAACCTATTCCGTATACAAGTATGACCACAAAGAAAGCGGTAATAAAGATTGCGCTTAAATCTCTTTCCTCCAAATTTTTTACATTTAATTCATAATTTGAAGCAAAGAATGTAATTGGAATTAGAGATCCAATAATTAAAATTAAAGGATAGAACGCACTTTTCTTTCCTTCATATAATCTATAACCAGCCATCAAAGTGGCACCAATTGCTCCAATTGAACCAGCTTGGTTTACAGTAGCAATACCCATTAAAATTGAACCTAATACAGCGAATATTAATGCAAGTGGTGGTATGATAATTACAACTACTCTTAACCAAAATTTTAAATCAAAATTTCCTTTAAATGGAACTGGCGGTGCAACACCTTTCTTTATTCTAGCAAAAATAAATACATAGATCATATAAAGAGCAACTAAGACAAGGCCTGGTAAAAGTGCTCCTAAGAACATATCACCTGCACTTGATGAACCTACTCTAAATTCACCTGGCATATTAAATTCACCGGTTAAGGCTTTATAATCATTTTGTCTTAAGTTGTTTGCAACATCAGATGCACTTGCCAACTGGTCAGCAATAATAATTAAAACAATTGATGGAGGAATAATTTGACCCAATGTTCCTGATGAACAGACTATTCCACTAGCAAGTTGTCTGTCATACTTGTTATTTAACATCGTCGGTAACGAGATTAGTCCCATCGCAATTACAGTTGCTCCAACGATACCAGTCGTTGCTGCTAATAGAGCTCCAACAAATATAACAGAAATACCTAAACCACCAGGAATTGGTCCAAATAATTGGCCCATTGTTATTAATAAGTCTTCAGCAATTTTTGATTTTTGAAGCATAATTCCCATGAATATAAATAAAGGAATTGCGATCAAAGTATCTGTCTCTACATCCCAGTAATTACTCCTAAAATTTGTAATACCAGCAACGAGCCATTCTATGGGTCCATCTACAGCAAAAAAGGCACTGGAGTCTCCCTCGAAGATGTAGCCAAAAAATGCAGCTAAACCAATTGCAATTATAGCTGAACCAGGAAGTGCAAAAGCAACCGGGTAACCCGATGCAAGAGCAACAATCATTATCACAACTAGAACAGCTAAAAAGAATGTTTCCATAATTTAATTTTTGACACCTTTTAAAATTTTGTGACTACTTTCCATAAAATAACTAGTAAATTGAATTAACATCGTAACAGCAAAAACAGCTAGATAAACAGCCATCAAATATAAAAGATAAAGACCATTAGATCCTTGTTGCGTAACTTCAAAAGCTACAACAGGACCATTTATTATGCTGGCTTTTCCGTTCAGACCTAAAAATATAACTATTAATGTAAGTGGTACTCCTAGAACTGCCGATCCAACCATATTTGTCCATGCCTTCTTTTTTTCACTAAAAGAAGAGTAGAGTACGTCAACTCTTACGTGCCCTTCATGAATTAAGGCGTATGCACTAGCAAATAAGTAAAGTGCAGCATACCAAAATCTAACTAGATCCCCTTGAAATGCTTGTTCGTATGAAAATATAAATCTTGATAATACGATTACGAATTCACTTACTACAACCAATACTGCTAGCCAAATGAAGCCAACTGATTTCGTAAAATATCCAATCACGAAAGAAATTAATATTATTGGAAAGTGAATATAAGTAATTCTGACAGGGGCTTTAACCATCAATGCTTTTACTTCAGGACTGAAGATTGCTTCCCATAATCTTTCAACAACCATAAAAGATATAACAAAGTCAGCTACGCCAACTAAAAATACTGCCCAAAATGATGATCTAACAAGATATGCTGAAAATCTTGATAAAATTTTTGAATCTTGCTCCAAAGTTTGGCTATATGTTTTAAAAACATAAAAAACGACTGCAGCAATACAAATCAAATACAATCCAATTTGCATATAACCATAATTTAAGTCAGATCCCTCTAAAGCTTTTTTCTTATATCCAAACATCTCATGATGTGAAAAAATTTTTTTTATTCCTGGCCAATCACTCCAAACTGTTAAAATATTATTAATAAGAAATGCTAAAGTAAAAGCTAAAACTGAATAACTGATTATTCTAAGATATAGAGAAAGATTTGAATTTTTTGTCACCATAGTATTTTAAAATACCTAAGTAATACTCGATTTTGTTTAAAAAAAAAGGGCCCAATTAAGGGCCCTTTAATAACTAAATTTAGTTAGATTACATTCCTAATGCTCTGTTTCTTTGAGAAATGTAAGGTGAGTCAGACAAGTTGGTCCAAGAACCAATGTCTTTTCTAGCCTGTAAGAAACTAGAGTGGATTCTCTCAGCGAGACCACTGCTTGCTCTTGTTTCCTCAAATACTTCATTAGCAGCTTTAGCAAAACCATCATAAACTTTGTCGCTAAACTTCTCTAGTTTAACACCATGATCGTTTATTAATCTTGCAAGCGCAGCACCATTTTTAGCGTTGTACTCTGACATCATAACGTCATTTTCCATCGCAGCTGCAGCTTCAATTAATAGCTGATCTGATTTTGATAAGCTTGTAAACCAAGATTTGTTAGTACCACATGCTAACATAGATCCTGGCTCGTGCATTCCAGGATAGTAGTAGTATTTAGCAGCCTCTTGGAATTTCATAGCTTCATCATTCCATGGACCTACCCACTCTGTTGCATCAATTGCACCAGAAACAAGGTTTTCGTAAATTTGTCCACCAGGAAGTGAAACTGGAGATCCTCCAAGTTTACCGATAACTTGTCCACCTAATCCAGGCATACGCATTTTAAGACCTTTGAAGTCATTAGGGCTTCTAATTTTCTTGTTAAACCATCCACCCATTTGAACTCCTGTGCTTCCACACATAAAGTTTTTTAGACCGAATTTGTCTGATAGTTCATCCCATAATTGTTGACCACCAGCAAATCTAATCCATGCGTTCATTTCAGTGTAAGTGAAACCGAAAGGTACAGCTGTAAAGTAACCCCAAGCTGGATCTTTTTTAACCCAGTAGTAGTCAGCAGCGTGATACATTTGCGAGTTACCTGAAGCAACTTCATCAAATGAGTCAAACGCTTTAACCCTTTCGTTTGCTGCATAGTAAGTGACTTGAATTCTTCCATCACTCATGTCTGTAATTCTTTGAGCAAATCTTTGCGCACCAGTTCCTAAACCTGGGAAATCTCTTCCCCATGTAGCTACCATAGAAGCTTCAATTCTTTCTTTGGCAACGGCTGGAGCAGCTAAAGATGATGCAGCTACAGCAGCAACACCAGTCGCAGCAGCAGCCTTAAAGAATTTACGTCTTGAAGGAGTTTTACCCTTCAATAGTTTTTTTTCTTTAATCATTATTTCTCCTCTTTAAGTTAATTAACTGGTGCATTTAAAGCATATATGCATCTTAGAGTCATTTTAAAAAACTGAGGATTTTTCACTTAATTACAATCTATGATTGTAAATGTTTGTGAATTATCTCTATTTCTTGAATATTTTGGCATGCTTTAACATGCTTAGATCTTCAAATTGTTTGCCTATAATTTGAACTCCTAAAGGCAAATTTTTTTCGCCTTTTAAAATTGGCAGTGAAATACAGGGCACATGTGCAAGAGACCAAATCTTATTAAATTCTGGACTACCAGTTGTCTTAAATCCTATTTCAGCAATTCCGCAACTACTTGGCGTTATAATTGCATCAAACCTTTTAAATATACTATCTAAGTTTTTTGAGTATGTTCTCATCGTATCTAAAGCTAAAGCATAATCTTTTGCTGAATGTTTTAGTCCATTAATAATTGCTTTCTTAATTTCTATAGAAAGTTTTCCTTTTGAAGTTTTGTAATAATGATGGAAATTTTGAGCCATCTCTGTCTCGTATATAATTGTATGACAATCAATCATATCTTCAAAATATTTAGGAGCAGTCTCAACTTTTACTATTTTTTTATTATTTAAAATAAATTTATTAAATGATTTTTTTGAAATACTATCAACATTTCTCCAGCGTTTGGTTTTATAAAAAACAAATTTTGATTTTTTTATTTTAATTTTTTTATTTAGAAAACTAATACTTGTTGTTGTTTCATCTGCATCATCTCTAGCAAACAAAACTTTCGATAAAAGTTCTACATCACCAATTGTTTTTCCAAATACTCCGACTTGATCCAAATTATATGATGTTTGCAAAACACCATTTCTAGAAATTAATCCATAAGTAGGTTTATAACCAACAACTCCACAATAAGAGGCTGGCCTAATTACAGATCCACCCGTTTGAGTTCCAATTGATAATGGTGCCATATCAGATGCAATAACGGCTGCAGAGCCACTAGATGAACCCCCTGGTGTTCTTGAATAATCATGTGGGTTTTTAGTTTTCGATGGCGATAAGAATGCTAATTCACAAGTTACCGTTTTACCCATAATTATTGCTCCAGCTTTTTTTAAGAGCTCAACAATTTTAGCATCTAAATTATTTTTTTTTTTTAATTTTATTCTTGCGCCATATTTTGTTGGCATTTCAGATGTTGAGATAATATCTTTAAGTGCTACTGGTAGACCATGCAAAACTCCTAAAGATTTTAATTTTTTTCTTTGATTGTCAGATTTTTTTGCATCACTTAGTAGTTTTTTTTCATTAAAATATTCCCAAGCCTGAATATTCTTATCATATTTTTTTTTTTGATTGATATAGGCTTTACAAAGTTCAACGGAAGTTAATTGTTTATTTTTAAGTTTTTTTAAAAGTTGTTGTGCCGATAAATTTAGTAGTTTCATTTATCCCTTAAACTAATTTTTCATCAGAATAAACACAACATTTCTCTGGTGGAAAATATAAATTTAATTCTCCATCTGGAATAGGTTTTTCTCTTTCTACTTTTGACTTAATCACTAAATCACCCATTTTTCCTGTAAGGAGCTTGAAATTACCAAAGTCCTCAACTCTTGTAAGTTTAATTTTAACTGTATTACTTCTTTCTTTTTCAGCCAATTCTATGAACTCGGATCTAATACCCAGTTTAACATTTTTATCTTTTAAATTTCCTAAATTTGAATTTGTCTTAATAGTGGTATCATTAATTTTTACTTCATGATCAGAGGATACAGTTGAATGAAAGATATTCATTGCAGGGGAGCCAATAAAATAACCTACAAAAGTTGTTTTAGGTTTTTCAAATAAATCTTTTGGCAATCCAACTTGTACGATTTCACCTTGATCCATAACAATTATATTTTCTGCAAAAGTCATAGCTTCGTTTTGATCATGAGTTACATAAACCAATGTTGTTTTATATTGTTCATTGATTTCTTTTAAGTTTCTTCGAAGTCTAAATTTTAAATCTGGGTCTATAACCGTAAGAGGTTCGTCCATTAAAACAGCTGCAACGTCTTCTCGAACCAACCCTCTACCTAAAGAGATAAGTTGTTTTTGATCAGCCGTTAATTTTCTTGCTGGTGAGTTTAAAAATGAAGATAAATTTAAAGTATCTGAAACTGCTTTTACTCTTTCTTCAATTTTTTCTTTTGTAAATTCCCTGCATCTTAGTGGAAACGCTAAATTATCATAAACAGTCATTGTATTGTAAATTACTGGGAACTGGAAAACCTGGGCAATATTTCTATCTTCTGTTTTTAAATCAGTCACAGGTGTTTCATCGAATAATATTTCACCTTTGGATGGTCTCACTAATCCAGAAACAATGTTTAACATCGTGGTTTTTCCACACCCAGAAGGTCCCAAAATTGCATACCGCTTGCCATTTTCCCAAGTCATTGAAAACGGATTAAGAGCATATGTTGGTTTTGGATCTAGAGGATTATAAGTATGAGCGATATTTGATAAATCAATTTTAGCCATTTGTTCCTCCATATGGCGACGAAACTAATTTTTCATCTTCTCCAAAAGCATAAAACTTATTTGCATTAAAATTTATTTTTACTTTCTCATGAATTTTAAAATTCATTACTTCCTCGATTAAAGCAATTATTTTTGAATTTCCTCTTTTTAGGTGGAGCAATGTTTCTGAACCACTAATCTCTGCCAATTCTATTTCGAATTCTTCACCATTTTCATCAAGTTTTATTTCTGAAGCTCTAATTCCAAAATTATAATCTTTATCTTCTAAATTCTTAAAATGATTTGGAATTTCTAGAGAAATATTCTCAAAGTTCAGATTTTTTGAATTTTTTGAACCCTTCAGAACATTCATTGGTGGATCATTTGATATTTCTGCAACTTTTAAATTAGATGGATTTTCAAAAATCTCTTTGGCAGGCCCTTTTTGTAATACCCTCCCTTCATCTAAAACAATTACTTCTCCATTTAGTTCCATTACTTCTTGAGGATCTGTTGTTGAGTAAATTAAAATTGTATCTTGGGACAGTCCTTCTGAGAAAATTCTTTTAAATTCTTCTCTTAATTGTTCTCTAAGTTTGTAATCTAAATTAACTAACGGTTCGTCTAGCAACAAAATTTTTGCTTTTTTTGCAAGTGATCTTGCAAGTGCAACCCTTTGTTGTTGTCCGCCAGATAATTCCTGAATTTTTCTATTTTCAAATCCAACTAATCCAACAGTTTTTAGAGCTTCATCTACATCTTTTTTTATTTGCTCAGGACTTAATTTTCTTTGTTCTAATGGAAAAGTTATATTTTCATAAACATTTAAATGAGGGTAATTAATAAATTGTTGATAGACCATAGCAACATTTCTTTCCCAAACTGGTATTTTAATAAAGTCTTTTTCCTCAAAAGAAATTGAGCCTTGATCTGGATTTAATAATCCTGCAATTGTTTTTAAAAGAGTCGTTTTGCCAGATAATGTTCTGCCTAAAATGGTATACAAATTACCTTTTTTAAAATTAAACGAGACATCGTTTAAATGAAATTGCTCATCAGGTTTATAAGAAATTTTCTCTCCAATTAAATTCATTATTTTAATGCTCCTGATAAATTTCCTTTTGATAGATATCTCTCAACTATAAATGCAACGATTATTAATGGTGCAACTGAGACTAAAGCTGATGCTGAAAGGCTCCACCATGGTGTTATTGATGAATTAAGTGCAACAACTTTTACAGGTAACAATTGTACTTCAGTAAATGTCAAAATAAATGCAAAAAAGAAATCTATCCATCCAAAAATAATACAAAACATTCCCGCAACAATTAATCCAGGTATTGAATTTGGTAAAACAACTTTATAGAAAGCTTGATAAGGATTACACCCATCAATTAATGCAGTCTCATCTAATTCTTTTGGAACTCTATTAAAAAAATCTACCATAATCCAAACAGCAATTGGCATTAATAAAACGATATATACGACCACTAGACCTAATAAACTATCAAGCAATCCTATTGTGCTTAGAAAAATAAAGAAAGGAATTGATAATACAATTGGAGGCATGATTCTTTGTGAAATGAAGAAAAAAGTAATATCGTTGTTTCTAACAAATCCGGCTTTAAAGGTAAATCTTGATAGTGCATAAGCAGCAAGTGTTCCAAGAACAATACTTATTAAACTAGCAGTACAGGTTACAAAAATACTGTTAAAATAAGGCTCGACAATATCTACTCCACCTTTAGCTGGAGACTTAATTAAAACTCTCCAACCCTCCAGTGTTGGTTCGAAATCTAACCAAGGTATATAAGTTACTTTACTATTTACAGATTGGAAGTCTTTAAAAGATGTTGATACAGCCCAGAGAAAAGGTGCAACAACAAATACAGTCCAAAATGTAATAAAGAAATATTTAAGAAAAGTGTAAAGTTTGCTCATAGTTATTCTTTGATCATTAATTTGGTTAAAACTTTAGCTATTATCGTTAAACTGATAATCATTATTACAAGATAAGTGAAAGATAAGGTTGCTGCATAACCCATCTGAAATTCTCTTAATCCTTTAATATAAATATAAAAACTTGAGGTCTCAGTTGCAGTACCCGGTCCTCCTGAGGTCAAAACAAATACTGTATCCATTATTTTTGAAGCCTCGATAAGTCTTATTATTATTGCTCCAATTGATATTGGAGCCATCAAAGGAAAGGTTACATAAACAAATTTTCTAAATGGACTTGCTCCATCTATAGCGGCTGCCAAAAAGGGTTCTTTTGGAAGTGACAAAAGTCCAGCTAGTAATAGTAAAAACATAAACGGTGTCCATTGCCAAACTTCAACAATTATAACAGTAAACTTTGCAATAACTGGATCACTCAACCATAAAATAGGTTTTAATCCTAATCCACCTAACAAATCATTTACAGGACCTAGTGACTCATGAAAAAATGTTCTCCAAATAACTGTCATTATTACTGGAGTTGTCATCATTGGTACTAGAAAAATTACTCTAAAAAATCTTTTAAATTTTATTTCTCTCCAAACCATCATCGCTAAAGCAAATCCGATAACATATTGAAGAATAACTGTAGTTACTGATAAAAAACTTAGCCTAAAAAAAGACTCCCAAAACCTCGGGTCATCAGTAAATAACCTTATGTAATTCGTAATGCCTATGAAGTTCATTTCTGGTGTATAACTATTCCATCCAGAAAGACTTAATCTAATAGTAAAAATAATTGGAAAAATTAAAATTCCAATAAGTACAAACAATCCTGGGAATAAAAAAACAAACTTGTGTTTAAAATTCATAATTTTTTTTTTGGATTATTTTAAAATGTGGCCGTTAAAAAACGGCCACAAGTTTACAAAATTATTGCTTATTATCTTCCATTGCTACACCAACAGCATAGGCTTTTCTTACGTTATCTTTTCCTACTCTGTTAAGTATGTCTTCCCACTGTTTGGCAGCTTCGTCTAAAGCAGCTTGTGGAGATAATTGACCAGCTAATGCTTTTGCAGCAGCAGTAGCCAATGCAGCATTAAACTCAAAAGTTCCAGGAACTCTTAATGGAAATACTCTATTTTTACTTTGTTCCATTTGTGCAAGAGTATCAACATATGATTGAGCAATATCTTTATCCCAACCAATTTGTGTCCATACATCAACTTTAAAGTCGTCATTTCTAAATGGGTTTACACCAAATCTACCAATTCCAATGTCCGCTTGGTGGTTAGCTTCGTTAGCGAAGAAACATAGGTAATCGAAAGCCATTTCTTTCTCTTTACTTTTCTTAGCTACTCCAACTGCCCATCCCCATACGAAGAAAGGAGCTTGGTTAAAGCCTTCATCCCAAGAGTTAGTTTTTCTATTCCAAACTTTCATTGCTCCTGGTAACTGTGCAGCACCAACTTTATTGTTTATTGGACTATCTGGTTGCATAGCAGCAACAAATGCATCATCCCATGAAAAACTAAACAAAGTTTGTCCTCCACCAAATGATCCAATTTCGTCACCTAAACCAAAATTTATTCCTCCTGGAGGAACATATTTAGTTGCCTCAACCCAGTCAGTTAAAGCTTCAACAAAACCTGGATTGTTAATTAGTGGTTTCATAGTTTCTAAATCAAAGAAAAAACCACCAGGTGTTTTAGGATTTTTTGAGTAAGCAGCAGATCTTGAATAGAAAGCAGCATACATTAGATCGTCTTTTTTCATTACTTCAGCGGATCCGTATTCTTTCTCGCCATCTCCATCCCAGTCCCAATTATTAAAGTAAGCTGCCATTTCTCCATACTCTTTCCAAGTTTGAGGAACTCTTAGTTCTTTACCAGTAGCTTCCTTATATTGTTTTTGGTACTCAGGATTATCAATTACATCTTTTCTATATTTCAGATAATGTCTGTCACCATCAACCGGAAACTGATACATAACACCATCCCAAGATGCTACACCAATGTGAGACGGAGTAACGTCTTTCATTTGTTTCATCTCAACGTATTTCTTTGGAACTGGCTCTAAGTATCTTCTCCAATCATTAATGAAGTTTGAAAATCCAAAAACGATGTCATATGGAGCTTGTCCAGCTTGAAATGGTACCATTGCTTTCGCATATAAGTCACCTGCCGGTGTATGAGTAACATCAACTTTTGCTCCAGTAAGTTTAGCGAACTGCTCAGCATGTAGAGCTGTTGGCTCTCCCATGACTGGTACAGCATGTGTATTAATCTTAAGCGTCTTGCCTTTATAGTTTTTCTTAGACATAGACTCGTAAGAACAATCACCAGGAATATCCCCAGTTGCTTTGATATGTGGAAACTGATCACTCCACTTATCAGCATACGCAACAGGACTAAATACCAACAAAGCTGATATTAGAGCGGTTACGCAAGTTTTTATTGTCTTCATCTTTTTTCCTCTCTTTGTTGTTAATTATGGAACTAACACTGCACGACCTTTGACTTTTCCATCATTAAGATCATGTAGCGCTTTGTTAGCATCATCTAATTTATATTCCTGCATAGATAGCTTGACTTTTCCTCTATCAGCTAATTCCATGAGTTCATATAATTCAGACCACGTTCCTACTAAATTTCCGACTATTGTTTTTTCAGATATTATTAAATCTACGGCTAAAGATTTGATCTCTTCTCCATAACCCACAATATAATAAAAACCTCCATTTGAAGTCATTTGAATTCCCATTGCAGTCGATCCTTTTTCACCAACAAAATCTATTACAGCCTCAGAACCTTTTCCCTTGGTTAACTCTTGAACTTTTTCAATTTCGTTTCCATCAATCAAAACTCCGTGATCTCCGCCCAACTCCATTGCATGTTTAAGAGCTTTTTCTGATTTCTCTACAATAATTATATCTGCTGCACACATTGCTTTTAAACATTGAATAGCAATATGTCCTAAACCTCCTGCACCTATGATTGTACAACTTTGACCAGGAAGTAAATGTCTAGTGGCTTTTTTCACAACTCTATAAGCTGTTAAACCAGCATCAGAAAATGGAGCTACATCTTTAGGTGCCAATACTGTTGGCAATTTAATTAAATTTCTCACACTTGTTTTTAAAAGTTCTGAATATCCACCTTCTTTAATACTTAACCCTGGGAAAGCTCCAGCGGCAGCATGCATATCGTTACCTCGTCTACAGTCAAGACACGTCCCATCAGTTCCAGATATAAGTGGGTGCAAGATTACTGGATCTCCCTTTTTAAATTCTGTAACGTCTTTTCCAACATCTTCTATCCAACCAGCATTTTCATGACCCATAACGCAAGGAAGTAGTTTTCCGTCTGGATCTTGAATATGTTTCCAAACTCCTTCAATTATGTGTAGATCAGTTCTACAAACACCAGCTGCACCAATTTTAACTATTACATCAGATGCCTTTTCTATTTTTGGATCAGGCATTTCTTGATTTGTGACCCAAGTTCCCTCTTTCATTTCTGGGTCGTACTTATGTAAAACCTGTGCTTTCATTATTATCCTCTCTAAATTTATTTTTTATAAATAAATTTTAAATTGAAATAAAAAATATGTCTAGAAAGTTAGAATAATTTTAATTACCAATTACAACTTGAGATTGTTAATTAACTTTGTTTTTGCATCCACCTGTTTTAAAAAACTCATCAATATTATCTATAGCTAGATTAGCCATTGCGGTTCTAGTTTCTTTAGTTGCGCTACCCAAATGAGGAAGAATAAAAGCACTTTTGTGTTTAAGATATCCTGGATTTAAATTTGGTTCATTTTTGTATACATCTAGCCCAACTGCATAAACTTTTCTTCTTTCCAAAGCATCTATTAAAGCTTCGTCTTCAATAATATCTCCTCTTGCAACATTGGTCACGACTGCACCTTTTGGTAATAGTTCTAGTGTATCTTTATTGATTAAATTTATTGTCTCTTTAGATGCAGGACAACATACCGAAAGGACATCAGAGACTTTCATCAAATCATTTAAGTTATCGTGGTAAGTTGCGCCTTGTTCTTTTTCTTCGCTTAATTTTGAACGATTGTGATAATGAATTATCATACCTAAAGATTTAGCTATTTTAGCTATTTTTTGACCAATTCTACCCATGCCAAGTATTCCAAGTCTAGTGCCTGTTAATTGTTTACCAATCAACATATCTGCTGACCAAACCCAGCCGCCTTCTCTAGCTTTCTCAATTCCTTCAGATGCTCTTCTGCATGCACCTAATATCAACAAAACCCCAATTTCTGCAGTAGCATCAGTTAAAACATCTGGCGTGTTTGTTACTGCAATCCCTCTTTTCTTTGCAGCTTCTAAATCTATATTTCCAAAACCTACAGCAAAATTTGATATAATTTTAACACTATCAGGTAATTGACTAATTGTTTCTGCATCAAGCTTATCTGTTAGAGCAGATAAAATACCATCACAGCCTGCACTCATCTCTATTAGCTTTTTTTGAGAGTAGAGTTCATCATTTAAATTAAAATTAGCATCAAATAATTCTTTAGCTTTATCCTCACAAGATCTTAAAAGCCTTCTCGTGATTAAAATTTTTTTCATTTTGTATTGGATTAATTTAGATCAAAAACCTTACCAGGATTCATGATATTGTTTACATCAATACTTCTTTTAATAGCTTTCATCACTGGCAAATTATCTGGATGCTCTCTTAATAGGTAATGTTTCTTTTGAAGACCAATTCCATGTTCTCCTGTAATTGTTCCCTCTAATTCTAAAGCTTTGTTAATTAGATCATCACTATACTGTCTAATTTTTTTTTGTTTTTCTTCATCATCAGGATCATACAATATTATGGAGTGAAAATTTCCATCTCCAACATGACCAACCATTGGTGCAGTTAGACCTAATTTTTTTACTTCTTTTTCCGCCCATGAAATGCACTCAACTAACTTGGAAATTGGTACACAAACATCTGTAGAATACACTTTCATATCATGACCTAAAGCTTTTACTGAATAGTAAACATCATGCCTTGCTTTCCATAATATTTTTTGTTCTTCAGGAGAAGATGCCCATTGAAAATCACTTCCACCATTATTTTTTGATAATTCTTCAACAATTTTTATAGACTCATTATTTGATAGTTCACTTCCATGGAATTCAAAGAATAAAGTTGGTGATGCTTTGATGTTTTCTAGCTTTGAATATTTAATGCTAATTTCCATTTGGTCTTTGTTTAACATTTCAATTCTTGCAATTGGAACACCGTACTGAATAACTTCTTGCGCTGTCTTTACTGCTGAGTCTAAATCTGGAAAATAGCAAACTGCACTCATTATGCTTTCAGGTATTGGTGATAGTCTTAATTGAACTTCTGTAATAATTCCTAATGTTCCCTCAGATCCAATAAACAAATTAGTTAAGTTATATCCCGCAGAAGTTTTTTTAGTTCTTGCACCAGTTTTAATTATGTCTCCATTTGGTAAAACAACTGTTAAGCCAGAAATAACTGTTCTCATTGTTCCATATTTCACTGCCATTGTTCCTGAAGCTGAAGTAGATGCCATCCCACCGAGTGCAGCATCCGCACCAGGATCTATTGGAAAAAATACTCCATCTTCTCTTAAATATTCATTTAATTGCTTTCTTGTTACATTTGCTTGCACTCTGCAGTCAAAATCCTCAGCATTTACACTTAAAACTTTATTCATTTTTTCTAAAGAAATCGTAATACCATTTTGATTTCCAACAACATGGCCTTCAAGAGATGTGCCGGTTCCAAATGGAACCACTGGAATTTTATGCTCGTTACAAATTTTTAGAATTTTTGAAACTTCTTCATTAGTTTCTGGAAATACAACTGCCTTTGATAATATTGGGTTATAGGTATCTTCCCCTCTTGCATAATTTGCACGAGTAGACTCTGAGGTAGAAAATCTTCCGTTAAATATCTTTTTTAATTCTGCTTGGACAGTTTCGTTCATTCTTTAATAATACAAAAATATTAATTAAAAATACAGTTTATTTAGAAAGCATCTTGCCTATATTTTCTAAGGCTTGCATAATATTATCTCTAGATGCGGCAAAACTAAATCTAACGTAATCATTACAAGTTTTACCGAATGCAGTACCAGGAACAATTGCAACACCTGCTTCATGCATAGCTTTTTTGCAAAACTCAGATCCATTCATGCCAGTCCCTTTTATATTTGGAAAAGCATAAAAAGCTCCTCCCGGCAAACTACACTCAACTCCTGGTAAATCATTTAATCCTTTATGAATTAAATTTCTTCTTAATGTAAATTTATCTAACATATCTTTAATTGAGTCTTCAGGACCATCTAATGCGGCTATACCAGCATATTGGGCTGCTGCATTAACACATGATACACTATTAATCAAAAGTTTGTTTACATGTTCAACTAAATGCTCTGGCCAGTAACTCCAACCAAGTCTCCATCCAGTCATAGAATATGCTTTACTCCAACCCTCAAGAACAATTAATCTATCTCTTAGGTTAGGATAATTAAAGAAAGTCGGCATTTCTTTATAATCAAAAATTTGTCTACTATAAATTTCATCACTTAAAATTGTGACCTGCGGATGTTTTTCTAATTCTTTTGCTAAGTAGTCAATTGCAGGTTTTTCAACAAAGCTTCCAGTTGGGTTGTTTGGATTTATTAGAATTAAAAGTCTAGTTTTGTCAGTTATTAAAGACAGAATTTTGTCTGGATCAAATTTTAAATCTTTATCCTCAGTTAAATCATATGGAACAGCTTTTGCTCCAGAATAATTAATCATTGACTCATAAATTGGAAAAGCTGGAGTTGGATGAATTATTTCAACACCTGGTTCACCATAACAAGTAATTGCATAATACATTGTAGGTTTACCACCTGGCATTATTAAAACTCTATTTGGATCAATATCAGCATTGTAAAGTCTCTTGACCCATCTTGCGACAGCTTCTCGACATTCTGGAATTCCATTTGATAAAACATAACCATGATGACCGTCATCTAGAGCTTTTTTTGCAGCTTCAACAACATGTTTTGGAGTTTTAAAGTCAGGTTGTCCTAGACCTAAATGGATCATAGGTTTGCCTTGTGCTTCTAATTTTTTTGCTTCTGCTAGAACAGAAAATGCACTTTCAGTTCCTAAACGATCTAATGCTTTTGCTAATTCAATCATAATTTTTCGTCGACAAACTAACTGAAAAGCAACTTCATGTCTATTTATTTAAAGTGAAAATAATAATAAAAATTATTTATAAAAAATATTTAATTTCGGTAAATTATCTTTGATCTATCTAACTCTTTTACACTTTTACAGCCCATAAGGATCATATTTCTTCTAATTTCATCGTGCATATTTTGAAGCAGCCTCTCTACTCCTTGTTGACCACCTGCTCCTAAACTGAACAAAAAAGCTTTACCAAAACTACAAGCAGTAGCACCTGCAGCTAAAGCCTTGAGAACATGAGTTCCCCGTCTAACACCTCCATCTAAAATTATCTCAAGTTTATCACCCACAGCATCTGAAATAGCCTTTAGTTGATCAAAAGGAGTTCTAGATCCATCAAGTTGTCTTCCTCCATGATTTGATATTATTATTGCTGTACAACCAATATCAACTGCTCTCTTTGCATCCTCTACAGACATTACACCCTTCAAGGCAAAAGGTCCGTCCCACTTTTTTATACAGTATTCTGCATCTTCCCAACTCATTTGTGGATCATACTGTTCATTAACATAATCTATTACGGATTTTGTAATGTTAGTTCCCTTGTCAGTTTTGTGTTTAATATTTGCAAGTTCAAATTTCTTATTCGTAAAATATCTGAATAACCATCCTGGTCTCATCGCGAAATTCATTATACTTTCTAATGTGAATTTAGGAGGAGTTGTAAAACCAGTTCTGTGATCTCTTTCTCTATTTCCTGCAACCAAAGTATCAACAGTTAAGCACAAACCGTCAAAGTTTGCTCTTTTACACCTATCAATCAAATCATCAGTAAATGATTTATCTTTATGGATATAAAGTTGAAATAATTTTGGTCCACTTGATATGTTAGCAATTTCTTCAATCGAAAATGAAGCCATTGTCGACATGCTATACATGGTACCAAATTTTTCTGCAGCTCTAGCTGAAGCTTTATCTCCATCAGGATGATATAAACTTTGCATAGCAGTAGGTGATAAAAAAATTGGCATATCTATTTTTCTACCAAAAACTGTGGTTGATAAATCTGGTTCTCCTACGCTTCTAAGAATATTAGGGATTAAGTCACAATCATCAAATGAATTTGTATTTCTTTTTAAAGTGGTTTCATCATCTGCACCACCATCAATGTAATGAAAAATTGGAGCTGGAAGTTTTTTTTTGGCTAGCTTTCTAAAATCTTCAAAATTATAACAATTCTTTAAGCTCATGCATTTCGGAATCTTAAATTATTTCGATTAAGATCACTAATCTTTGTGCAGCCCATTAATTTCATGTCTCTTACTAATTCAGTTTTATATAAGTTAAGTGCTCTCTCAACACCTTCTTGACCTGCTGCAGCTAAAGCATAAAGATATAATCTTCCACCAGCACAAGCTTTTGCACCCATAGATAAAGCTTTTAACATATGAGTTCCTCTTTGAAATCCACCTTCACAAATAACATCTAACTTATCACCAACTGCATCAACAATTTCAGCTAATTGATCGAAAGGTGATCTAGATCCATCAAGTTGTCTTCCTCCATGATTTGATACCATTATACCAGTGCATCCGATATCAACTGCCCTTTTAGCATCTTCAACACTCATAACTCCCTTAAGCGCAAAATGGCCACCCCACTGAGAGCACAATTTTTCAGCGTCGTCCCAGTTCATAGATTGATCCAACATAGTAGAAAAATAATTACCAATTGAAGTATTTGTGTCAGTTCCTTCTTTAACGAAATCTTGAAGATGTGGTAGTTCAAATTTTCCTTTGGTTAAATAATTTATTCCCCACATTGGTTTTGTGGCAAAACTAAACAAACTCGAAAGTGTTAATTTTGGAGGTGATGTAAATCCAGTTCTTAAATCTCTTTCACGATTTCCTCCTGTTATCGTATCAACAGTTAAAGCCATCACATCAAATTTTGCTGCTTTTGCTCGTTCTAAACAAGAGTCATTTAATCCTCTGTCTTTATGGAAATAAAATTGAAACATTTTTGGTGTGTCTATTAAAGATGAAATTTCCTCAACACTAACTGTAGCCAATGCCGAAACACCAAACATCGTATTAAACTTCTTTGCAGCTTTTCCAACCGCTCTTTCTCCTTCGTAATGGAATAACCTTTGCAAAGCTGTTGGAGAACAATAAAAAGGCAAATCTAATTTTTTTCCAAAAATAGTTGTCGACAAATCCACATTTTCAACACCTCTTAAGACATTTGGAACTAAGTCAACATCATTAAATGCACTACTATTTCTTGCATAAGTTATTTCATCATCCGCTGCCCCATCAATATAATGAAATATTGGAGATGGAAGCTTTTGTTTTGCCAATTTTCTAAAGTCATAAAAGTTATGACAATCTTTTAATCTCATATCTTAAGTTAAAATTTTTTTGTAAAATTAAACATATAACTATTTGCCCCAGGATTTTTATCTCCAAGACTCGCATTAGAAATATGATTATAAGAAATACCTAATTCAGAATTAGATGAGATATCAAATAATATCTGTATTTGTGTCTTAAATTCAATTTCGTGACCTAAGTCCTTGCCATCTCCTTCGTCATAATATCCAATTGCAAAACTAGGAGAGAAAGTAGTTGAATTAGATTTTTGATTTAATTGATAACCTGTATAAATATATAATGCATCATCAGCTGTTATCATTGCTCCTGTCACAGGCTGAATATTTCCTAAAAAAATATCTTTGCTAGCATTAAAATTTATATATTCGGCACCAAATAGATTTGCTCTCTTACCATCATCACTGAAATCGAACATGCCAGTGTAAAAACTCCATTTATTTTCTGCGTTAGAAAATGAGACAGTAAGAAATGAAATTATCAAAGTTTTAATTAAAATCTTCATATTAAAAATCCTGGTTACTTTATAGATACTTTTCTAATAATTAAAAGGCCGCCAAAAGCGAACAAAATCAAAGGTATTGACCAGAGTAAAAATGTATTTTGGTTTAATTCTGGTTCATATACAATCCACTCTCCATATTTATTTTTTAAATAATCATATATTTCTTCTTCTTCTTTACCTTCATCAATCTTATTTTTTACAACAAGCTTCATACTAACAGCAAAATCGGACTGAGAGTCGTAAACAGATTGACCTTGGCATATCAAACACCTTAAGTTTTTTGTAATTTGATCTACTTTGGTATTTATTTCATTAGCATAGGAAAAATTAAAACTAAAATATAGCAGCAATATTAATTTTAAAATTTTAAGCATTTTCTTCTAATAAATTTTTTATTTCTATTAAACTTTCGCTTGTCAATGGACCAATATACTTTTTTATTATCTCATTTGTTTTACCACTTATAATAAAAGTTTCAGGAACACCAATGGCTCCGAATTCTATTGATTTTGTTCCATCATTATCGGTAATAACTTCTGAATAAGGATTTCCAAGTGAGTTTAAAAAATTTTTCGCATTTTTTGGACTGTCTTTATAATTAATTCCAATTATATTTATGTTCATATCTTTTAATTTCATTAAAAACTGATGCTCTTCTCTACATGGTGCGCACCAAGATGCCCAAATATTTACTACAGAAGGACTATTTTTATCAAATAAGTCTGAAATATTAATTATTTCATCTGAAAATAGTTTTTTTGCATTAAGTGAAAAATCTATTTTACTTTTTAATTTCTCGTTAGAGTAATCTTTCGATACGTTCAATCCCTTGAGCAAGATTATAAAAATTATTATTAATGTTAGTAGTAATCCTAAAAATTTAATATTTTTGCTCATTTTTTCTAATAACACTTAATAAACCACCAAAACCAATAAATATAGTTGAGATCCATATCCAAATCATTAAGGGTTTATATTGATATCTTACGTTATAATATCCATCGTCTTTTAAAATATTAAATACTAAAAAATTATCTGAAAATAATGTTGTCTTAATATCTGCTTCACTTGTAATAGTTAAAGGCTGCTGGTAAATCCTAACTTCTGGGTATAAAGCAAAAGAGGAATTTTTATTTGTAACTTCAAAACTAGCTTTAAGAGATTTATAATTGTCCACATCTTTAACATTAACTTCTTTTAATTTTACAACTTTTTCGTCGAATATTCTTTCATCTCCTACTTTCATATTTGAATTGAATTCATTAGAAAAAAGGCCATTCAATAAGATACTTGTGATTAATAAACTAAAACCAAAATGTGAAATTTTTTGGCTAATCGAGGACCTACTAACAAAAAAATCCTTAATTGTTACTAATAAGAGATAGATGCTCAAAACTATCAGAGGAATAGATAACAAAAATGAATTTTCTGTTTTTGTTAAAATGACATATGAAATAAGCAATGAAACTAAAAAAATAATTAAAATATTATAGTTAAACTTTTTTAATTTATCTTTAATCCATTTCAAACTTGGGCCAAAGCTCATAAAGATTAAAAAAGGAATTAAGAAAGGTATTAAAAGATTATGATAAAAAGGTGGACCAACAGAAATTTTTGAACCATTTAAAACTTCAAGAAAAATTGGATAAATTGTACCAACAAGAACAACAGATAAAAAAAACATCATAAACCAGTTATTCACTAATATTGCGGTCTCTTTACTTAAAATAAAATTCTCTTTTGCTGTGTTTGATATTTTATTCTGATTAAAAAAGAAAATTAATATAGACATCAATATTAGGATAAAGAGAAAACTTAATATAAATAACCCTCTTGATGGATCGTTTGCAAAAGTATGAATTGAATTTAAAATTCCAGACCTAACAAGAAAAGTACCACTCATACTCAGTGAAAAAGTTGTAATTGACAAAATAATAGTCCACTCTTTAAATGAATTTCTTTTCTGTAATACAATTACTGTATGCAGGAGTGCTGTTAAGCAAAACCATGGCATCAATGAAACATTTTCTACAGGATCCCAAAACCAAAAACCTCCCCAGCCCAGCTCATAATATGCCCATATAGATCCAAGCAAAATACCAATTGTTAAAAATACCCAAGATAGCAAAACCCATTTTTTAATATGCCTTGCCCACTTATCTCCAATATTTCCGCTAATCATTGAGGCAAGTGAAGCTGAAAAGATAATAGATGTTCCGACATAACCTAAATATAAAATTGGAGGATGAATAGCTAAAGCAGGGTCTTGTAAAAGAGGGTTCAAACCTAATCCCTCGCTAGGAATTGGATATAGCGTTTTGAATGGGTTGGAAGTTAATAAAATAAAAATTAGAAAACCTGAAATAATAATTTGTTGAAATAGTATCGTTAGAAGTTTGTATTTAGTATCTTGTGATCTTGAATTTAATAAAAAAATAAATAGAAAAATTGAAAGAACTAATAACCACAATAATAAACTTCCCTCATGATTTCCCCAAGTACCTGAAACTTTATAAAATAAAGGTTTTAAAGTATGAGAATTGTTAAAAACAATTTCATTACTAAAATCTGAAATTACAAAAGCTGCAACTAGACTAAAAAAACTTACTGTTATCATTATAGTTTGTATTGAAGTAATTAAAATAAAGTTTTTATCTAAATATTTATTTTCTGAATTTGCATCCAAGTATGACTTAAAAATTAAATAAACAGATGCAATTAAAGCTATATATAAAGAATAATTTCCTAAATAATTAGACATACAAATTAATTATTTTTCATAGCTTCGCTAACTTCAGGAGGCATATAATTTTCATCATGTTTTGCTAAAATCTTGTCAGCATTTAGAAAACTTTTATCCTTTAAGAAACCTTCAGCAACTACACCCTTACCCTCTTCAAACAAATTAGGTACCGATCCATTAAAGTTAACTAATAATTCATTTTTGAAATCCGTAATTACGAAAAAAATTTCTTTATCATTTATTTTAATAGAATTTTTTTTCACCATTCCACCAACTCTTATTTTTTGAGCATTTTTGATTTCATTAAGGTTTTTAATGTCTGTTGGAGACTTAAAATATACTACGTTTTCCTCAAGAGATTTAACAACCAAAAAAATTGTAAGAACTAATGAAATTAAAATTAAAAAAATAAAAAGAGCTCTAAATTTAACTTTTTTTCCGTACATGTGAATTTTAGTTAAACTTTAGATGTGGAAGTGTTTGCTAATATCTCTCTGTACGTTTTTTGCTTAGCTGCTGATGCAAGTTTCTTTTCATCTAGTGATTTATAATTTTCCTCAAATTTCTTTTTCTCTTTAATTAAATTTAATTTTACTACCGCGTACAAGAAGCTAAAAGAAAATAGAGTAAATATAAATGATGACCAAACGTATACACCGTATCCATTCATATTTAGTAGTTCACTAATCATAGTCTATTAAGGCCTTTATTTTTAATCTTTAACAGTTCTGTATTATATTTCATTAAAAATATCAAAAGTGAAAATAGAGCAAATGCCGCAGTCATTATAGCTAATGGTGTCAACATTGAAGAATGAATTGTTGTTTCTTCCAAAATTTTTACTGACGCAGGTTGGTGTAAAGTATTCCACCATTCTACTGAAAATTTTATAACTGGAATATTTATAAGACCAATAATTGCTATTATTGAGCTAACTTTTTCTGCTTTAGTAGTGTCTGTCGTAATCTTCCAAGAAGTAATGAACAATAAATAAAAAATTGAAAGTAAGAGCATTGAAGTTATTCTTGCATCCCAAGCCCACCAAGTTCCCCAGGTTGGTTTTCCCCAAATTGATCCTGTAACTAAAGCTATTATGCTAAAAACAAAACCAGAAGGTGCTAAACTTTTTGTTATTAAAGAGAAATTTTTATTTTTAAAAACAAAAACTCCAAAAGAAAGAATGGAAATAAATGAAAATATTCCGAGTGATATCCAAGCTGATGGAACATGGACATACATAATCCTAACTGAGTCACTCTGCTTATAATCCTCGGGAGAAAGAACTAAAGCTTCAACTAATCCAAGCAACAATACAATTATAAATAGCGCAAATACAAACTTTTGTATTTTATTAATTATCTTTAAAGTATTATTTGGATTGAAATAATTAATCATAATTTTTTATAACACATAAATTTTAGATTAAAATTGTTCAAAATTTTCTGACCAAGAATACAGAGGGAGATAGAGGAAAAACAGTACTCTTGATCAGAATTAAATATTTTATAACAAACAGATATGACAGAGATTTGGGACAATTGTGTTTAAATATTGGCTATTAGTTAATTCGAAGGCTTGAAGTAGCTTGATCCACGCTTACCTGAAAAAATTTCATTAATTAGAGGGTGTTTTATAGGCTCTTCAGAGTCATCAAATAATAGATTTTGCTCAGACACATAAGCCTCGTAAGTAATTTCGTCATTCTCTGCTAGTAAATGATAAAATGGCTGATCCTTTCTAGGTCTCACGTTTTTTGGAATCGATTGATACCACTCCTCTGAGTTATTAAATTCAAAGTCAACATCGTAAATCACACCTCTAAAATCGAAGTGTCTATGTTTTACAACGTCTCCAATTGAAAATTTAGCTTTTTGAGTACTCACGATATTAAATATGGATATTTGATGAAAAAAATCAATAAAAAAAATATAAATGTTTTATTAATCTGTTAATATGTAGCAGTGAATAAATCACTTCTAAAATTCATTACAGACGTTGGGCCTTTAGCTATTTTTTTCTTCTTTTATTATAATAGTGATAAAAATTTAAAAGTTGCAATACCACCTCTAATTGTCGCAACAATAATTTCTGTTCTATTGGTTTGGATACTGGAAAAAAAAGTTCCGATGGTTCCTTTGTTAGGAGGAATTTTAATTACTCTATTTGGAGGTTTAACAATTTATTTTGATAATCCAATTTTTATTTATATGAAACCCACTATTATAAATATTTTATTTGCCTTAGCTTTATTCTTTGGAAAATACTTCACCAATGAACCAGTTTTAAAATTAATACTTGGAAAAACACTACCAATGTCTGATGAAGGTTGGAAAATTTTGAATAACAGATGGACTTATTTTTTTATTTTTTTAGCTATATTAAATGAAATTGTTTGGAGAACTCAAACAGAAGAATTTTGGGTTAACTTTAAAGTTTGGGGAATGCTACCAATTACATTCATCTTTACAGCATCACAAGTTGGGTTGATTAATAAACACAAATTAAATGAGTAATTTAAAATTAGTAATAAATAATTCAAATAAAGAACAAAACCAAAGGTATTTTTTTGAAAAAAAAGAACTAAAAATTATATTAGACCTATATGCTAAAATGGTATCTGAAGGATCTTGGAAAGACTATGGCCTCTCAATATCAAGTAAAAGAGTAAGTTTTAGTATTTTTAAAAATGCAGCAGAAAAAGCTATCTACAACATTTGTAAAAATTTTAAACCATCTAATAAGAATTTGAAATATTTAATAACTGACAGAAATGGTAAAATTTTAAATAATGCTTATGATTTAGAAATACTTCTAAAAAAAACAAATTGGAAAAAACTATAGTTTTTGATTATCTTCTTTGACCGAACAATCTTAAAAGCATTATAAATAAATTTATAAAATCTAAGTATAATGTTAAAGCTCCCATAACAGCTTTCTTGCCAATTACTTCACCTGAATCTGATGCTACGTACATATTCTTAATTTTTTGTGTATCGTATGCAGTTAATCCAACAAATATAAGAACTCCAATGATTGAAATAGCAAAGTACATCATTGAAGATTTTAAGAAAATATTTACTAAAGACGCGATTATAATACCGATCAAACCCATCATTAAGAATGATCCAAGTTTTGTGAGGTCTCTTTTAGTTGTGTAACCATATATACTCATAGCTCCAAATGTTGCTGAAGATATGAAAAACACTCTCGTCACACTAAGTCCTGTGTAAACTAATAAAATTGATGATAGTGATAAACCCATCAAGGCTGCAAAAATCCAAAAAGTAGTTTGAGCTTTTGAAGAACTCATTTTATTTATCCCAAAACTCATATAAAAAACAATTCCGAGAGGAGCTAACATAACCACCCATTTCAATCCTGATAGATAAATTGCATTTCCGAACTCAGTTAAAGCAACTATTGATCCACTTGCATCTGTAACTACTGACATTTTAAAAGATAGCAATGCAATGATTCCCGTTAGCAAAACTCCAGTTGCCATGTAGTTGTAAACTTTAAGCATGTAGGCTCTAAGGCCTTCATCCATCACAACAGCTTTTTTTGCTGTCGTTGATCTATTTAGAATATTGTCTCTATTGAATTCCATAATTAAATATATAGTAATAAATTTTAAATTTTTCAAGCAGTCAAAATAAAGGTAACAAATACTTATTATTTAATGAATTATAAAAAATTAGGAACAACTGATATAGATATTAGCACAATTTGTCTCGGCACCATGACTTGGGGTGAACAAAATAGCCAAGAAGAAGCCTTCGAACAAATGGATTTCTCACTAGAAAATGGGGTTAATTTTTGGGATACAGCAGAACTTTATGCGGTACCTCCTAAAGCTGAAACTTTTGGTCATACAGAGACGATAATTGGAAATTGGTTTGAAAAAACAAAAAAAAGAAAAGATGTGATACTTGCAACTAAAGTTTGTGGTCCTGCAAGAGATTATATTAGAAATGGTGAAAATAGTTTTGTAGGGAAGAATCTGGAAACTGCACTTCATAACAGTCTTAAAAGACTTAAAACTGATTATATAGATTTGTATCAGCTTCATTGGCCAGAAAGAAATGTAAACAATTTTGGAAGACTGGGTTATGTGCATAAAGAAAATGAATGGAATAAATTCGAAGACGTGTTGGTTGAATTACAAAAGTATATTGAGCAAGGTAAAATTAGACATGTAGGTTTATCTAATGAAACTCCTTGGGGTGTTATGAATTATCTCAAACTCTCAAAGGAAAAGAGTTTACCAAGAATGATGTCCATACAAAATCCCTATAGTTTATTAAATAGGTCATATGAAGTTGGATTAGCTGAGGTGTCTATAAGAGAAAATATTGGCTGTTTATCTTATTCTCCTTTAGCCAGTGGTTTTTTAAGTGGTAAATATAGAAATAAGCAATTTCCAAAAGGATCTCGGATGGAAAGAGATTGGGATTTTTGGACAAGATATCGAAAACCAAATACTAACGAAGCTGTTGATGAGTATTTTAATATTAGTGAAAAATACAACATTGATATGAGTCAAATGTGTATAAAATTTTGTGAGATACAGGATTTCATGTCTAGCGTTATTATTGGTGCAACAACAATGGAGCAGTTGAAAACAAATATAGAAAGTGTAAAAGTGAATCTTGATAAAGAAATAATTAATGAAATTAATGAAATTCAAAAAAAATATCCAAATCCATGTCCATAATTTTTAAAATAATTTTTTTTATTCTCTTATTAGGATCAACTTCTTATTCAGAAGAATTAAATAAAATAGGAACATTTAAAGACTGGGATGCAATTGTTGTTACTAATGGGGATAGTAAAGTATGTTTTGCTCAATCTAAACCTGTTCTTCAATCTCCTAAAAAAAATGATAGAGATGCAAGATTATTTGTAACTTTTAGACCATCTGAAAAAATTAAAGATGAAGTAAGCACAACTTCAGGCTATGAATACAACAGTCAAAATTCAATTACAGCTAGCTCTGGTAAATCAAAATATAAATTTGATATAGCTCAAGATAATTTTGCATGGATTTCAAGTAATAAAATTGAAAAAAAAGTTGTTAGCAGAATGAAAAAGGCCTCAAGATTAATGGTTACTGGATATAATAAATCTGGTTCTCAAACAATTGATCATTATTCTTTGATGGGCTTCACTAAAGCATATAACGCAGCTAAAAAAAGCTGCAGTTAAATAATGAAATCAAAGAAAAAGATAGTTCTTGCCTATTCTGGAGGTTTGGATACATCAATCATATTAAAATGGTTACAGGAAAATTATGATGCAGAAGTAATTTGTTATACTGCAGACATTGGTCAAGAAATAGATAGAAATAAAATTTTCAGAAACGCAAAAAAACTTGGCGTAAAAAATATTATTATTCAAGATCTAAAAGATATTTTTGTAAAAGATTATGTTTATCCAATGATTAGGGGCCATGCAATATATGAAGGTGTTTATTTGCTTGGAACCTCAATTGCTAGACCTTTAATAGCCAAAGATCAAATTAGAATTGCTAAAAAATTTAATGCCTATGCTGTGTCTCATGGATCAACAGGAAAAGGAAATGATCAAGTAAGATTTGAGTTAGGTTATCATTATTTTGGTCCTAAAATAAAAGTTATTGCACCTTGGAGAATTTGGAAGCTGAAATCTAGATCAGATCTAATTAATTATGCAAAAAAAAATAAAATTGAAATACCTAAAGACAAGAAAGGAGCGCCACCTTTTTCAGTAGACGATAATATTTTTCATACATCAACAGAAGGAAAGTTGTTAGAAAATCCAAAAAACTCCGCACCTGACTTTATCTTTCAAAGAACGGTATCTCCAGAAAAAGCACCTAATAAATCTTCAATTGTAAAAATAGACTTTAAAAGTGGAGATCCGATTGCAGTGAATGGGAAAAAATTCTCTCCATCTAAATTGCTTGGAAAATTAAACGACATAGCTGGAAAAAATGCTGTTGGAAGAGTTGATCTAGTAGAAAATAGATTTATCGGTATAAAATCAAGAGGTGTATACGAAACACCAGGCGGAACTTTATTAATGCACGCTCATAGGGCTATAGAGTCTGTTACACTTGATAAAGATACAATGCATAAGAAAGAAAAAATTATGCCTAGATATGCGGAACTGATTTACAATGGATATTGGTTTTCTAAAGAGAGATTTAAATTACAAAGAATTTTAGATCTTAAGAGAAGTAAAGTTAATGGATCAGTTAAATTGAGGTTATATAAAGGGAATGTTATTATTCATTCAAGAATAACTAAAAGTTCAGCTTATTCTATGAAAAAAGTTTCATTTGAGGAAAATAAAACTTTTAATAAATCAAATGTTGAAAGATTTATTAATTTTCACAAGAAAAAATTAAAATAAAATATCATGAATTTTGAACCAAGTCGGGCGCAAGCCACTAATAAACTAGATAATTTTGTTGAAAATAATCTTTCTGAATATTCAAGATTGAGAAATTTTGATTTTGGTCCAGATAAAAGATCAAATATATCTTGTATTTCTCCATATATATCTCATGGAATATTAAATGAGTTAGAAGTTATAGATAAAGCCTTAAAGAAATTTTCATTTTCTAAAAATGAAAAATTTATTCAGGAGGTTTTGTGGCGTACTTATTGGAAAGGATGGTTAGAATTAAGACCTAATGTATGGACAGATTACATAATAGAACTAAAAATTATAAGAGAAAAATACAAAGATAATAAAGATTATTTAAATGCCATTGATGGAAATACAAATATAGAATGTTTTAATGAATGGGTTAAAGAATTAAAAGAATTTAATTACCTTCATAATCATACAAGAATGTGGTTTGCCAGTATCTGGATTTTTACTTTAAATTTACCTTGGCAATTAGGAGCTGAATTTTTTATGAACCATCTCTATGATGGAGATGCAGCATCTAATACATTAGGATGGAGATGGGTTGCTGGGATACAAACACAAGGTAAGCATTATTTGGCAAGTGAATGGAATATAAAAAAATTTACTAATAACAGATTTAATAACATTAATTTAAATGAAAATGCACCACCTAAAGTTAGCGAAAAAATATACAAGGCTGTCTTAAAAGATTTTAATAATCCAGTAAGTTTGGATGAGCAAAATTTAATTATTTTTGATAATAATCTTTCTTTTGAGTTGACTGATTTCAAAGACCATAAATTTAAAAAGATTTATTTAGTTAATAATAATAACGACAGTAGGAATATTAAACTTAGTGAAAAAACATTAAAATTTAAGACTAATTTAATTCAGGATCAAAAAAGAAGGTTGGATGAAAAATCTTTGGATTGTGAAATTATTGACATTGGTAACCTTATAACAATTGAGAATAGTTATTTTTTATATCCTTGTGTTGGAGAAAACTTAGATTATTTAACTTCTCAAGGAATAAATAATATAAAATTTCTTTATCGTAATTTAGACCGAAGTTCTTGGAAATATTGCAATAAAGGTTTTTTCAATTTCAAAAAGTATATACCAACTATAATTAAAGAATTTTTTAAAGAACTATTGTAAATTATCAAAATTATGAGATAACAATAATATGAATAACCCGCAAGTTCTTGAAATTATTGAAAATCTTAAAGGCAGAAGGAATTACGAAGAAAAGAAAGCTTCAAAATTAGGTTTCAACTCTCTTTACGCATACATTGAAAATAAAATATTAAAAGAGAAAGAAGCTGAAGCAGCAAAAATTGTTGAACTATCAGCCCCTAAAGAAGAAGTGATTGAAGCAAAAAAACCAGAGAAGAAAAGCTGCTCTTGTTGTTAATTAATTATTTTTTGAACATTTCTTTGAACAATATTTCACTTTATCCCAGTTTAATTTCCATTTTTTTCTCCAAGTAAAAGGTCTCTTGCATACAGGGCAAATTTTTGTGGGTAAATTTTCTTTTCTCACTATGCAGTATTTTGTTTAATAAATTTTTCTGCCTCAGCTAAAATTAATTTTTTTCTATCAGGTTTCATTTTATCGAAAATTCTAACCATCATAGAAAGTCTAGGATTTTTTAAAAAGAAGGCTCTATTTCTATTTATAAATCTCCAATAAAGACCATCCATAGTATTGCACCATTCTCCTTTTTTAAAATCCATCATTTTCATGAAATAAGCGGAGCCGCAAATATATGGTTTTGTTGCAAAGATTCCTCCATCACTAAAAAGCCCCATTCCATAAACATTCGGGACCATTACCCAGTCAGAGGAATCCACAAACATTTCCATAAACCATTTGTAAACATACGTTGGCTTAACTTCACATAAATTCATTATGTTTGATAAGATCATTAACCTTTCAATATGATGTGACCAACCATAATTCACTGCATTTTTAATAGCATAATCTAAAGGTGGTAATCCTGTTGTTCCTTCGTACCATGAGTTTTTCATTTTTCTATTTTGTTTAAAAAAATTTCTAGTTTCCATTTCTTTTGAATAGCTTTGATATATTCCCCTCATAAATTCTCTCCACCCAATTACTTGACGAATATAACCTTCTAAGGAATTTAATCTTATTTTATTTTTGTTGTGAAAATCTAAAACTTTTTTAATTATAAATTCTGGAGTGATAAGACCTAAATTGATGTAAGGACTTAAAGCACTATGAAATAATATATTGTCTTTCTGATCAACTGCATCCTCATAATCCCCAAATAAATTTGATTTCTCTTTAATAAAAAAATTTAATAATTTAATTACATCATCATATTCCGTAGCAAACCAAAAATCTTTTGTATTACCTGGGTGACTTTTAAAATTTTTATCAATTAAAATTTTTAGTTTTTTAGTATGAACAGTCTCAGTAATTTTAGGAAATTTGGGTATAGATATATTTTTAGGAAGTTTATTTCGATTTTCTTCGTCAAAACTCCATTTGCCTCCTTCTGGATTACCATCTTTTTTCATGAGTATATCCAAATCTCTTCTAGTCTCTTTATAAAAAACTGCCATAAAAGGTTTTTTTGATTTTGATAAATAGTTTTTAAATTTTTCTCTAGAATTTAAAAACATTGGTGTTTGAATAATATTCCATTTAATTTTTTCCTTTTTTAAAAAATTGGTAATTTTATTTTCAAAAAACTTATCCTCAATTTCGAAACTTGAAATTTCTTTAATTTTTTTTGCTTTAATTATTTTTTTTAATTTTTCTGTGTAATCCAGCTTGAAAGATTTATCCTCGATCGAAGAATATTCTAATTTAAATTTATTTTTTTTTAGTCTATCTGCGTGAGATCGCATGCAAGATAAGAACAATAATATCTTTTGTTTATGATGCTTTTCGTACGTACAGAGCTGATAATCTTCAGCCATAAAGAAAAAGTGATCTTTTCTGTACTTTTCTAGATATTTCTCTGAGAAAAGCTGATTTCCAAGTAGAAAAAATAATTTCATTAACTATATATAACTCTTTAAAAATTTATGTCAGAAAAATATTTAGTAGTAGGTGCGACAGGATCTATCGGATCTAATTTAGCCGAACAGTTATATGCAGCCGGGAAAGAAGTACATTTAATCGGTAGGGATGAAGAAAGAACAAAATCTTTGTCTGAAAAACTAAATTGTAAATATACAGTCTCTGATGTTTTAGAAAGTGGTTTTGTTGAAAAGATTAAGTCCGAAATAGATGATATCAAAGGTATAGCTTATTGTGTTGGTTCAATTGATTTAAAGCCTTTGAGAATGGTTTCAGAACAAGATTTTACAAAATGTATGAAACTAAATTTATATTCTGCAGTAGATTTAATTAAAGGTTATCAAGAAAGTTTAAAAAAAAATAAAGGATCAATTGTCTTGTTTTCAACTGTAGCTGCTCAAAGAGGTTTTACAAATCATGCAATTATAGCTTCAACTAAAGCAGCTGTTGAAGGATTAACTGTTTCTTTAGCAGCAGAATTTGCTCCTAATATAAGAGTAAATTGCATTGCTCCAAGTTTAACTAATTCAAAAATTGCAGAGCCAATGCTTAAAAATAAAGTTTTAGCTGATGGTATTGCAAAAGCCCATCCATTAAAAAGACTTGGAGAAGGTAAAGACTCAGCTTCGCTTGCAAAATTTCTAATAACTGAAGACAGTTCTTGGGTTACAGGACAAATTATTGCTGTCGATGGTGGTAGATCAAAACTTTCATAGAGTGAAGAAATTATTATTTCTTTTATCATTAATACTATTCTCAACTAATTCATTTAGTAAAAATTTTAATTTTAATAAAATTATTGAATTAGAAGCACCTTGGGGTTCGTCGTTCGTTAATGAAAATGAAATGATTGTTACCGAGAAAGGTGGCAAAATAAAATTTGTAAACATTTCTACAAGAGAGATAAATGAAATTGATCATAACTTAAATTTTGTAGAATATGGACAGGGAGGATTATTGGATATTCTGTATCATGAAGATTACATTTACATCTCATACACAGAAAATAGAAATAATTGGAAGACTAGTACTTCAATTGCACGTGCAAAATTTAATAAAAACAAATTAAATTTTAAAAATATTTTTCAAGCCAATCCACCAATTGACTCGCCTTATCATTTTGGTTCAAGACTTGCAATTAAAGACAACTATTTATTTGCTTCTGCAGGTGAAAGAGGTGGGGGAATGATTGCTCAAGATGGAAATAAACATCCAGGAAGTATAATTAGAATTTATCTAGATGGTGGCATTCCAAAAGACAATCCTCGTTTTGAGGGGAAATCAAACTGGCTACCTGAAATATATCAAATTGGTGTAAGAAATCCTCAAGGTTTAGCTTTATCACCTTTTGATGGAAAAATTTATATGAGTAATCATGGTGCAAAAGGAGGCGATTGGTTTGGTGAAGCAAAGAAAGGTGAAAATTATGGTTGGAAAATTCTTGGATGGGGTGGCACAAATTATTCAGGTATACCAATAGGGCCAAAATGGAAACCTGGCTTTACAAAAGCCATTCAATATTGGGTTCCATCTATAGCCACAAGTGCAATCACAATTTATAAAGGTAATGAATTTAAAGAATGGAATGGTCATGCATTAATTACTTCTCTTAAAGATAAGTCTTTAAGAAAATTAGAGTTTAATGATTTATCAAACGTAAAAGAGGAAATAATATTTAAAGATAAAATTGGAAGAATCAGAGACATACAAATTCATCCTATAAATGGTAAACTATATTTTTTAAATCAAGATGGATTGTGGTTGATGGAAAATTCTAGTTAGTATTAAAAAGCTCTTTAAATAATTTAAATTCGCCAATTTTAAAAATAATTGCATCATCTTTTTTAAATCCAAATTTTTCTGCATTTTGCTTAAACCTTAAAGGGGGCTCTAATATTGGTTCAAGTGATAAGACAAAAGTTCCCCAATGCATTCCAATTACTTTTTTACTTTTTAAATCTTTCGCAAGTCCAAGGGCTTCTTCAGGGTTAGTGTGGTAAGCAGAAGAATCTTTTATTGAAGCCATAGGATAAAAATTATATGCGCCAATGTTAATAAATGTTAAATCAATTGGACCATACTTATCTCCCAATTCTTTATATATTTTTCCAACACCAGTATCACATGAAAATAATATTTTTTTTCCTTTGTATTCAATCAAATAGCTGCCCCATAAAGTTTTGTTAGTATCCGTTAAACTCCTTTTTGACCAGTGGACTGATGGCAAAAAAGTAATATTTAAATTCTGATTTATTCTTATTTGATCATACCAATCCATTTCATTTACATCTTTAAATCTGTTAATTTTAAAATATTTTTTTAGTCCTAAAGGTAACAGGACTTTAGATTCTTTATAAGGAAATCTCATTATTGTTTTCATGTCTTGATGATCGTAGTGATTGTGGGTTAGTAGAAAAACATCTGTTCTTGGTATCTCATTAAGTTTTAATGCTGGTTCGGTAAATCTCTTTGGCCCAAAAAATAAAGGTCCTGCATTTTTTGAAAAAACTGGATCTGTTATTATTGTTATTCCCCCTAATTTTAATAAAAATGTTGCATGACCTATCCACGCTACATAATCTTCTTTTTGGAAATTATTTAAATCCAATAAAACTTTTTCTTTTTTAATGATATTACTTTCAGGAAAAGTCATATCTAATTTTTTTTTTTCTTGGTTAAAGACCTTAAACGACCAATTGAAATTCATATCAATCAGCTTTGATCCTTCAGGATTACGAAATGTGCCATTTGCTAAATGATGATATTTTTTTTTCATATCCGATTAATAATTTTTTGAAATAATATCTTGAATTGTATTACTTATAACTATTGTTCCAGCTTTGTTAGGATGTATGCCATCTTGTTGATTTAGATTTGGATCAAGAGCAACACCCTCTAGCAAAAATGGAATTAAGGGTAAATTATATTTTTTTGACAATTTAGGATAAATAGCATCAAAATTTTTTTTATATTTAGTTCCATGAGTTGTTGGCGCAACCATCCCAGCTATTATAATTTTTATTTTTTTACTGTTAGCGATTTTAATTATTTCTTCTAAATTTCTCTCAGTTTCATCTGGTTGAATTCCTCTAAGCATATCATTTGCCCCAAGACCAAGGATGATTAGATCAATACCAGGTTCTGATAAACTCCATTCTGCTCTATTCAATCCACCAGAAGAAGTACTTCCTGACACACTTCCATTTATTACCTTAATATTTAAACCACTCCTAACGAGATTACTTTCTAAAACCAAAGATAAGTGTTGCTCTTTAGGTAGACCATAACCCGCCATTAAACTATCGCCGAATAATATAACCTTTTCTATTGCACTTGCATTTATGTGCACTAGAAAGAATAACAATATTTTTATAAATAAACTTTTATTCATGAACACACTTCTTAAATTAAAAAAAATAAATCTCAAATACCAAACTGGGAAAGACAATATCAATGTTTTAAAAAATATTGATTTAACTATAAAAAAAAAAGAGACTGTATCTGTGGTTGGAGAAAGTGGGTCAGGAAAAACAAGCTTGATTATGCTTATTGGTGGACTAGAACGTCCAACCTCAGGGAAAATTGTATTTCAAGACAGGGAAATAACAAATCTTAATGAAGACGAAGTATCTAAAATTAGAAAGCAAAATATAGGAATTATATTTCAATCTTTCTATTTAATTCCAAATTATACAGCTGTTGAAAATGTGGCTTTAACACTTGAACTTAATGAATTTAAAAATCCAGAGAAAGAAGCAAAAAGTTTATTAGATCGATTTGGTCTAAAACATAGATTCAATAATCTTCCAAGTCAATTATCTGGCGGAGAGCAACAACGTGTGGCGATTGCAAGAGCTATTGCAATGAAACCAGATTTGATTTTAGCTGATGAACCAACTGGTAATCTAGATACCGAAAACTCAATAATGATCTCTGAAATTTTATTTAAATACGTCAAAGAAGAAGGGTCTTCTTTAATAATGGTCACACATGATCCAAAATTAGCAGACAAAGCAAAACGAAAAATTAAAATCAAAGATGGAAAAATTAAATAATTCTTCTGAGTTAAGTTTAATATTCAAGTATGCTTTAAAGGATTTAAGCAGAAATTATAAAAAAATTTCAAGCATTATTGTAACGCTGTTTATCAGTCTTTTTATTTTAAGCGCCATCTTTACAATCGAAGATAGTTTAAAAAAAGAGCTTAATGATAATGCAAAAGTTCTTTTGGGTGGAGATCTCGAAATCGATTATAACCGTAATCAGGGGGATCTTAATTTAGTCAATAAAGTAAAGGAATTTTCCACTGTCTCACAAATGATAGAGTTCAGTACAATGCTTTCTACGACAGGCAGAGAAAAAAATAAATCATTATTTACAAGGATTAAAACAGTTGATGAAAAATATCCACTTTACGGTGAAGTTGTTTATGAGCCAGAAGATGCTTATGAAAGAATGCAAAAGGAACCAAAGACAATTTTGATTAATGAAAGTTTATCAAAAACTTTAAAGATAAAAATAAATGACAAAGTTAAGGTACAAGATCAAAGTTTCATAGTTGTTGGAATTATAAAATCTGTACCTGATGTCAGTGGGTTTGTAGCTTTTGGAGATTGGGCATTAGCAGGAAAACAAACTTTGGAGATACTAAAACTAAATGGAATAGGTAGCTTTTTGAATTATGAATATAAAGTAAAATTTAATCCAAGTGATGATCCAGAAAAAATAGAAAGTAAGATCAAAGATATTTTTAAAGATGACCAAAAAGTAAAACTTAGATTTCCAGAAAATTCAGCAAGTGGCTTAAAAAGGATAATTAATAATTTTTCCCAATTTCTCTCTTTAGTTTCAATTAGTGCAATGTTAATTGCTGGAATAGGTATCGCTAATACATTGTTGTCATTTATAAACCAGAACAATATGTCTATAGCTGTAAGAAAAGCTGTAGGATTTTATTCAGGGAATATAAAAACACTTTATTATCTTCAATTATTTATATTATTATTTATTATTACTGTAATTTCTTATGGCTCAAGTTTTTTAATTATACCAATTGCAGACAAATATTTATCTGATGGGTTGGGATTAAATGTTTATCCAAAATTCTCTTTAATTAATTTTATAAAAATATTTATTGTAGGTTTGTTAGTTCTTACAATTTTTTCAATACCAACAATAAGTTCAATTGATCAAGTTAAAGCATCAAACCTATTTAGAAATGTATTCCAAAATCTACAATTTTATTACTCAAAAAAGTCAGTTATTTTAAGTTTTATCTTATTATCATTTTTAGTTTTATTGTTTACGCTGGGATCTGAAAGACCTTCTTATAGCTTGGGTTATTTTCTGGCTTTTTTTATATGTCTAATTGTATTTTTTTTACTTTCAAAGATTATAATTTATTTACTAAAAAAGTTTAATTTTATTTCAAATATCTCTTTAAAAGTATCGATTAAAAATATAACTCAAACAAAAAGTATCACTCCTATCACAATCATGTCTTTAGGCTTAGGTGTAACTTTATTATTAACTTTAGCTTTGGTTGGAACAAATTTTAAAAGAGAAATTGCAAGATCTATTCCAGATATCGCACCTGATTATTTTTTTGTTGGAATTCAAAAGGGTGAAAAGAAAAAATTTGAACAAGGTGTTTACAAAATGAACCCTGATGCGAACATTGAAATAGTACCTATGGTTTCTTCTGGAATAGTAAAAATTAATGGCGTGAATCCAAATAGCTATATTAAACCAGATAATGATAGTTATTGGGTAATTGGAAGTGAAAGAAGATCTTCTTGGGTTGAAAATATTCCTAAAGATAACCCAATTTTAAAAGGAGAATGGTGGGATTTATCCAAACCTAACCAACTTCAGATATCACTTGATGCAAAAGTGGCTAAAGATTTTAATATTGAGTTGGGAGATATTTTTACTTTAAACATTTATGGTCGAGAAATTGATGGAGAAATAGTTAATTTTAGAGAAGTTGATTATCGTGATCTAAGTATTAATTTTGCCATGTTATTTAATCCACAATTTGCAAAAAAAATTCCTCATGAATATTTAGCAACTGCTAAATTTAAAAATCCAGATAATTTTGATGAAACCAAAATGTTAGAAGTATTACCGAGTTTGTCTATGATAAAAATTGCTGATTACTTAAATAAAGTAACATCAGTTTTAAATAAAGTCTTCATAGCTGTAACCCTAATTTCTGGTGTAACAATTGTCATTGGATTGATTGTTATCTCAAGTGCTATAATGGTCCAAGGAAAAGTAAAAGAGTACCAAAATCTTGTATTTAAAATTTTAGGTTTTTCAAAAAAAGAAATTATATTTTCATCTTTGATAGAATTTATAATTATTTTTATGTCGGTAATATTAATTGCAATTTTTTTTGCAGTAATTGGATCAAAGTTTATTATGGAGAATATTTTTGAATTAGTTTGGCAATTTGATTTTAAAGTTTTAATTTACCTTGGCACCTCTATAGGAATTGTAACCTTGATTTTAATTATGTTAACTAATCTTAAATACTTAAGTCCTAAAGTTTATCCATTAATTAGAAATCAATAGTAAATTTTATTTATTCGCTCTTTTAAAACATTCGATTGTATTTTTAAGTAAACATGCAATAGTCATAGGTCCAACTCCACCTGGAACTGGAGTTAAAGCTTTTGCAACTTTTGATACTTCGTCAAATGCAACATCGCCAACTAAGCCATTTTCAGTTTTATTAATACCAACGTCAATCACAATTGCATCTTTTTTAACCCAATCACCTTTTACAAGCTCAGGGATCCCAACAGCAGCAACTATAATATCTCCTTTTAAACATTCACCCTTTAGATCATTTGTTTTTGAGTGAGTAATTGTAACTGTGCAATTTTCTTTCAACAACAACTGTGTCATTGGCTTTCCATTTAAATTTGATCTTCCAACAATTACGGCTTTTTTTCCATTAAGGTTTGGTTCAATTTTTTTTATTAATAAATAACAACCTAAAGGAGTGCATGGAATAGAACTTTCATAACCTGACGACAGATTACCAACATTCATGGGATGAAATCCATCTACATCTTTCTCTGGCTTAATTGCCTCTATAACTTTTTGTTTATCAATATGCTTTGGAAGTGGTAGCTGAACTAAAATTCCTGAAATAGAATCATCATTGTTAAGTTCATCAATTTTTTTTAAAACTTCACTTTCCTCAACACTGTCAGGGTATCTAATCACATCTGATTTAAGACCTACTTCATTGGCAGATTTCTCTTTATTTCTAACATAAATTTGACTAGGTGCTAAATCACCAATCAATATGACTGTTAAACCTGGAACTTTATTATGCTTATCTTTTAAAGATAAGACTTCCTTCTTGAGCTCTTCTCTTAAATCAGCAGCAGCTTTTTTTCCATCAATTAAAATCATTTATTAAAATATTAGCGGTGCAATGTAGAGCTTCATACACATTTCTATGAACCATATCAACAAAAGAAGTACAATAGGTGAAATATCAAAAGCACCAAGGTTAGGTAAAAATCTTCTAATCCTCATTAAAATCGGTTCTGTCATTTTATAAGTAAAATCTAATATTAAATATACAAACCGATTGCTTGTATTTAGTATATTAAAAGCGACCAACCAACTTATAATGACATTAGCAATGACAACATATGAATAAAGTTTTAAAATTTGAAGTGCTAAATAAAATATAGCAATCATTTTTTTTCAACATAGATGGACTGACTTGGGAATGCAAAGGCAGCCTCCTTACCTTCAACAATTTTTTTTATTTCAAGTGCCAAATTTTCTTTTACTTGTAAATAATTAGTCCAACTATTTGTTTTTGTAAAACATCTAACATACATATCAATCGAGCTATCTGAAAACTTATCTATTCTTACAGCGACTCCTACAGATTGGTCATAATCATCACCTTTAATTATGTGATCTTCAATTTCATCTCTTATTGTTTTCAATTGATCAATTGTAGTGTCATATTGAAGAGTTATTATCCAACTAATAGCCCAGTTAGTCTTTCTGGTATTATTGATTACTGCATTTTCTGCAAATTGAAAATTGGGAATAATTGCTAATGACTTATCAAATTTTCTTATAACAGTTGATCTAAATCCAATATTCTCAACAACCCCTTCGATAACTCCCTCAACTTTAATCCAATCACCAATTCTAAATCTTTTTTCGACTAATACTAAAATTCCAGATATTAAATTTTTAAATAAATCCTGAGCGCCTAATGCTACTGCTACTCCGAATAAACCTAATCCTGCAATTATTGGTCCAATTTTAATACCCCATAACTCAAGAACGGCAGCTGCACCTAAAATAAAAATTAAAATTTTAAGAGACTTTATAATCCAGCCTATTAATTCTTTTGTCAGAACTTTATCTAATCCACTTAAAATATATGATATAGGCTCAATTATCTGATGCATTATCCAAAATATTAAAATTGTTATTAAAGTTCTATTAACGTTATCTATGAAACCCCTAGTCTCATTATCAAATGACATATAGTAACTGGCAAAAAATACCCCGAGCACAATTGGAAGAAACCTAGCAGGACCTTCCATAGATTTTACAAACGTATCATCTAATTTGTTGGTTGTTCTTTTTGAAATTAATTCTAATTTTTTTATTACAAGTTTGCTAATTAGACCTCTAAATATTAAAAATAATACAAATATTCCAAGACCCACTATTATCTGAAAGAAATCTACACCAAGAATTCCCTGCTTCCATACAGATAAAAATAACTCATTTAGTTTATTTAAAACTTCCATTTTCAAATTTTATATAGCAAAAACTCTTCTTCACCAGGGTTAAAAAGAAAAATTTTTTTCCATTTTATGTCATTCAATGCCGATGATGCTTTTTCGCCCATGCACATTAGGTTAGTTTCCATCCAAATATTATCTAAATTATATTTTTTTATAATATTAAGAAAAGCTCTTGCGCTATTTTCTGAATATATGAAAACAATTTCTGGCACAGAAGATTTGATATCTCTTAAAAAATCGTCACTTAAATTTTCATTGGGTATTGCAGTATAATTTATAATTCTTTTGATGACATAGTTTTCTGAAATTAAGTCTTGATCAAGATTATAAGAAACAATTTCCCCGCTTATGTAGACCATCGGTCCAATCTTTGGATCAAAGTTTTGTAAAATTAATTCTTTAAGATTATTTACGTTACCTTCGGCACAGAAAATATTTTGAAAACCTAATTCTTTTGCCTTTCTTTCTGTTGCAAGACCAACACAAAAACAAATTATTTTTTTATCTATTTTTGAAATATTTAGATTTTTTAAAGAATTAGCGCTCGTGAAAATGACGCCTTTGAATTGGCTAAAATCTATTTCTTGTGTTTTTATTTTTTTTATTTGCAATAAAGGTAAATGAGAAACTTTATGTTTCATCGAAGTAAATTTTAAAATTAATTCTTTGCTATCATCTAATGGTCTGGTTAATAAAATATGCATATTAATTTTTATAAGAACCTTTTGATTTTAATTTAAGCTCCTCGCCCACCATTCTACTAGTTGACTCAATATTATCTTTTTGAAGACTTTTTTTTATAAAATATCTATTTTTTCCATCAACAGAAAACAATTCAGTTAACAGATCTAATTTATTACCATTTGATTTTGCAAATACACCAACTGCAGTGTCACAATCTCCTTCAAGAACTTTTAAAACCTCTCTTTCTGCTTTTGCGACAATTCTTGTTTCTTGATCATTAATATTTTCAAGTAATTTTTTTATTTCATTATCATCTTCTCTGCATTGAATTGCTATAATTCCTTGGCCTGCACAAGGTATAAGTTGATCAACACTGAATTCCTGTGAAATTTTATGTTGTAAATTTAAAGCATCTACTCCTGCTTTTGAGAGAATTATTGCATCATATTCGCCTTTCTCTAACTTTTGAACTCTAGTATCAACATTTCCTCTGATAAGTTTATATTTTAAGTTGGGCCTTTTTTTCTTAAGTTGATATTCTCGTCTATATGATGATGTACCAATAATTGAGTTTGGCTCTAAATCTTCAAATTTTATATTATTTTTACTTATTAAAATTTCATTAGGAGAATTTCTCTTTAAAAAATTATTAGTTAAAAGATTTTTAGTTTCTTCAGTAGGCATATCTTTGAAAGCATGTACTGCTATATCTATATTTTTATTTAATAAATCTTTTTCAATTTGTTTTGAAAATAATCCTTTGCCTCCTATTTCAGATAATCTCTCATCTTGCTTTTGATCTCCTGTTGTTACTATTTTTTTTAATTCAATCTCTTTAAAATAATATTTTTTTAGTTCTTTTTTTACATTTTCTGCGTAAATCATCGCTAACTTACTTCCACGTGTCCCAATTACAAGATTAGCTCTTTTCATAAAAGTTATTTTTATTACATTCTTATAGATTAATTGTATTAATTATAAAAAATAATTTATGACTGAAAAACCAATAATATTAGGTATTGAGACCAGTTGTGATGAAACTGCAGTTTCATTGATCCAGGATACTGAAAATGATGTTCCAAAGATATTATCAAATGTTATTTCTAGTCAATTTGATGTTCATAAAGAATTTGGAGGTGTTGTACCAGAGCTTGCAGCAAGATCTCACGTAGAAAAAATTAATTTAATTGCAGACAAAGCAATAAAGGAAAGTGGAGTTAGTTTAGATAAAATCTCTGCAGTTGCTGCAACTGTTGGGCCTGGACTTATAATCTGTTTAAGTGTTGGGTTAAATTTTGCTAAAGCTTTGTCATCATCTTTAAAAATTCCTTTTATAGGAATAAATCATTTGGAAGGTCATGCATTAAGTCCAAAACTTCAACAGCATATAGACTATCCTTATTTACTTCTTTTAATTTCTGGTGGACACAGTCAATATTTGGTTGTTAATGGACTGGGTAATTATAACAGAATAGGAACAACAATTGATGATGCCCTAGGTGAAGCATTTGATAAAACTGCAAAGTTTTTAGGAATAGAATTTCCTGGTGGTCCCAAAATAGAAATTTTTGCAAAAAAAGGTGATTCAAAAAGGTTTAAGCTACCAAAACCAATTTTTAATAAAGGAGGTTGTAATTTATCATTTGCTGGACTGAAGACTGCTATTTTAAAAATAACAAATGAGATTAAGACTGATCAAGACAGATTTGATTTAGCTGCATCATTTCAAAAAACCATAGAAGAAATATTGTATTTAAAAACAAAAATAGCTTTTTATGAATTTCAAAAAATTTCTGGAGAAATAAGAAAAAAATTTGTTGTAGCTGGTGGAGTTGCGGCAAATAAAGGAATAAGAGATAAATTAAGCCAAGTAAGTAGAGAAAATAATTTTGAAGTAATCTATCCTGATGTTAAGCTTTGTGGAGATAATGCAGCAATGATAGCAATGGTTGGATTAGAAAAATTTAAAATTAATCAATTTGATAAGTTAGATTTACAGGCAGCCCCCAGACTTCCTCTTGATATAAATGCAAAGTTTTTGAAAGGCGCTGGAGTAAAATTATAAAATAAAAATTAATTTATTCTTATAGTTTTAGGTTTTATATTTTCATTATAATTTTTGTATACTTCTATGTAGGCTTTCTCTAATTTTTTTGTGAAAAGATTTGAATTAAATAAGGGCATATCTATAATATTGTTTTTTAATTTATCCTTAATCTCTTGATAAAAATTTTTATTTTCAGCAATTTTAATTGCTAATTCTTCGTATTCTTTAACACTTTTTGTTATAAGTTCCTCTAAACCCACGGATGACAATAAACTTGATGCAACACGACTCGCAAATGAGTTACCTTTAATTGTAATTATAGGTAAAGAGGATCTAAGAGCATCACTTGCTGTTGTGTGAGCATTACAAGGAAAAGTATCAAGAAATAAGTCTGCCAAACCAAGTCTTATTATGTGCTCTGAATGTGGTAATCTTCCTGCAAATATCATACGGTTTGGGTCGATATCATTAGAAACTAAAATTTTTTTTAAATTATTTTGTGCTGTTTCGTTATCAATAAGTAGCCAAATAACACTATTTTTTACTTTTTTTAAAATCTTCATCCATATCTCAAACATATCAGGTAAAATTTTAAAATTATGATTAAAGCAGCAAAAAATAAATTTATTTTCAGGCAAATTGAAATCTTTTTTACTAAAAATTTTTTTAGATAAATCAGGGTTGCTATCATTAACTTGGTAGGAGTTAGGAAGATAAATAATATTTTCTGAGTAATAATTTTTATTTTCTTCTGGAATTACAATTTTATCAGCAATTAAGTAATCTATACAATCTGAACTAGTTGTGCCTGGAAAACCTAAATAACTTATTTGTATTGGTGCACATCTCTCAATGAATAAATCAAATCTATTGTTATTTGTAAAACCTTTTAAATCTACTGCTATATCTAAATTTAGTTCTCTTGAGTGTTGCACAATTTCCTTGGTGGTTTTTGACTTTACATCAAAAAATTTGTCAAAAGTTTTCATAACTCTTTTTCTAATCTTCGAGCCATCATCTGGTCCAAAAGAATAAGCGTATATCTCAAATTTGTTTTTATCGTGGAGTTCAAAAAGATTAGCCATTAAATACATGGTTGCATGATTATGAAAGTCTGATGAATAATAACCAATTTTTATTTTTTTGTTTTTTGTTTTTTCAAATTTAATTTTTTTTGGTTTTCCAAATTCATTTTTTACGAAAATTTCTATAGCTTTTTTTTGCAATGATGGTGAATCATAAATCAGTATTGTTGGAAAAGGACTGGTAGTTTTTTTCCCACTTAGAATATTATTCTTTAAAAAAAATTTATCTTCTTTAAAATTTGCCCACTCAGATAATCCACATTTTGATTGAATTATAGTTCCGTATAAATAACTCATATTTGGATTAATCTTTAAAGCTTGCACGTGGTTATAAATGGATTTATCTAGAATTTTTAGTTCCATATATAAATTTCCTAAATTTTTATAGGCTGCAGAAAAATTATTATTTATACTAATTGCTTTATTATAGTCAGATATCGCTTCTTGTTTTTGATTAATTTCTTGTAAAGCCTTTGCTCTGTTGTAATAAGATAACGCAAAGTTCGGTTTTATTTTTAGTGCTTTATTATAATTTTCAATTGCTATATTAAACTGTTTAAATTCATAATAAACATTACCTAAATTATTATATGTTTCAGATATATTAGGATTAATTTCAATCGCTTTTTCAAAAAATTTTATAGATTGAACAAAATCTTTATTGTGAAAATTTAAAATGGCTAAAAGATTTGTTGCATTCAAATCATCTGGCTGGATATCTAAAATATCTTCACAGACTTTTTTTGCTTTATCGTATTCTTTATTTTCGTAAAAATTAACAGCGTTTTTAAATAAATTATTCACTTATTAATAAATTCTATATAAATAATTCTAACAAATTATTCTAAAAATTAATTTAATTACAGAATATACTTATAATGAAGTGAATTATGCAATATTGGTTATTAAAATCAGAGCCAAATGTTTGGTCAATTGATCAGCAATTTAAAGCTGGGATAAAAGGAGCTGATTGGGATGGTGTAAGAAATTATCAAGCAGCAAATAATCTTAAAAAGATGAAAAAGGGCGATCTTTGTTTTTTTTATCATTCAAATATAGGAAAAGAAATTGTCGGAATTGTTGAGGTTATTAAAACTGCATTTATAGATCCTACAGACAAGCAGAAACGATTTGTAGCAGTTAGAGTTAAGTACAAAAGTAAACTAAAAATGGCTGTTTCACTCGAAAATATTAAACAAAAGAAAGAATTAAAAGATATAGCGCTAATAAGACAAAGTAGACTTTCTGTTATGCCTATAGATACTAAATGCTGGAAAATTATTTTGAAGATGGGTAGTATCTAGGAATAAAAATCCATGCCTAAAAAAAAGAAAAAAAAAATAAAAAAAAAGAAAACAAAAAAAGTTATAAAAAAAAAGAACTTTAAAAATATTTCTAAAATTGAAAAAGAACTTGTATATAAAACAAAGAAAGATTGGATTAGCAAAGCGCTAGTAAATAAATCCCAGTACGAAAAAAAATATAAGGCATCTATAAAAGATAATGATGGATTTTGGAAAAAAGAGGGTAAAAGAATAAATTGGATCAAACCTTATACTAAAATTAAAGACGTTAAATACAGTAAAGAAGACGTAAAAATAAAATGGTTTTATGACGGAACTTTAAACGCATCTGTAAATTGTATAGATAGACACCTTAAAAAAAATAAAGATAAAACTGCTATAATTTGGGTCGGTGATGATCCTAAAATGCAAAAAAAAATATCTTATAAAGAGTTGCATAAAGAAGTTTCAAAGGCAGCAAACGGTCTTAAAGAATTAGGTGTAAAAAAAGGTGACCGAGTTACAATTTATTTAACAATGATACCAGAGTTAGCATACACTATGTTGGCTTGTGCAAGAATAGGTGCTGTTCATTCAATTATTTTTGGAGGATTTTCTCCTGATAGTATTTCAGGAAGAATAAATGACTGTGAGTCTGATTACTTGATAACTGCAGATGAAGGTGTTCGAGGAGGAAAAATTATTCCTTTAAAATCAATCGCTGACGAAGCTTTAGTAAATTGCCCTAATGTAAAAAAATGTGTTGTAGTAAAAAGAACAGGGAATCGTATTAACTGGGATGAAAGAAGAGATGTTTGGTATCATGAACTAACAAAAAAAGTTTCGAACAAATGTGATCCTGAAGAGATGAACGCAGAAGATCCTCTTTTCATTTTATATACGTCTGGCTCAACAGGAAAACCAAAGGGTGTTATGCATACAACTGGTGGATACATGGTTTATGCTTCAATGACCCATCAATATATATTTAATTACAGACCTAAAGATATTTATTGGTGTACCGCCGATATTGGATGGGTGACCGGCCACAGCTATATCATTTATGGTCCATTATCTAATGGAGCAACTACTATAATGTTTGAGGGTATTCCAACTTATCCAGATAGTTCAAGGTGGTGGCAAATAGTTGATAAATATAAGGTTAATATTTTCTATACAGCACCAACGGCAATCAGAGCATTAATGAGAGAAGGGGATAAACCTGTAAAAAAAACATCTAGAAAATCACTGAAATTGTTAGGAACTGTTGGCGAACCAATTAATCCAGAAGCTTGGGAGTGGTATTATAAAACAGTTGGAGATTCTAACTGCCCTATAGTTGATACGTGGTGGCAGACAGAAACAGGTGGGATATTAATCAGTCCACAAACAGGAGCAATAAATTTAAAACCTGGTTCTGCTACAAAACCATTTTATGGAATTAAGCCAGTGATAGTAAATAAAGATGGAAAAGTTTTAAAAGGAGAAGCAGAGGGACGTTTATGTATTGCTCAATCATGGCCAGGACAAATGAGAACTGTTTATGGAGATCATCAAAGATTTATTGATACATACTTTTCTCAGTTTGATGGAAAATATTTTACTGGAGATGGTTGTCGAAGAGATAAAGATGGGTATTACTGGATCACTGGAAGAGTCGATGACGTTATTATTGTATCAGGACACAATCTTGGAACAGCTGAGATTGAAAGTGCTTTTGTTGCTCATCCAAAAGTTGCTGAAGCGGCAGTAGTTGGATACCCGCATGATATAAAAGGGAATGGATTATATTGTTACGTAACTCTTAATGTAGGTGAAAAATCTACACTTGACTTAGAAAGAGATTTAAAACTTTGGGTTAGGAAACAAATTGGACCGATAGCTACACCAGATTTAATTCAATTTTCACCTGGTTTACCAAAAACAAGATCAGGCAAAATTATGAGGAGAATTCTTAGAAAAATTGCTGCAAATGAGCATGATCAATTAGGTGACACAACCACCTTAGCTGATCCAAGTGTTGTAAAAAGTTTAGTTGAAAATAGAAAAAATACTTAAAAATTTATTAATTGAATAAATTCTTTTTTAACGTTATCCCATTTTAATATCATAGAATTTAAAACAATTTGTTTATCCAATGATTTTAATTCTTCTGCGATAGGTGACCATTCATAAAGTGATAGCGCGCTAGTATTGAATGGAAGTTTATCATGATATTCTTCCCAGTTTAGTTTTTCAAGGCGCTCTAAGAATTGTTTTTTTGATTTTTCGTAGATGTCTTTTGGCATTTCGTTTTTTTTAAGTTCGTTATCTAAAATTTCAAAATATATTTCATTTGCCTTTTCAGTGTCATGCTGATTTCTAATATTTTTTAAAAAAGAAATTGCATAAAAGGTCAAATCTTGCAAAGCAACGGAGTAAATATTCCATTTTGCCTTATTAATTGATCCCAAGAATATTTCGTCTTCAAACATCAATACGTATTTTGCTCCCATTCGTGTTTTTAGATAACCATAAAGCGTAACTTGGCTTACCCAAGCAGATTTTTTTTGAATAAATTCTTTTAAATCAGAATAATTTTCGATTTTTTTTGTTTTTTTGAAATATTTTAAGAATGGAATAAAATATTCCTTTAGATACTCAAACTTTAAATCTTTTAGCTTTAATTTGTATTTGATGCCCATTTAGAGTCTAATTTACAACTTTTTCTTTAAATATATGCCATTTTTTACCCTTTAAATATTACTTTAAATGAGTATGAATTATATCTTTAACCTATAGGGAGGATTAAAATAATGTCAAACAAAGAAAAGCACTGGGAAAAAACCAAAGGATTGATGATTATTACATTAATTATTTGGTTTGTTTTCGGTTATCTGATCTTCATGTTTGGTTCTGACCTAAACACTTCAAGTTTCATGGGATATCCATTAGCGTATTACATGTGTGCGCAAGGTTCCATCATTGCATTTGTGGTCCTAATTTTTTGGTTTGCAAATAGACAGGAAAAAATCGATGAAGAGTTTGGTTTTACCGAAAAGGAGGATGATTAATGTTTAAAGGCAATTTTATTGACAACCTACCAAAAATTTACGGAACATATACTGGGGGCTTCATTGTATTCATCATATTGATGGCGATAGCGGAGCAAGCAGGTATGACCGCTAAAACAATTGGTATTTTGTTTGTCGCCTTTACAGTCTGTATATATGCCTTGATTGGGTATTTATCTAGAACTGTACAAGTCGACGCTTATTATGTTGCTGGAAGACAGGTGCCAACAGTATTTAACGGAATGGCAACTGCAGCTGACTGGATGTCAGGTGCATCATTCGTTGCAATGGCTGGAGGTATTTATTTTGGTGGTTATACTTATATGGCTTTCTTGGTCGGTTGGACTGGGGGATACGTTTTAGTATCATCACTTTTAGCACCATACTTAAGAAAATTTGGATGTTATACTGTGCCAGATTTTATTGGAACAAGATATGGCGGAAACTTTGCAAGGTTCTGTGCCGTAGTTGTTTTAACATTGGCTTCTTTCACGTATGTAACAGCTCAAATTAACGCAACAGGAACAATTGCATCAAGAGCACTAAGTATTCCATTTGAATTAGGAGTTTGGGTTGGACTAGTAAGTATTTTACTTTGTTCAATGCTAGGCGGAATGAGAGCGGTAACTTGGACACAGGTTGCACAATACATAGTATTGATTATTGCTTACCTAATTCCAGTATTCTGGATTAGTAACAAATCTGGATTTGGTTTCTTTCCACACTTTATGTTAGGTGAGGAAGTGGCTAGATTAGGTGATCTTGAAGCTCAATTTGGATTAGTTAAAAATGCTGCTGCAGACGTCAAAGCTGCAGGTGTACCAGGTGGTCTAAAATCTATCGCTGTATCGCACGCAGGTGTACCAGAAGGTGGAATGGCTGCATGGAAGTTTATTTCATTAGCACTATGTATGATGGTAGGAACAGCTTCTTTACCACACATTTTAATGAGATACTTCACTACTCCAAGTGTTAAAGCTGCAAGAAAATCAGTGGCGTGGTCACTATTCTTTATTGCATTGCTTTATACTTCAGCACCAATGCTTGCAACATTGTCCAAAATCTCACTAATAGATCCAAACTTACCAACAGGTATTATTGGAAAACCAATTGCTGAAATTATGCAAATTGAGTGGGTAAATGCTTGGATTAATGTAAAGCAAGCCTTCATAGCAGACTTTAACGGAGATGGTATTCTTCAGTTAAATGAATGGTTCATGAGAGGAGACGTAGTTGTACTAGCAACTCCTGAGGTTGCTGGATTACCATACGTAATCTCTGGACTAGTTGCTGCAGGAGGAATGGCTGCTGCGATGTCAACTGCTGATGGTCTAATTCTTGCTATCGCAAACGCTTTATCACATGATATCTATTACAAAATCATTGATCCAAAAGCGGATGTAAGAAAAAGATTGTTAGTTGCTAGAGCACTTCTAATAGTTATTGGTGCCGCTGGAGCATACATCGCATCGATGAGGATCACTAGTATCCTTGGTGCAGTTGCTTGGGCATTTGACTTTGCAATGTCAGGATTGTTCTTCCCATTAATACTTGGTGTATGGTGGAAGAGAGCAACAAGACAAGGAGCAATAGCAGGTATGATAGCAGGTCTTGCATCAGGAACAGCTTATCTAATTTATGTGTATCCTAAGTTTATGGGTAACGCACCATGGTTAGGTATTGACCATTTACGTTTCGGTATAATCGGAGCGTCTGTCTGTTTAGTTGTAATGGTTGTAGTCAGTTTAATGACTGAAGAACCAGACAAAGCTACACAGCAAATGGTAGATGAAGTTCGTGTTCCATCAGGTAAGACAATACTTGGTAAGCAACACTAAATTAAACTTATTGGGGGCGGATACCGCCCCCATTTTTTTCAGATAAATGCCGTTATACATTTTAGTAATAGATTACATTTTAGGTATCATTATGTGGACTTTAATTGGAAGATCTGCAATGAATATTTTTCAAAAAGAAGATTCTGAATTCTTTTTTATGAAAGTATTTGTAAAATACACAAATCCAATTATTAAAATTTTTAAATTCATAACTCCTAGTTTCATTATAGGACCATTAGTTCCACTTTATGTAGCTTGGTTTTTTTATATGTTTAGATTTTATTTAATGCCTTATTTAATGGGTTATTCTGTTATGGGAATGTTATCGTTTCCATTAGAAAGTGAAATAGCTGCAGAAATTTATAAAATATTTGCTAAATAGTAATTCAAATATATTCAAAAATTGATAGTACTAGTTTTTATTTATTAATGAAAAATATACAAATTTCGCCTTCAATACTTTCTGCAGATTTTAGCCAATTAGGCCAGGAAATTAAAAGATTAGAAGATGGTGGCGCTGACTTAATTCATGTCGATGTAATGGATGGACATTTTGTTCCCAATATTACAATTGGTCCCCCAGTGATAAAAACACTTAGAAATTATACAAAATTACCATTTGATGTACATTTAATGATCTCACCAGTTCATAAATATATAAAAAATTTTGCTGAAGCAGGATCTGATATAATAACAATTCACCCTGAAGCAACCGACAATTTGATTGAGTCGATTAAACTTATAAAACAATTAAAGAAAAAAGTAGGCATATCTTTAAATCCAAATACGGAAGTAAGTGTCATTGAAAATATATTAAAAGAAATAGATTTAGTTTTAATTATGAGTGTATATCCCGGTTTTGGTGGTCAAAAATTTATACCAGATGTAATTGAAAAAATTAAAAAACTTTATCAAATAAAAAAAGATAATAACTTAAAATTTGATATTGAGGTTGATGGTGGAATAAATTTCTCTAATTCAAAAGATGTTATATCAGCGGGAGCAAATATATTAGTTTCTGGAACAACAATATTCAAAGAAAACAATGGTGATATTAAAAAAAATATAGAAACTCTAAAATCAATGTAAGATGTATTTAAAAAATTCTTTAATTTTAATAAATGAATTTTTTTACTACACTAAAAATCAAATAAGAAATTTATACTTAAAATCAAGGTTTTATAATAATAAAATTTCAAAAATTGAGATAAACAACATTACGTATAGACCAAGTATAAGTATTTTAAGCTGCTTGGTTAAATATGATAAAAAAAAAATTAAAATTGAAGAATTAGATAAAGATAATATTTGGGAAAGCGAATTATTAAGTAGTAATAACCTCAATAAACTAAATAATTTTTACTGGTTATTTAGTATTGATTTAAAATCTTCCCCAAGTATTACACAATCAATAATTACTAAATGGATTGAAAAAAATCAAAGTTATAATTCACTAACGTGGCAAACAGATATTTTATCAAAGAGAATAATATCTTGGATTGCAAACTCTAAATTATCTTATGACGAAAGTGATACTAAATATAAAAATAAATTTAATTTATCTATAAATAAACAGGTTAATCATTTAATAAATGAGATAAGCAGATCTCGGTCTGTTAACGATAAATTATTAGGCTGTATAGCAATAATAATTACAGGGTTATCATACGCAAATGAAAAATTTTTGAATTATGGATTAGAATTACTAAGAAAAATTATTATTAATTCTTTTGACGATGAGTATTTTCCAAAAACGAGAAGTATCAGGCAATTAAATTTTTATTTAAAATATTTTGTTCTTGTCAGAGAATTATTAAAGGAGTCTTTTAATGATATACCTGAGTACCTTGACGAAATAATTTTCTATCTAGGAAAATCTTATTCTATTTTTTCTAAAATCGAACAAAGTTTACTATTCAATGGGAATCATCAAAATGATTTAAAAGAATTTAATAAATATCTTTCACTTTATAAATATAAGTTTGAAAATTCAAACAATGAAGTAGGAGGATATGCCATTTTAAAAAACAAAAATTGTATTCTTGCAATGGATGTTGGAAATTCACCCCAAAAAACCTTTTCACACAACTATCAAAGTGGAGCTCTTTCATTTGAATTCTTCTACAAAGATAAAAAACTTATTTCAAATTCTGGTTACTTTCAGGATTATAAAAACAAATTAAATCTAATTTCAAAATCTACTGCTGCTCATTCGTCACTTATAATTGATAATCATTCAAGTTGTTCATTTAGAAACAATGGAAACTATCAAACATTAGAAAACGGTTTAAAAATTAGTAATAAAAATATTGTTAATGAAAAAAACTATTGGCTAATCAAAGCATCTCATAATGGTTATTTAAAAAAATTTGGAATTTTATATGAAAGATCTCTAGAATATTTCGTTGAAAAAAATAAGTTGATAGGAACTGACAAAATAATTTCAAAAAACAAGTTAGAAACAAAAAAATATGATATCAGATTTCACATGGAACCAGGTGTTAAATTAACAAAAACTCTAGATAACAAAACTATACTAATTGAAATTGAAAATTCTGGATGGAAATTTTCAACTAATTGCGAGATTATAAATATTGAATCAGGTATATATTTCGGTAATAAAAATGTGACTAGTGAAAACCAAAATATATGTTTAACAGGCAAAATAAAAGATATAACTCAGGAAATTAAATGGGCATTCGAAAAAATACAATAAAAATTAAGACTGCTTTAATTTCATTGTCAGATAAATCCAATTTAAGACCATTATTAAATTTACTAAAAAAATATAAAATCAAAATAATAAGCTCAGGTGGCACATACAAAAAAATTAAAAGTATGGGTTTTAAATGCTTAGAAGTATCTAAATTTACAAATTCAAAAGAGCTGCTAGATGGAAGAGTAAAAACATTGCATCCAAAAATTCATTCTGGGATTTTAAATGTTAGGCACAATAAAAAACATCAAAAAGAAATGAAAATTAACAATTATGAAAATATAGATCTAGTTATTATAAATTTTTATCCATTTGAAAAAGTTTTATTAAGTAATTCTGGTCACAAAAATATAATTGAAAATATAGATATTGGAGGACCATCAATGGTTAGATCGGCTGCAAAAAATTATAATGATGTAGTTATACTAAGTAACACAAAGCAGTATGAAGATTTAACAATTGAATTAAACAAAAATAAAGGTTCAACAAATTTTAAATTTAGGGAAAAATTGGCTGAAGAAGCATTTATGGAAACAGCATATTATGAATCAAAAATTTTTAATTATTTCAATCAGAAGTCTGAAAACCTTTTCCCAATCAAGAATATATTTTCTGGAAAATTAGTTGAGAAGACAAGATATGGAGAAAACCCTCATCAAAAGGCAGCAATATATTCACAAAATAACAAACAGGAAATTATTCAAATCAGCGGTAAACAACTAAGTTACAACAACTATAATGATCTTTATTCAGCTCTAAGTATATCTAAAACTTTACCAAAAAATAACGGTGTAGCAATAATTAAACATGCTAATCCCTGTGGCGTTTCTATTAATCCGAACAAAATCAAATCTTTTAAAGAGGCTTTGGAAAGTGACCCAATTAGTGCCTACGGTGGTATTATATCATGTAACTTTAAATTAAATATTGGTTTAGCTAAAGAGATTAATAAAATATTTTTTGAGGTAATAGTTGCGAATGGATTTGATAAAAAATCAGTCAAACTTTTAAAGAAGAAAAAAAATCTAAGGTTAATTGATTCTAGTAAAGTAGAAAAAAATTTTAAATTTAATTTTATAAATAAATTTAATTCTATTTTAGTTCAAGATCCTGATACTCAATATTTTTCTAAGAAAGATTTTAAAATTGTATCAAAATTAAAACCTACGAATAAAACTTTAAACAAACTCATTTTTGCATTTAATATATGCAGAAGTGTAAAATCAAATGCGATAGTCATTACAAAAGATTACAAAACAATAGGCATAGGTTCTGGTCAACCAAGTAGGTTAGATAGTTGCAAAATAGCAATCGATAAAATGAAAAAGTTTCAGAAAATAAGTGATAGTGATGAAATCCTAGCAGCATCTGATGCGTTTTTCCCGTTTGTGGATGGTATAGAAAAGTTGGTACAAGCAGGAATTTCAGCAGTCATTCAACCGTCGGGTTCAAAAAATGATAAAAAAATTATTAAATTTGCTAACCAAACAAATACTATTTTAGTATTTTCCAAAACAAGACACTTTAATCACTAATCAATTTATCTTGTCTATTTTAGCTGCTAAAATAAAATCACTCTCAGCGAGACCTTTAATTGCATGAGTAAATATTTTAATTCTTGCATAGCCCCATCCAAACCAAAGGTCAGGGTGATGTCCCTCTGTTTCAGCAATTTCTCCAACTTTATTCACAAATTCTTGACTTTGTAAAAAATCATCAAATTTAAAATTTTTTATTAAATGAAATCCGTCGATTTTATCCTCTATAACTTCCCATCCATCAACTTGTTTTAAATATTTATGAATTTCTTCTGTGTTAAATGGCGGGATGTTGCCTTCGCATGGGATACATTTTTTACTTGCTAAATCACTCATAATATAATTCCTTTAATGGAGCGGGCAATGGGACTTGAACCCACGACCTTCTCGTTGGCAACGAGACGCTCTACCACTGAGCTATGCCCGCTTATTCTTACATAACAAAACTAAAAGCTTTTTTTGAATTTAGCAAGTGATTAAATAGTTAAATGCGACTACGAAACATTTCTGTATAGTTGTAACCTTGAAAAGAATTATTATAATTAAGTTATGAAACTCGAAGAATTACCAAAAACTATACCAATTTTTCCCTTATCAAATTTTATAATGTTTCCTGGTACAACTGTTCCACTGAACATTTTTGAGCCTCGATATTTACAAATGGTGAATGATAGTATGAAAAAACATAGGATGATTGGAATGATACAGCCAAAAAAAACAGGGTCTTTGAAAAAACCTGATTTATATGAAATAGGATGTATTGGAAAAATCACAAGTTTCAATGAAACAGAAGACGGCAGAATACTTATTATTTTAAACGGGATTTGTAGATACAAAATTAATTCAGAGTTAAATTCAGACAAAATGTACCGTGAGTGCAATGTTCAATATGATCATTTTTCAAAAGATATAATGCATAAAAGTAACGAAGTTAACTTTTCAGACTTAAGCTTAATTATGAAAAACATGAGAACATTTTTCAAAAAACAAGGGTATATTGTGAACTTAAAAGACTTAGAAAAGAAGGATCTTAGCCAAACTCTTAATGATCTGTCAATGGCATCACCCTTTTCATTAGAAGAGAAACAAATATTATTAGAAAGTCTTGATATAAATATAAGAAAAGAAAAAATGGAACAAATTTTAAACAATTATATTAAAGACGAGTTTGAAAATACTACTCTCCAATAATTTATAGGTTTAATCCTTTATCCGATAAAATATTAGAATACTTTTTAAAAATAAAATTTTTATTTAAAATACTGAAAACTGGTTTTGAAATTGAATTATTAATATTGCTATCTAATCTAAAAAATTCATAAATACCATCAATTGCTTTTCCATAAAGAAAATTTAGATGTTTAGTAGAACTTTGGAAATCTTCAGCAACAGAGATATCTATTGGAAGGCCTAGAGATATTCTATCATTTACTATTTTAGACATTATTTTAATATCCCTGATTGTCATATTAAATCCTTGCCCTGCAAGAGGGTGTATACGGTGTATTAAATCACCAAAAGCAAGAATATTACTATAAGTATAATTTCTAAGCATTTCAAAATTCAGACTAAAGTTTTCAATTTTATTAATTTTAGTAAATGCATAAAAAGAATTATATTTTTTAAATATATCGAGAATTTTCTTATCATCTATTTTCACACCCTTATAAGAAAAAACAACTGAGGTTTTAGTATTAGATATTGGCAGAAATGCTAAAGGTCCAAATTTAGTAAAAACTTGAATGGCAGTATAATTATCTTTGCGACGATGATTTATTAGAAATGTATATGCTCTACTTCTATAATTTTTTTTTATTTTATTTGTAAAATATTTATTTGAAATAAAATTTTTGTTTTCACTATTAATAACTAGATTATATTTTTTAATTTTGTTTAGAATAAGTGAACTAGAAGTATCTGAATAATTTAATTTTATAAATTTTGATTTTTTTATTTTTTTAAAAAAAATTTCATTTAATTTTGAGTAAGATACTAAATTAAAAACTTCTTTGTTTTTTTTGTTAAAATTAATAATCTCTTTAGATTGAGAACTTTCTGTAAAAATTTTAATTTCTTTACTTTTCCAGGTTTTAATGTTGGATTTTGTTAAAAATTTCAAATAATCAAAGTTTTCGCTTGATAACGCTATTGTTCTATCTGTTTTAATGTTTTGAAATTTTTTATTTAAATATATGTCAACATTGAGTTTTTTTTCCTCAAAAGCGTTGGCGAGAATCAAATTTGTTAAATTTTGGCCTATAAGACAAATTTTCATAACAAAATAATTTTAACAATAAAAATTAAATGATACAAAGTGACAAAAGCAGTTATGATTCATGGTATTTAAAAATTATATCAATAAAATAAGCGATTTTATTATAAAGAGATTAGCTGAATTAGTTGGTATTTTTCTGGTAGTTATCTCTATATTGCTTTTTATATCTTTAATTAGCTATTCTCCAGATGATCCAAATTTTATTTTTCCTGAGAATCAGAATGTGAAAAATATACTTGGATTTAGAGGTAGTTTTGTTGCTGATATATTTTTTCAATCAATTGGTATAATTTCACTTTTAATTCCTTTTTCTCTTCTATTTACTGGAGTATCAATAACAATTAACAAAAAATTTATTATTATTATTGAAAATATTTTTTTTATAATTCTTTACATAATTGTTGCAACATTTTTCTTTAGTATTTTCCATAAAGAAACCTATTGGTTAATAATAAATGGTAACAATGGTTTTGTAGGTGATTTGATGTCTGAGACTATAATTGCTGACTTTTTGGAGATTAATAAAACGATAAGTTATTATTTATCAATATTTTTAATTTTATTATTTTTTCTTCTGAGTAGTAATTTCAAAATTTCACATATCTTAAATTTTTTTACAATTATGAAAAAATTGTTTTTTACGAAAAAAAACAATTCAATTAATCAAGAAAATATATTTAAAGAAAGTTCTGAAATTGAAGAAACCAAAAAGCCTTCAGTTCAAGAAGATTTATTTACTAGCAATAAATCAACCCTAAATGATGTAAAAATTAAATTACCTTTAATTGATTTTTTAAAGAAACCAGAAAAAATCTTGAGTAAAAAAGAAGATATTAAAATCGATGCTGGGAGCTTAGAAAAAATACTTCTTGATTTTGGTGTGGAAGGGAAAATAAAAAAAATAAGTCATGGACCTGTTGTTTCATTAAATGAATTTGAGCCTGCAGCTGGAGTTAAAGTTTCTAAAATTATTAATTTAGCAGAGGATATTGCCAGAAATACAAGTTCGGAATCTGCAAGAATAGCTACAATACCGGGGAGTAATACTGTTGGTATTGAATTACCTAAGTTATCAAGGGAAAATGTTTTTCTAAGAGAAATAATCTCTGATAAAAGTTTTAAAAAAAGAGAAATCAAATTACCTATTGCCTTAGGTAAAAGTATATCTGGAGAACCAATAACAAGTGACTTAGGTTTGATGCCTCATTTATTAATAGCTGGAACTACTGGCTCAGGGAAGTCAGTATGTATTAATACAATTATCCTGTCACTCATTTACAAACATACACCTGACATCTGTAAATTTATTCTAATCGACCCAAAAATGCTAGAACTCTCAACTTATGAAGGAATTCCTCATTTATTATGTCCCGTTATTACTGAAGCTAAAAAGGCAGCATCTGTTTTAGGTTGGGTAGTTAAAGAAATGGAAAGCAGATATAGGTTAATGACAAAAGTTGGCGTTAGAAATATTGACGGATACAATGAAAAGCACAAAGTTAAGATGCCTTATATTGTTGTAATTGTTGATGAAATGTCTGACCTAATGCTAGTGGCGGGTAAAGAGATAGAGAACTATATTCAAAAATTATCTCAAATGGCTAGGGCAGCTGGAATTCATATAATAATGGCCACTCAAAGACCTAGTGTTGACGTAATAACTGGAACGATAAAAGCTAATTTTCCAACTCGGATTTCATTCCAAGTAACTTCTAAAATCGATAGTAGAACAATTTTAGGTGAACAAGGAGCTGAACAGCTTTTAGGTAAAGGAGACATGTTGTATATGTCATCAGCAAACAGAATTACAAGGATACATGCGCCCTATGTATCAGAAATAGAAATAGATAAGGTAAATAACTTTTTAAGAAATCAAGCTGAGCCAGATTATGTTGATGAAATTTTAAACTTCGCAGATGAAAAAGAGATTAATGATAGAAATAAGGATAATTCTGATACTGATGAATTGTATAATGAAGCATTAGAAATAATTAAATCAGAAAGAAAAGCATCTACCTCATTTTTGCAAAGAAAATTACAAATTGGATATAATAGAGCTGCAAGAATTATTGAACAAATGGAAACAAATGGTGAAGTTAGTAAAGCTAACCATGTTGGCAAAAGAGAAGTTTTAAAATAGTGAAATATATAATTTTCATTTTAATTTTTTTTTATCCATTAAATATTTTTGCATCATCAAAGCAACTAATAAAAAATAAACTAGAAAAAACAGACAATATATCTTTTAAATTCATTCAAAAAATTGGGAAAAAAACTGAGCAAGGTGAGTGTATAATTTCGTATCCAAAAAAAATTTTATGTAAATATGATGATATATATAAAAAAATTTTGGTGTCTAATGGAAAATCACTTGTAATTAATAGCAAAAAAATTACAAATTATTTGAGGTACCAACTTAAAGACACTCCTCTCAATTTGATTTTAGATAAAAAATTTCTACTAGACAAGCTAGATCAGGTGGAAACAATTAAAGAAAATGATGAAACTTTCTCTTTTAAAATTGTGCATAACAACAATTTATTAAATATTTTTTTTGATAAAATTAATTATAAAATTAAAGGATGGACTACAACTGACGTTTATCTTAACAAAGTTGAAACAAAATTGTCTAATGTAGAAACCAATATAATGATTGATGAAAAAATATTTAGAGTTCAAAATTATATCAACTAATATCTAAATTAATACTTTCTGATTTAAAAATTTTCATACCTCTTCCTAAATAATTTTTTAAAGCATGTTTGTGATCTAAAGAACAAGTATGCAACCATACTTTTTTTGTCTTTTTTCTAAACCCTAACTTCAGAGCTTCTGATAAGAGATATTTTCCATAATTTTTTCCTATGTATTGATCTAAAATACCAAAATAAGCGATTTCACATTTATTGGTCTCAGGATGGAATAATAGCTCAAAAAAACCAATCAAATCATCATTTTCTCTCAATATATAAGTTTCTAAATTTGAATTGTTTGTATAAGCCATCCATTTTGTATCATTCCAGGCTAATCGATCAATCCAGCGATAGCTTTTACCAATTTGCTTATAAAAAAATTTATTTATTTGAAAATCTGGAGGATTTTTGATTTCAATTTTACAATTTGTCTTAGGCCCAGATGAATTAATTTCATCAGGAGAATTAATTTCCAAATACTTTCTATCAACTTTGGTTATCATGAAACCATTTTTCCAACTTTTTCTCCACCAAATAAATGAAAATGTAAGTGTGGCACTTCTTGGCCGCCATAATCACTAATATTGGCAAGAGCTCTATAACCTTTCCCATCAATAGAAGAAATTCCTAATTTTTTTGCAACTGTAGTAATGCCTTTCATTAAACCAATAATTTCTTCATTTGAGGCGTTGGTATTAAAATCATCCAAATCTATATACTTTCCTTTGGGTATTACTAAAGCATGAATCTTTTTTTGAGGATTTATGTCATGAAAAGACAAAACAAAATCATCCTCATAAATTTTATCACAAGGAATTTCCCCTCTTAATATCTTAGCGAATATATTATTATCGTCATATTTCATAAGTTTTTTTTATCTAAAATCACAAAAATTGATTTCTTCAGAAATAAAATCATCTGATCCATCTCCGTCAGTATCTCCTAAATTAACTTTAACACAAGACATATTGCCTGCCATTCCACATGTATTATTTTTATGTGCATATCCCATAACAATTTGGCCTTGAATAACATTCTGCGGTGGACATTTTCCATTGCTCCAATTTATTCCAAGCTGAGAGCTACTAATCGGGTTTTTTAGCCCATAATTTTCTAAATACAGCTTATATGTAATAGAGTCAGCATTTAACATTTTGCTCGAAAAGCCCGAGGTATTGCAAGTATGCGTATTTGGCGATCTTCCATCCAAATACGGACCAAATTTAATTTCTATTCCATTAAAACAACCTTGGGCTGCCAAATTAATTTTTCTCTCTATATTTTCAAAATTAGTTTTTAATACATTTTGCTTTGCAGCGGTAGTATATCCACTGTATGCAACTACACCTACGGCAGCTAAAATACCAATTATCGCAACTACAACTAAGAGTTCTATTAAAGTAAAACCGTTTTTTTTAGAAATTTTAAAGACCACTTATATCAATATCACTACTACAAACATGATTTGGAATATTACATTCAGTTCCAGCACAAGGAGTTTTAACACAAGTCCAAACTTCAATTGTTGTTCCAGGAGATCTCAATCTATGATATCCGACGTCACTATCATTCGTAATATTTCCACCATGAGAAACTGGAGGTAATGAAGTGTAAGGATTCTTAAAATTTCTATTCAAAACTTTAGCAGCTTCTTGTGCTACATCATTTTTCCAGTTAGATGTGCCACTTTTTGAGCAATCTAATTCTCCATCCATAGCTTTGCTCTCACCTATTGAACACTTTAATACTTCTGTAGTTATATATTTAACCACTGCTTGATGATTTGAAATAGTCGCTGATTTTTTTGCTCCACTTGTATAACCATTGTATGCAACTACCCCTACCGCAGCTAAAATACCTATAATTGCTACTACAACAAGTAATTCGATTAATGTGAACCCATTACGTTTCATTTTAAAAAATTATCTTATAAAATATTCTAAAATTTTGCATTGTTAAAATATATGCAACTAATAAGATCAATTTTTAAAAAAGAGAGGAAAAATGAATAAATTTAAATCAATTTATAAAGCTATTATTAGCTTAACATTTATTTTTTCATTTGTTCTTACTTCAACAGCTGCTTTTTCAGAGATTGTTGGACGTTTATCTGTTCATTGGAGTCCTAAGCACCATAGTGCAAAACATGCACAAATATTTGCTGATGAAGTTAACAAAAGAGCAAAAGGAAAATTAAAAATAGAAGTTTATCCATCTAAACAGTTATTTGGAATTAGAGAAGTAATGGGCGCAGTAACTTCCGGTGCAGTTGAACTAGGAGGAATTGTTGGAGTGGTAAGTTTTCCACCAATAAACAAAAACTTTAATGTTGCTTCGTTTCCAGGGCTATTTAATTCTTGGGAACAGCAAAGAGGTTTTTTTCAAAACTCACCCAAAGGAAAAGAGATTTGGGGTGAGTTAACAAAAAAAACTAATTCAACATTAGTTATGTATAACCCAGTTGGACCTGTAATGACTTTTTCAAGTGCTAAAGAGTTAACAGGTATTGATGCTATGAAAGGTCTAAAAGCTAGAAGACTTTTAAAAAGCGAAGAGCCTATGTGGGATGCTTTAGGTGCAAATAGAGTATCTTTGCCTACTGGTGAAGTTTATACTTCATTACAAACTGGAATGATTGATACGATTAACAGTCCTCCAGGAAGTATAGAGGCGTATAGCTGGTGGGAATTTTTAAAATACGCTCAAAAGCCTTATCAATATTATGCTGATGCATATATTATGGCTAACTCAACTTGGTTTAATAGTTTATCTCCAGACTTACAAAAAATCATAATGGATGTTGGTAAAGAAATTGGAAAAAGATCAACTGACTTAATTATGGATACTGGAGAAAGTACTCTTAAAAAATTCCAAGAAAGAGGTGGGGTTGTTACAACACTTTCAGGAGCTGAAAAAGCTAAGTTTGATAAGCTTATGAAAGATGAAGTAATGCCAGCAATGGCTAAAATGATTGATGCTGACGCTTTAGAGGCAGCACAAGCATATGCTAAGAGTAATTAGAAGAAGTTAAACTTTTTCTAAAAAGATTATGAGGGCATTGCGAGCTATTAACAATTTGCTAGCAAAAGCTGCAATTTCGCTCGCAATGTTCATAGTCTTTTTAATGGTGGCAGCTTTAGCATTAAGTGCCACAACAAGATTTATCACAGGCACAGGATTTGCTTGGTTTATTGAATTACCACCTGTGATGGTGAGTTGGTTGGTTTTTCCATTACTTGGTCCTTTATTAAAGCAAGGACAACATATTAAAGTAGATTTTTTAAGTCATTACTTATCTCACAAATCAAAAAATATTATTGGAACAATTGTAAATTTAATAGCTCTAATTTCTGCATGTGTCTTCTTTAAAGCAGGAGTTGATGCAACAACAATGTATTACAATTTAGGACAAATGATGGAATTGGAAATTAATATTCCTATCTGGTGGATGTTTTTAGCATTTCCAGTTGGCTTTTTAATTTTAGCATTAACTTCATTAGAACTTATTATAGATAATTTAAAAAAGCTTTCAGGGAAAGAATAAATGTTTGGGCTAGCTTTTATTATTTCTATTATCACATTAGTTATTTCTGTACCTATTTTTTTAGTGTTTGGTTTAGGAAGTTCGCTAGCAGCTATTGCTGGATTAAATTTACCTTGGTCAGTTTTGATACAAGTTTCATTTGGTGCATTAACTAAACATGTTCTTATTGCCGTTCCATTATTTATATTTACTGGAATGGCTATGTTAAAAGGTGGAGCAGCATCAAGACTGGTAAAGTTTACAACAACACTAGTTGGTCATTGGCCAGGTGGATTGGGTGTTGCCATGGTTATTGCGATGGGTTTCTTCGCAGCTTTTTGTGGATCCATACTTGCAGCAATCACTGCTGTTGGGACAATCATGATGCCAAAGATGATTGAACAAGGTTACCCAACTCCATTTGTTGTTGTCTTAGCTGCTTCTGCTGCCCTTTTAGAGGCATTGATACCTCCATCTAATGCAGCAATATTATTTAGTGCTCTGACGAACGTCCCGGTTTCTAAAACCTTTGCCGCGGGCGTTATACCAGGCTTAGTTCTGCTTGTTTTGATGGTCCTTCTAGTTTTGTTTAAATGCAGGCATATTAGAACAGATGAGAAGGCATCATTAAAAGAAAGAGTAAGTTCTTTCATCGCTGCGTTACCAGCATTGATAACTCCAGTGATAATTTTAGGTGGAATTTATGCGGGTATACTAACTCCATCGGAATCTGCAGCAGTTGCAGGTGTTTATGCAGTGCTTATAGGATTTTTAATTTATCGTGAACTGACTTTTTCATCTTTGATGAGCTGTTTAAGAGAAACAGCAATCATAACCGCTGTTATTTTTGCAATTATAGCAACTGCAACATTCTTAAGTGTAGTTTTAACTTACACTCAAACTCCACAAAAAATTATAACATTCTTCACAGATAAAGGTGTGAGCGTAAATCTATTTTGGATAATGCTAGGAGCTATTTGTTTAATTCTTGGAACTTTCATCGAAATTGTTCCAGTATTTTATTTAACAGTCCCAATTTTTGCAGCGATTACATTATCTTTCAATCAAAGTTTACTTCATCTTTATGTGGTGTTTGTTGCTTTTGCCGGAATAGGAATGATAACACCCCCCGTATGCGTTGGTATTTATACAGCTGCAGGAGTGATCAAAGAAAACCCTGCCAAAGCTTTTAAGGAAGTTCCATTATTTACAGTTGTTGGAATTATATATGGAATTTTAATGATATTATTTCCAATATTCTCAACCTGGTTACCTGGGAAATTATAAATTTAAAAATCAACTTTGATATGCCGAATTTCAAAATCAGCATTATTTCTTAAATTCTTGTAAATTTCTTCATTGGATTTAATCTCATAATTAAGATTATTAATTCCATCATCTATATAATTTTCACTATTTGCCCATTTCTCATCATACAGTTTCTTATTTTTAATACTTGATTCAGAAGGGACAGCTTCGTCTTTGTCTGTAATTTTGAAACCATTATTATCATGTAATAATGGACTGAAAAATCCATCTCTGTATTTTATTTCTATATTGTTTACATCTATTCTTTTTTTAAGATCTGTATCCTCATAACCCCAACCCCAATATGAATTAGAATAGCCATTAACTTTTTTAAAAATATGTTTAGGTAGTAAAACAGAATTACCAAAGAAATTTTCTCTTTTAGAGCCTTTTACTATCCATTTTGAATTTGATGAAGGTCGCATTGGTAAATTGTTATGACCATGTTTTATTAATAGCATAGGGCTATCTGAATATGAATAATCTGCAATCATTGGCAAAAAATCAACATTATTAATAACAATATAATCTAAATAGTCTTGATTAATTAAAAAACCAGCATTACACAGACGCCCATAATTAAAAGGTTTATCGTTTGCTTGTTCTAAAATGCACAACTTTACGTTCAAATGTTTATCTAATTTGTCTTCATTAAAGTATATTTTTGTATGATATTGAAAAATTTTTAATTGTTGATCTCTATTCCTGTAGGGAACAACTATAAGCAGCTTTTTTTTATAATTTATGTCTGATAAACTCATATTATTTAATTAAAAAAAGAAATGATAAATTAGTAATCCTATTAAAATTCCTTTAATAAAGGATATCCATGCAAGACCATGTTCAGAAACTCCAAGTTTTTTCTTCCACCACTGAATTTGTCTTTTTTCCCAATTTATATAACTCTGCATCATAGTTATTTTTTTCGACTATTTAGCTCTTCCATTACTTCTTCAATTTTAATACCACTTTTTTCAAAATAAATTATTAAGTGATATAAAACATCCGCTGCTTCATGGATTTTATTTGAGTCTTGCTCTACTGCCTCTATTAGCTCATTTATTTCTTCTAAGACTTTTTCTTTTGCTAAAGATTTATCTTCTAGAAGCTTATTAGTGTATGAGCCTTCAACAGGATTACTTTTTCGCTCTCTTGCAAGAGTAACAAGATCTTCTAAAGTTTTTAACATATTAAATCCTAACAGGTATATCTTTTGAAGCCAAATATTGCTTAGCTTCGTTTACTGAATAAGTACCATAATGGAATATAGATGCAGCTAAAACGGCACTAGCACCTGATTTTATTCCATCTACTAAATGGTCCAAAGTCCCAACTCCACCTGAGGCAATAACTGGAATATTGACCATAGAAGATATCTTTTGCATTAATTCAATATCATATCCAGATTGCGTTCCATCTTTATCCATTGATGTCACAAGAAGCTCTCCTGCCCCACATTTCTCCATTTTAGATGCAAATTCTAAAGCATTTATGCCAGTTGGATTTCTTCCCCCATGAGTAAAGATTTCCCACCCATCATCTTTTCTCTTTGCATCAATTGCAACAACAATGCATTGTGATCCAAATTTTCTAGAACTATCTTCAACTACTTTTGAATTTTGAACAGCAGCTGTATTAATAGATACTTTATCAGCGCCACAATTAAGTAATTTATTAATATCATCAATACTTCTAACACCACCACCAACCGTTAAAGGTACGAAACATTTCTTTGAAGTTTTCTCTACCACTTCATAAATGGTATCTCTATTTTCATTTGAAGCAGTAATATCTAGAAAGCAAATCTCATCAGCTCCACCATCGCTATAAATTTTCGCTTGCTCAACAGGATCCCCTGCATCTTTTAGATCTACAAAGTTTATACCTTTGACAACACGACCATTTTTAACGTCTAAACAAGGTATAATTCTATTTTTAAGCATCTACTTCTTTTGCAAGTTCATCTAACTTTATGTCTCCATCGTATATGGCTTTCCCGACTATAACACCTTCGATATTATTTAAATTTTTAGCTTTTTTAATATCATTAATTGATGAAACACCTCCAGATATAACTACTGGACAATTTGAAATATCTGCCACCTTTTGAGTTTCTTCAAAATTCGGGCTTTGTTTAGTTCCATCTCTATTAATATCTGTGTATATAATTCTACTAACTCCGTAATTATTTACTTTTTTTAGATATTCGGTTGTCAGTTTATCTGACTCTTCTGTCCAACCTGAAATTGCAAGATGACCATCTTTAGAATCTAAACCTAATGCAATTTGGTTTGAAAATTTTTTACAAGCTTCTTCTAAAAATCTTCTATCTTTTATGGCAGCACTTCCCAAGATTACTTTTTCAACACCAGCATCTATGTATTTTTGAATAGTCTCAAAATTTCTAACACCTCCTCCTATTTCTACTTTGAGATCAAATTTTCCAATAATATCTTGAATAATATAAATATTAATTGGCTCCCCAGTTAATGCACCGTCCAGATCGACTATATGTAAATTTTTAAAACCATTTTCTTTATATTTTCCAGCTTGGTCTACAGGAGACATTTCATATTCAGTTTTATTTTCAAAATCTCCTTTGATTAATCTAACGCACTTTTTATCTTTAATATCTATTGCAGGAAATATTTTCATTTTTTTACACAGTTTGCATTAAAACCAATCAAATCATCAATACCTGACTTGGGTCTTTTACGTAAATAAGTTTGGTCTGTTTCTAATTTTATACCAGTAATCATTTCGATTAAAGTATCTATTGCCAATGCATCTTGATGAGTATGCATTCTTGCATTTTTCTTTTTGTATTGGTTATTATTTTGATCTCCATCAAACTTTCTTGAGGCATATTTCTCGTAATCAGTAATTCCTAAATTTAGGACCTCTGCGGCTTTCGTTACCTTTTTAATAATTTTTTTCGGAATTTTTGCACCCCATAAGTGAGCTAAATAAATATATCCTAATGCGGAATTTAATCCATAAGAGTGATACCATAAACCTCTGTAGCCTCTAAATGAATTATTATTAATATATCCATCATCATAAAATACCTTATCAATATATTTTAATCTAAAATTTATTTCTTTAGCAGCTAATTTTTTATTATTTGTCCAGCTCGCATAAACTAAATTTGGAATTCCTCCATTTCCCATTGCATAAAAACCTCTTTTTTTATTTGCAAATTCCTCTGGTTTTATAAATTTTTTATGCATTTTTTTTATATATTTATTTACTATCTTTAGTTCTTCTTTGCTTAAATATTCTTTTAAATAAGTAGCAATAATCATGTAATTTGCGAAAGCATCTCTTGCAAATTCATAAGCATGATACCAACAAGGTGCTTCTGGATTACCATCTTTCCAACATCTAGGCTTTTCTTTTAATTCTTCTCTTCCTATTGTGTCATACAGGATATTTGCCTTTGCCATTTGAATTAGAACATTTTTAGCTAAATTAATTTCATCTTTATCGTTATTTCCAACTGCTGTATGTGTGGTAACCGCAAATAACGTCATTGGACCTGTCAAATTTTCGTGATTTACACTTCTTGAGTTTCCTTTTGCCCACTCACTCATCCAATCCAAATTAATTAAGCTTTCAATTTTACTTTTTGTATAGTTAGATTTAAAACTTTCATTTCCTGCTGCAAAGCAAACTTCTATCTGTTCAGTGTAAAAATGTTTTGGAAATGTTATATTTTCTGATTTAACTTGTGCATTACCATAGTTTAAAAAACACAATAAATTTATAACAATCGCTAAAATAAATTTTTTCATTTTATAAATTTATAAAATTATCAATTATTTTTAGACCAATTCTATCGCTTTTTTCAGGGTGAAACTGCGTTCCAAATATATTTTCTTTTTCTACTGCACAAACTATATTTGATGCATAATCTGTTGTTGCGGCTGTGACTGAATTATCATTTGGAATAAATTCATAACTGTGAACAAAATACATATGGGAATTGCTCTCAATATCTTTAAAAATTTTACTATCCTTAACAATATTTATTTGGTTCCAGCCAATATGGGGTAGTTTATATTTTCCGTTTTGATTATCAATTTTAGATACTTTACCAGAGATCCATCCTAAACCTTTTGTTTCAACTTCTTCATAACCAATATCTGCAAACATTTGAAGCCCTACGCAAATTCCTAAGAGAGGTTTTTTATTAGCTAACGCAAACTCGCTTAGCGTGTCTATTAAGCCATTTATGCCATTTAAACCGTCTATACAGCTTTTAAAGGATCCCTGCCCCGGTAAAACTACTTTATCGCTAGATTTAATTTTATTTAAATCTGAAGTTACCTCGATATTAACTTTATCTTTGGCAACTTCCTTAAAGGAGTTTATTACAGAACTAATATTACCCGATTTATAGTCAACAATTGTGACGTCCATTAATCTTATAAAGAGCCCTTTGTCGAAGGAATTGTACTTTTGTTCCTTGGATCTAATTCTAATGCAGCTCTTAAAGTTCTTGCCAAGCCTTTATAACAAGACTCTATGATGTGATGACTATTATCACCATAAATATTTTCAACGTGCAAAGTAATTCCAGCAGCTTGTGAAAATGCTTGGAACCACTCTTTAAATAATTCAGTATCCATCTCACCAAGTTTTTCAACTTTTAATTTTACATTCCAAATTAAATAAGGTCTGTTTGAAACATCTATTGCAACTCTTGTTAATGTTTCATCCATTGGTAACAGAATGTGAGCATATCTTTTAATGCCTATAAATTTTTTTGAAGCTTTCTTTAAGCATTCTCCAATAGCAATTCCAGTGTCTTCAGTTGTATGGTGGAGATCAATGTGTGTGTCACCTTTTGCTTTAACAGTTAAATCCATTGATGAGTGTTTAGATAATTGCTCGAGCATGTGATCTAAAAAGCCTATTCCTGTGTCAACTTTGTACTTACCTTTGCCATCAATATTAAGGTCGACGCTGATATTGGTTTCTTTTGTTTTTCTTGCTATTTTTGCTTTTCTTTTCATAATTTAAATTAGGTATATAGGTATTTTTGATTATATCAATAACACTAAACCTGGGCTTGAACTATTTAAATTCATATCCATCTATAGTCTATGACAACAATTGTACTTGTAAGAAAAAATAATGACGTAGTTGTGGCCAGTGACGGTCAAGTTAGCATGGGTAATACTGTGATTAAGAAAACTGCAAACAAAGTTCGTAAAATTGAGAAAAGAAATGTGATCGCAGGTTTTGCTGGATCAACAGCAGATGCTTTAACATTGTTTGAAAGATTAGAGTCAAAGCTTGAAAAACATGCAGGTAACCTAACAAGAGCTGCTGTAGAATTAGCAAAAGATTGGCGTACAGATAAATATTTAAGAAGATTAGAAGCCTTAATGGCAATAGGTGATAAAGAAAAAAGTTTTATAATATCAGGAACTGGGGATGTTCTTGAACCTGAAGGTGATGTTATAGGAATCGGCTCTGGAGGAAATTATGCTTTAGCAGCAGCAAAAGTTTTAATGGATACAGAAATGTCTGCTGAAGAAATTGCAAAAAAATCAATTAAAGTTGCCTCTGATATATGTGTATTTACTAATGATAATTTGAGTATGGAGAAAATATAGTGGAAAACTCAAACGTAACAACATTTCCTAATGGAAAAGTAGAAAAAGAAAAAACAACAATTACAAATTCATTATCACCTAGGGAAATTGTATCGGAATTAGATAGATTTGTTGTTGGGCAAAATAAAGCCAAAAGGGCTGTTGCTATTGCTTTAAGAAATAGATGGAGAAGACAAGCATTAGAAGATGATATGAAAGACGAAGTTCTTCCAAAGAATATTTTAATGATTGGACCTACTGGTGTTGGTAAAACAGAAATTTCTAGAAGACTTTCTAAATTAGCAGAAGCACCATTCGTAAAAGTAGAAGCAACAAGATTTACAGAAGTGGGATATGTGGGACGTGATGTAGAACAAATTGTTAGGGATCTTTTAGAAATTGCTATTGCAATGGAAAAAGTGAAGAAAAGAAAAGAAGTTCACGCTCAAGCTCAAAAATTAGCAGAAGACAGAGTTCTAGATGCTTTAGTTGGAAATAAAGCAAGTGTTGCAACAAGAGAAAGCTTTAGAAAAAGACTAAGAGATGGCGATTTAGATGATAATGAAATTGAAATAGCCATTAGCGAGTCTAATCAAATGCCGTCATTTGAAATACCCGGAATGCCGGGTGCAAACGTTGGAATGATTAATATTTCAGACGTGCTTGGAAAATCTATGGGTCAAAAACCAAAGAAAAAGAAAATGACAGTTAAAGAGTCTCACGAAATATTAATTAATGAAGAGTCTGACAAACTAATTGAACAAGATAAAATTATAAAATCTGCAAAGGACTCAACCGAAAATAATGGTATAGTTTTCTTAGATGAAATTGACAAAATTTCAGCAAGAACAGACCGTGTTGGTGGTGATGTATCAAGAGAAGGTGTCCAAAGAGATTTATTGCCATTGATAGAAGGCACAACTGTTAGTACAAAATACGGACCTGTTAAAACAGATCATATTTTATTTATTGCTTCAGGTGCCTTTCAATTAGCAAAACCATCTGATCTTTTGCCGGAATTACAAGGAAGATTACCTATAAGAGTTGAGCTTGATGCACTAAATAGTCAGGATTTTATCAGAATATTAAAAGAACCTGATAATAGTTTAATCAAACAGTACAAGGCACTTTTAAAAACTGAAAACGTAGATTTAGAATTTACTGAAGATGGAATTAATACAATTGCTCATATAGCAAGTGAAGTGAATTCATCAGTAGAAAATATTGGAGCAAGAAGATTACATACTATAATAGAGAGAGTATTAGATGAAATTAGTTTTACAGCAACAGATAGGGCTGGAGAAAAAATTACCGTAGATGGTAAATATATAAAAGATAATATTGGCGAATTAGTAAAAGATACTGATCTTTCAAAGTTTATTTTATAGTTTTCAAAAATATATTAAAATTACCTTTCGATGGACTATTAACTGATTCAAAATCAATATTGATTATTTTACTCATTAATTCAGAATTATTTTTAATATATTCTGGCACTGAATGTTTTAAAATACTTAAATCTTTAGATTGATAAGGATCATTTAAATTTTTAGATCTCATTCCCTTACCAGTAATCACATTAATTTTTTTTACTTTATTTGTGTAACAATTTTCAATAAATTCTGAAATTTTTTTGTTAGCTTCTTCCAAAGTATAACCATGAAGATCTATAGTTCTTTCAGAAATAATCTGATTATTTATCTGATCCACATCTTTATTATGAAGTTTTTCTGAACTATCTAAAAATTTTTCCCAATCTTTTTTATCTTTATCTGATAGCTTATTTGTCAAGCTTGAGTATCAATTAATAACCAGTTAGGATTTGAAGATCTGCTATCTTTTGAAAATTTCCAAGTATCTAATACCTTTTTTATTTTTTCTGGATCGCCTGCTATTACTTTATTATCTTTGTCTTTTACACAGGAAATTATCTCACTAACGAATTCGATTGTTACTTCAAGCATATTCTTATTTTGTTCATGTTGTTTTATTTCTGCAGAACTAATTCCAATAAATGTTGTTTCAGAAGAATATTTTTTTGATTGTCTATCTTTAATTGCATCTTCAAATTGTTGATAAACACTTTTATCTAACAGAGTTTTGATATCTTTTAATGTTCCCTTTGCAAAATTTGTTATAATCGTCTCGTATGCAATTTTTGCTCCCTTTACAAATTCTTTTTTTGCATTTTCATCAAATGTACTAGCATTCAAATCAACTGTTGGTTTCGAAGGTGGGGCCTCATGAGCAAAGCTTGACTCGATATCTTCCTCGAAACCTGTTTTTTTCCCTAAAATTCCTCTCAATCTTAAAAAAATGAAACCAGCAATCATTGCCAGAAGAATGATATCGATGTACTCAAAGCTATAACTCATATATGTATAATATTTACTATGTTGATAAATTTCAACCTGCTAATTAAATAATAGACAAATGAACACAGCATTAATTTTAATTATAGGCATTCCGCTTATTGAAATATATTTATTTATCAAAATAGGATCACAAATAGGAGCATTTAATACAGTTTTGTTAATTTTGACGACAGCAATAGTTGGTGTTGCTTATGTAAGGTATGAGGGCTTTAATACTCTTAAATCAGGAATTGGACAAATAGTAAAAAATGAGATGCCAGTATATGAAATTGTATCAGGGGCAACTCTTGCATTTGCAGCTTTCCTTTTGATTTTGCCTGGATTTGCTACAGATTTAGTAGGTATACTTCTAGTTATTCCTTTTACGCGAAAAATTTTACTTAGTAGATTTGTAAAAACAAACATTAATAAAAATAAAAAAAAAAATAATTATATTGAAGGTGATTATGAGGATATAAGTGACGATAATGACAAAAAATTATGAAATAGTGCTCAATTATATTAAAGATCTTTCGGTTGAAATACCTAACGCTGAAACATTTTTGTTTAGTAGAGAAAATATTACAAAATATACTCTTGGTTTGAATATATCTACAAATCCAATCAAAGATCAGACTATCGAAGTTATTACAAATTTAAATTACAAAGATAAAAGTGAAAATAAAAGAAAATCATATTTTGAAATTTCATATGCAACTGTAATTAAATTAAAAAATAAAGAAATGAAAAAAGACGAATTAGAAAAGCTTATACTTTGTGATTTACAAAATGATATTTATCCAAATTTAGAAAGAATTTTTTTAAAGTCAATTAAAGATGCTGGTTTCCCAGATATGAAGTTAGATAAAAAAATTGATTTTGAAAAACTCTACCAACAAAAACTTAATTAAAGAAATTTCTTTTGAATTCTCTTTTCATAAATTCTCTATGATTCTCTAGCTCTTGTTTTGAAGGTTTTATTATTTTTTTTGAATAAATTATTTCTTCATTATTTTCGTTTCCTTTTTTAATTATTTCTTTTTGGAATTGAAATATAGGTTCTTTTTGATCGATTAGATTTATATAAACTTTAGATAATAATTCA
>CACBQD010000006.1 GCA_902541285.1 uncultured Pelagibacteraceae bacterium
AAAGAGGATGTAGTGATACTTAAAATTAATAAAAAAATTAATGTGATTGTAGGAAAAAAAAAAATTTCTGAAAAAGTCCATAAAATTTTTGATCAAAAAATCATAAATTTTTTAGATTATATATCTCAAGAAATATTTAAGGATAAGAAAAATTTTGAATTTAAAGATTTAGTAACTTTTGCGTTTTGGATTAGAAAAAAAAATATTTTAAAAATTTCACTACAATATAATTTAAAAAATAAAATGTTAGGAAATGGCATCGTTTTTCACTTGTCACCTTCAAACATACCTATGAATTTTGCGTATTCATTGGTTTTTGGATTGCTATCTGGAAATAACAATATCCTTAGACTTCCATCAAAAAAATTCATTCAAACCGAGATACTATGTAATATTTTAAATAGATCTTTAAAAAAAAAAAAATTCATTTTTTTACAAAATAAAATTTGTCTAATAAGATATGAAAAATCTGACGAAATATCACAGTATTTTTCAAAAATTGCAGATGCAAGATTAATATGGGGAGGGGATAACACCATTACTCAATTTAAAAAATTTTATACGTCTCCAGGCTGTGTCGATATAACCTTTCCTGATAGATATTCATTAGCAATTTTGGGAAGTGAGAAAATTATAAATTCAAGTAATTCAGAACTTAATAGGGTTGTAGAAAAATTTTATAATGACTCTTATATAATGGATCAAAAAGGTTGTTCATCACCTCAAGCAATAGTTTGGTTCGGAAAAAAAAAAAATGAGGCAAAAATAAAATTTTACAAATTTTTTTCGAAAATAATCGACAAAAAATTTGAATATGATCTAGCAATCACTAATGAAAAAATATCAAATTTATCTGTAATTGCAGCTAGATCAAAAATAAGATTTAAATCACAGTTTGAAAAATTTAATTTAGTAAAAATAAAACTTAAAGAATTTAATACGGAAATAGAAAAAATTAGACCATACAACGGTTCATTTGTAGAAATAGATTTAAAAAAAATGGGCGATATAAAAAAAATAATTTCAAAAAAATGTCAGACGATTAGTTTTTTTGGGTTAGATAAAGAGATGATAAACAGATCTATATTAGAAACTGGAGCTTTGGGAGTTTATAGAATAGTTCCAATAGGAAGATCTTTAGATATGAGTTTTGTTTGGGATGGAAAGGATCTAATTTATTCGCTCTCAAGAATTGTTGCTGATTAATGAAGAAAATCTATAAAAAATCTCAAATAAAAAATATTTTGAAAATTAATGATCCATTTTTAATGATTGATAAGATAAAAGTAATCCAGATGAATAAAATCGCTGAGGGTGAAAAAAAAATAAAAAAAAAAGAATGGTTTTTTAAATCACATTTTTTTAATAATGATCCAGTTATGCCAGGTACTTTGCTAACAGAAGCAATGCTTCAAACAACTATAGTTAACCTTTATAAAGAAAATAAAAAAATAAAAAAATATTTCATTGTAAAATGTGAAAGCAATTATTTTTTTAAAATATCTAAACCATGCACTATTAAAATAATTTCAAAAATAATCTCAAATAAACATGGAGTAATAATTGCAAAAAATTCAGTTTTTTTAAAAGATAAAATAATTTCAAACGGTAAATTTAAATATATTGATCCAACAGCATTTAATTTAAACTAAATTATGAAAGATTATAAAAATTTAGAATTATCATCAAAATCTTTAGTTATTATAAAGAAAAAAAATACATATACTTATTCACTAAAAAAGTTAATTTTAAAAAATTTGAAAAAAGATGAAGTAATTATTAAAGTAGAATTTAATTCTTTTAATTATAAAGATATACTAATTGGTAAAGGAAACCCAGGTTTAGTAAGGTCATATCCACATGTACCAGGTATAGATTGCACAGGTAAAATATATTATTCAAATTCAAAAAAATTTAAATTTGGCGATAAAGTAATGGTTATTGCAAGGCCAGTAGGAATTAATTCTTTTGGAACAATGTCAAATTATTTTGTCGTTTCCTCTAAATTTGTAGAAAAAATACCTTCAAACATAAATATTAAACTGCCTGTTGTTTTTGGAACAGCTGGATTTACAGCAATGATTGCAATAAATGAGTTAAAAAATCTAAAAATAAATAAAAAATATCCAATTTTAATTACAGGTGCATCAGGAGGTGTCGGTTTATTTTCAACATTTATTTTAAATAAACTTGGTTATAAAATTACTGCAGCCACAACAAATATAAAAAAAAATAAAAAAAAATTAAAATTAGTGGGTGCAAATGAGATTATAAATTATGAAGAATTTGATAAAGCCATCAATCTACCACTATTAAAAAAAAAATACGGCGCAATAATAGATAATTTGGGAGGTAGCATACTTGCAAATAGTATAAAAACTTTACATTTAAACGGCGCTTTAATTTCAATTGGAAATATTAGAAGCAATCATTCAATAATAAATATTCTTCCTTTCATATTAAGACAAGTAAGAATAGTAGGTATAAATGCTGAAAGTGCAAATCTTGCAATTAGAAAGAAAATTTGGAAAAATATTTTTAGATATAACAATGATAAAAATTTAATTAATTTATACACTGAATATAAATTTAGTTTGTCCTCAAAAATTTTTAAAAAACTATTAAAAAATAATTATTCTGGAAGAGTAATTTTTAAAATTTAGTATTTTATTTAGATTTTCTATTTTTTTTTATAATTGATGAATTCCAGATATAGTCATGATAGCGATCTATTGACCATGGGAGAATAATTGGTCTAAAATTTACACTAAATTTATTATATTCTTGATAATTTATTCTTTTCGCAGTCATTAGAGAATAAATTTCATTTTTTAACACATCAGCTTTAGACGCAACAACTAAATTTGATAAAAAACCTTTACTGGCATATAAGCTATTTTTTGAATTTAGAAAATCGGAATAAACTATACTCTCAGGGGTTTTGTTACGATTTGAAAAAACTTTTTCACCAAAATTCAAGTTTAAATTTGAAAAAATAATTATTCCAAAAAATAAAATAAAAAAATTAAATTTATTATAATTATATTTGTTAAATGATTTGATAAGAAGGTATGTGAATAAAGCTGGTAGCACATATAATATATGAGCAACTTGTGAAGTGGTTTTATTGCCAAACATATTTTCATTTCTTAAAAAAATTATAATTAAAAGCGAGAAAATTAAAAAATAAGAAAAAATATTATTTTTTTTAAAATTTTTCGTAATTAAATAAAAAGGAATTACAAAAAAATAAATAAAAACAATTAGTATTTTATATAAATCATAATTGATTTTGAGAAAATTTATTTTGTAAGCTTCTAAAATATTTTTTAGGTTGGTTTCATTTTTCTCGAAATTTAAAATATATTGACTAGAGTTTGTAATATTTTCTATATTTTGAGTTATAAAACCTGAAGGTATCCAACCTACTATTAATAAAGATTGAAAATATTCACTTAAGTTAAAAGGATTAAAAAAGGCTATTTTTGAATTAGCAACAGGTGATTGGACTAATACCCATGTTAATAAATTTAGAAAAACTAAAAAAGATAAAATATAAAATAAAAAATCTTTTCTTATAAACTTATATTTGAAAAAATAGTAAATTGGGAAAATAAGAAAAATAAAAATTATACCTGGTTTTGTCACAGTAAGTATTAATGCCAAATATGAATTAAATTTAATATTTGGCTCATCGTCATTATCAAAATTAAATAAAAAAATAAAAAAAATAATTAAAGAAAAAATGCCAGAAAATGATAACGAATATGAAAAAAAATTTTCAAATACAAACAATAAAATTACAAATAATATAAATATTAATATATATTTTATTTTACTCATATTTTTATTAGCCTGGTAAAAGAAAAAACAAATTGCTGTAAGAATACTACATATTAAAAGGTATCTTGCTTCTAATAGAGAGATTAAATTTAAATCCGAAATTAAAATTGAAGATGCGGTAAGTACAGATGTTGGAAAAAGAGGATGCGCTGTTAATCTTGATGGAAAATAAGTAAAATTTTTTATGTTACCTATATAATCAGAATAATAAAGTTCAATTGATGGACTCCAGTATACTACATCATGAGATTCATAAACTAAGTTTTTAAAATGAAATTGATGTAATAATAATAGAAAAAAAACATTTATAATTAAAAAAATTATAATTTTTGTTTTATTTTTAATGATGTCTTGTAAAAAAAAAATGTATTTTTTTTTATAAATAAAAATAAATAAATTTAAAATTAACACTGCGTAAGTGATAAAATATACATAGCCAGGTAAAATTCGAAATAAAAAAGAGATAGATAATGCAATTGTAAATAAGGCTGTTAAGTATCCAATTACAGTTCTGTTGGTTAAATTATATCCAAAAAATAAAATTAAAAGTTGTGTAAAGAAATATTGTAAGTAAACATAATTATGCATAAATTAAGATCTAATGTTGTTAAATACAAAATTTTGGAAAAACAAAAAAGTTTTAATTACTGGCTGTACTGGTTTCAGCGGATCATGGCTGATAATTTTTTTAAATATTTTGAGGTCTAGAGTTATTGGATACTCTCTTTCACCACCTTCTAAACCCAATCTTTTTAATGTGCTAGGCTTAAAAAATAATATTCGTTTACATAATGGAGACATTAATAATTACAATAACTTAAAAAAAATAATCTATAAAGAAAAACCTGATATTATTTTTCATTTAGCGGCAAATGCTATTGTATTAGATTGTCATCGAAACCCGATTAAAACTTATAAAACAAATTCATTTGGAGTTTTGAATCTTTTAGAAATATTAAGACATTACAAAAAAAAAATTACAGTTAATATAATTACATCAGATAAATGCTACACAAATAAACAAAAAAAAAATGCATTATTTAATGAAGAAAGTTCATTAGGTGGAGATGATGTTTACAGTGCATCAAAGGCTGTTGCTGAAATAATGGTTAATTCTTATCAAAAATACTTTTCTAATAATATTAAAATTTCAACAATACGTAGTGGTAATATAATTGGAGGTGGTGATTGGGGAAAATACAGATTAATCACAGATATTGTTCTTTCTAAGTATAAAAATAAAAAATTTAATATTAGAAATTTAAATGCAATTAGACCATGGCAACATGTATATGATGTCATTCATGCATATTTATTAATTGCTCAATATACTTATATGACAAATAAATTTCAAAATTGGAATGTTGCGCCAAATAATACCAGAATTTCAGTTAAAAAAATATGTTCTTTCTTTTTAAAAAAAAAAGAGTTTAAAATTAAATCTAAATATAAAAATAATATAGAAAAAAAATTTTTATTACTTAATAGTAAAAAAATTAGAAAAATTATTAAGTGGAAACCATCTTTCTCGTATAAAGAAATGATGTACGACATTGAAAAATGGTACCATCTTTATTATAATTCAAAAAACATAAAGCAGCATAGTTATGATACTGCCAAATTATTTTTGAAAAGTATAAAGCTTAAATGAATCAAAATAATTATAATCAAAATAAAGAATTATTTTTTAAAAAAGGTTACTTTGTAGTTAGAAGTGTAATTAAAAAAAGTACAATTAAAAAATTATTGGTAGAGATTTATAAAGCAAAAAATACTGATAAATATACTGACACCAGGGGCAACCTTAGAAGAATTGAAAGACTTTACAACAAAGGTAAAACTTTAAGTGATTTAAATCATAAAATCTTATTAATATTAAAAAGAGTTTTTGCAGAAAAATTTGTAATTTTCAAAGATAAATTTAATGCAAAGCCACCAGGTGGTGATGGATTTTATGCTCATTTTGACGGAGTATTTAAATTTACTAACCAAAAAAATGAAAAAAAAAACGGATGGTATGAGTATACTGATTTTTTTGTAAATTGTTTAATTGCACTCGATAAATGCAACAAGCGTAATGGATCTATTGAACTTTCAAATTTTCATAAAGGTAGTTTTGAAGATTTATTTAAAAAAACAAAAATGGATGGAACTCCAGCTTTAAGTGAAAAGACTTTAAAAAAGACAAAGTTTAATCTTATTAATTTAAATGAGGGAGATATGGTTTTTTTTTCAAATAAATGTCCTCATCAGTCCAAAAAAAATAATACAAATCATAGCAGAAGAATTCTTTACTACACCTATACAAAACTAAAAGACAAATCAAAATATTCACAATATTATAAAGATAAAATAAGAAGTAAAAATAAACTTAAAGCTTTAGAAGAGAAATAGTTTTAAATTTAATTAAAATTTACTTTATTACTGTCAAAAATTTATTATTTTGTATTTATCCAATAAATAAATTAAAAACTTAGATAATGAAAAAAAAAACTGTATATGTTGGTTTAGCTGCTGATATTCTCCATAAAGGACATATTAATATTCTTAAAACTGCCAATAGATATGGAAATGTTATTGTTGGACTTTTGACAGATCAGGCAATTGCAAGTTACAAAAATATTCCTTACTTAAATTATGAAAAAAGGAAAGTTGTAATAGAAAATATTAGATATGTAAAAAAAGTAATACCTCAGGATACATTAGATTACATATATAATTTAAAATTAATAAAACCTGATTATGTGGTTCACGGAGATGATTGGAAAACAGGTGTTCAAAAAAAAACAAGAGAAAGAGTAATAAAAACATTAAAAAAATGGTCTGGCAAACTAATAGAACCAAAATATACAAAAAATATATCATCTACTTTAATCAAGAAAGAAATGAACAATTTAATTTATTCACCAGAAAATAGAGTTTCAAGATTAAAAAGATTGATTAATTCAAAAGAAATTGTAAGAATTTTAGAGTCTCATAATTCTCTTACCGGATTAATTATTGATAAAATTAATGTTGAAAAAAATAAAAAGGTTGTTGAATTTGATGGAATGTGGTCATCAAGTTTGACTGACTCTGCAACTAAAGGTCTTCCTGATAATTCCTCACTATCATTTTCTGCTCGGATTGCATCTTTAAACGATATGATGGATGTAACAGCTAAACCACTAGTTTTTGACGCAGATAATGGTGGCCAGATAGAACATTTACCATTTTTAGTTAGATCTTTAGAGAGATCAGGGGCATCTGCAATTATTATGGAGGATAAAGTAGGTCTTAAAAAAAATTCACTATTCAAAGATCAATCTGGGGCTAAACAAGATAAACCACAACTTTTTGCAAAAAAAATTAAAAAAATTTGTAACTCAAGACAGTCACAAGATTTTATGGTTATAGCTAGAATTGAAAGTTTTATAGTGGGTAAAAGTCTAAAAGATGCTTTACACAGGGCAGAAATTTACTCAAAAGCTGGAGCAGATGCTATTTTAATACACAGTAAGGAAAAAACACCTGCTCAAATTTTTTCATTTGCTAAAGAATTTAAAAAAAGTAAGAATTTTAAACCTTTAGTTTCTGTTCCATCTACATATTCAAAAGTTTATGAAAAAGATTTAATAAAAAATGGCTTTAAATTAGTTATCTATGCCAATCAATTATTAAGAGCTGCTTATCCCGCTATGCAAAATACAGCACGAACCATATTAAAAAATAAAAGAGCTTTCGAAGCTGATAAAAAAATTATTTCAATTAAAGAAATAATTAATTTAGTTAAAAATGATTAAAGTTACTACTTTAATTAATTTATTAAAAAAAAATGGTATAGATTTTTATACTGGAGTCCCAGACAGTATTTTAAAGGAACTTTCTTTTTCACTGCAAAGTAAAAATAAAAAAAAACATATTATTGCAACAAATGAAGGCTCAGCCGTCTCAATTGGTATTGGCCATTATCTATCTACAAAAAAATTACCTGCTATTTACATGCAAAATTCTGGTTTATCTAATGCTTTAAACCCATTAATCTCAATAGCTCATAAAAAAGTATATTCCATTCCATTAATTTTAATAATTGGATGGAGAGGCTCTCCACGAATTAAAGATGAACCTCAACATAATGTAAAAGGTAAAATTACTAAACAAATTTTAAAACTACTTAATATAAAATATACCGTTTTACGATCAACTTCTGATTTAAATAAATTTCACAAACAAATTAAAGTAGCGAAAAAAGATAAATCCATAGTAGCTTGCTTAATAGAGCAGGGCACTCTTGAAAAAAATAAAAAAATTAAAGCAAAAAAGAATTTTTATAATTTAGACAAAGAGTTTTTTTTAAAAAATTTATTAAAGAATATAAAAAATCAAACAAAGATTATTTCTAGTACAGGATATAATTCAAGAGAATTAATGTATATAAAGGATAAATATAAATTCAAAAATAGTAAAGATTTTTATATGGTTGGTGGCATGGGGCATACTTCTTCTGTAGCTCTTGGATATTCTCTGTTCAACAAAAAAAAAATTATTTGTATAGATGGTGACGGATCACTTATAATGCATTTAGGTTCAATAAAAACAGCAGGAACTTTTGCAAATAAAAATTTTAAATATATTTTGTTAAATAATAATACTCATGATTCTGTGGGTGGCCAAAGCACTTACACAAATAATATTGATTTTGAAAAACTTTCGAAAAGTTTAGGATTTAAAAAATTTCATTCTATAAAAAGTAAAAAAAATTTAAATCAAAATATTAAAAAATTTCTGTACGAAAAAAATTTAGGTTTTTTAGAGGTACAAGTCTCTAAAAGTAAAATAAAAAAACTTCCTAGACCAACAGATTTGATTAAAATAAAAAATGAATTTATGAGTTAAATGATCAATTCTATTGAGGATATAAAAAAATTCATTAACGACAAAAAACATAAAAAAATATTTGTTTTGTGTGGAAAAAAATCTTATGAAACCTCTGGTGCAAAAGAACTTTTTAAAGCAATGCTTTCTGAGAAAGAAATTAATATTTTTTACAAAAAATCCGAATTACCTATTCTTAAAGAACTGATAGAAATTATTATAAATGTAAAAAATTTTAAACCAGATTTAATTTTAGCAGTTGGTGGTGGGGCGATTATTGATTATGCTAAAATAGCAAATGTCGTCGATGTAAGACCTGATCTTGCAGAACTAATAAAAAATTATGTATATCCATTTAAAAAAAAATATACAAAACTAGCAGTAATCCCAACTACTGCAGGATCTGGAGCTGAGGTTACTTCAAATGCAGTAATTTATGTAGATGGAATTAAACATTCTTTTGAAAGTGAGTTATTAATACCAGATAATTTTTTTTTAATCCCAGAATTTTTAATTTCTGCACCAAAAAAAATTAAAGCATCAGCCGGGTTTGATGCTATCGCACAAGCTTTAGAATCATTGATTTCAAAAAAATCAAATTCTAAAAGTGTCGAATATGCAACAAAATCCTTAGAAATCTCAACGAAGAGTTTTATATCATTTTTAGACAATCCAAATAAAATAAACGCTACTGAAATGAGTATAGCATCTAATTTGGCAGGAAAGGCGATTAGCATATCTAAAACAACTGCTCCACATGCAACATCATATCCATTTACATCTTTATTTCAAATTAGCCACGGTCATGCAGTAAGTCTTTTTTTTGAAAATTTTTTTAAATTTAATTTTGATAATTTAGAAAGATCAGAAACAAAATTTGACTTAAAAAAAAGGTTTGATTTAATTTTCAGAATTTTTGAAGTAAAAAATATTGAAAATTTTACATCAAAAATTTCATCAATAAAAAAAAAAGCAAATCTTGAAGATAATTTGCTCAATTTAAATATTAATTTAAAAAATAATTCTGAAGAAATAATAAAAGGCATAAATTTATTAAGATTAGGAAATAATCCAATAAAAATAGATGGAAAAGATATCTATGACATAATTAAAAAAAATAATTAGGAGATGTCTGTAAATTTGAAATATATAAGTATAATATCTTTTAATTATTAAAAAATAAATTTTGAAATATATGAAATGTGTAATATTAGCAGGTGGACTCGGTACTAGATTATTTGAAGAGACACAAACTAAGCCTAAAGCTTTAGTAGAAGTAGGTGGCAAAACATTAATAGAGCACATCATAGATCAATTTTCTAAACATGGAATTAATGATTTTATTGTATGTCTCGGTTATAAGGGAAATCTTATAAAAAAATATTTTGTTGATTATTATAACAATAATTTAGATTTTTCGATAGATTTTTCAAAAAACAAATTTTTTTTTGAAAAAAAGTTTAACAGAAAATGGAAAATAACTTTTGTAAATACAGGTCTAGATACAGGAACCGCAGGCAGAATTAAGCTAATAAAAAATTATTTGAAAAATGAAAAATCTTTTTTTCTTACATATAGTGATGGGGTATCAAATATAAACTTAAAAAAACTCCTTAAATCCCACATTAAAAGTAAAAAAAAAGTTACAATGTGTGTGACCAGACCAAAAAATAGATATGGAATTGCTAACATAAAAAAAAACATTCTTGTATCATTTAATGAAAAAAAAAGAGTCGATAAAAATAATAACTGGATAAATGCTGGTTTCTTCGTGTTAAATACAAATGTAATTAGTCAATTAAGTAGTGTTAAGGAATATTTTGAGGCCGAGCCACTCTCTCAACTTATAAAAAAAAATAACGTATCTATTTATAGACACAATGACTTTTGGAGATCTATTGATACTTTAAAAGATAAAACTGAGTTGGAAAAAATATGGAAAAAATATAAAACTTGGGATTTAAAGGGAATATAACTTTTTTATGACCTAAGATATGTATAAATTAGTAAAATAAAATAATAGAGCAGAGTATAGACGCTCATCAACAGAAGATACTCCTTGTGAAGGTTTAAAATTATAAAGCATGATCCCCAAAATAACATATTTGTTCTTGTAAATATAAAATATTCAATTAATTTAAAAAAAGTACTCTTTCTTAAATTGTTTTGATCAAATTTAGGTAAAAAAACTATCATAGAAAAATAAATATTATCTATACAAAATCTAAAACTAATAAAAATAAGTCCACAAATTAAAAAATAAATATTATTCTCGAATATATAATTTGAGGATATAATTGCTAAAATAAAAAAATTATCTGCAAGCCTATCTAATGTACAATCCAAATGAGCACCAAACGAAGACTGCAATTTTTTTTTAATTGCTAGATCTCCATCAGCACAATCAAAAATAAGAGATAAATTTATTAAAATAAAACTAATTAAATTAAAATAATTATTTCCTTTAAAAATAATAAATGGCAGAGAAACAACTATTAAAAAAAATGATAAATAAGAAAGGTTATTTGGAGTTATTTTAGTATTTATTATTTTATTAACAATATATCTTGAAAAAATTCTATAAATTTTTTCTATACCTATATCAGACCTTACCGCACTCATATTTTTAATTTTTAAAAAAATTATTCAATACTTTTTATAATTATTGTTTTATCAAATTTTTTTAATTGATTATAAATTTTTCCAACGTATTCTCCAATAATACCAATAAAAATACTGTTTAAAGCAAGTATTATCAGCATCAGAAAAACTAAAGTTGTAAAGCCTTGAGGACTACTAGCAGGGTCAAAAATTTTTTGAATAAAATAATAAATTAATCCTACTACAGAAAAAAAGGAAATCATTAATCCAAACAATGTAGCCATTCTTAGCGGGGCTATAGTATGATTTGTAATATTTTTAAATGATTCCATTATATATTTAAAAAAATTAAATTTAGTCTTTCCAGCTTTTCTTTCCTCTCTTACATGCTCTATTCCATAATTCTTAAAACCTAAAGAGTAAATAAATCCCCTTAAATAAGTGTCACGTTCATCCATAGATTTAATTATTTTGATAATTTTTTCATCAATTAACGAGAAATCTCCAACATCATTTTTTAACTCAGAATGACTTAAAAAATTAATAGTTCTATAGAAAGCTTTTCTTAAATTTTTTATTATAAAATTTTCTTTTCTATTTTTTCTAATTCCATAAACATAATCATACCCTTCTTCCCATTTTTTTATGAATTCTTCAATCAATTCTGGAGGATCTTGTAAGTCGCAGTCTAATTGAATAGCTGCTGATCCGTTTGCTAATTTATATGCGTTTATTAATGATCTTTCTTTTCCTATATTATTTGAGAATGAAAAACATTTTACATTTTTATCAGTCAAGTTTATTTTTTTTATAATTTCAAAACTATTATCTGAACTGTTATTATCTGTGAATATAATTTCATACTTATAAACTTTACTATATTTAACAAAAATATTTTTTATTTTTTCATAAATTGATTTAATATTTTCTTCTTCGTTTAAGATAGGTATACAAATACTAATTATTTTTTTTTCCATCTGGACAATATATAATTTTTTTAGAAGATATAAAAAGTAATTAATTATTTTTTTCTAATCAAATATTCTATGTAAAAAAACACTCCCATTATAGCTGATGGAATACCTCTGCTTATAAAGAATATTGAAATCAATATAATTTCCTCAGGAGACAATAATTTGCTAAAAATTAATAGGATAAAAAACTCTCTAAAACCAATACCATTATAAGTTATGGGTATAAATCCAATTAGTGATATTAAGCTTACAAATGAAATGATTTTAAAAAATGAAAAATTATCAACTTCTAAAAATTTAACAAAAATATAGAAGTGAACAAAAGTTAAGAAAATAAATATTATATTTATAAATAAAATAACATGAAAATTTTTATTATTTTTTGTATATTTTAAAAATATTTTTCCCAATTTATATAATATGTTAACTTTTATTAAGTTAAATAAATACTGAATATTTTTTAAAATTAAAAAATAGACCAAAACAAATAATATTGTTAAAAGTATGTAGGTTAACTTAATCTCATTTAAATAAAAAATAATGAAAATAGATAAAAAAACATAAACAGTTATCTCAAAAAACTTATCGACAATCATTATTTCTAAATTTTTTAAATAATTGATTTTAAAAAATTTCTTTAATAAATAAATTTTTTTTACTTCCCCTAATTTAAAAGGTAATATAAAATTTAAAAAACTTGAGATAAAAAATATTTTTAAAAGTTTTTGTTCTTTAATTTTTTTTCCTAAGAGTAAGGTAAATTTTTTAACATTTAGTAGTGTTTGGACTATACAAATTATATATGATGAAAAAAAAATATTATTATTTAGATTTATTAATAAAAGTTGAAATTTATCAAAATCAACTTTTTTAAGAAAAAAAAAAATTAAAATTAAGCTTATAATAAAAATAAAAAACGAAAAAAGATTTTTTAGCGATTTAAAATAATAAAACATTTAATCTTTGTTAAAATCTCGATTTAAAGACATTTTCAAATAATTTATTAAATCATTACTATTACTTTTTAAGAAAATTTTTTGAAATGGTAATATAATTTTATTTTCTTCTATAGTATCTTTATTTTTTTTATTAAAAAGAATACTGATATTCTTAATTTTATTTAGATCATTAACTTTGATAAATTTTTTATTGCATATACAAATCTTTTTATTGGAGAAATCCCAATTCCTATTACAAAGTTTAAAAATATGTTTTGTTAAATTACTTACATTTATAAAATTAAGTTTTAATTTTTTATAGAATATTAATTTTTCATTAGGTTTTTTTATAAGTTTTGTATAAAATTTACTCCTATTATCATTATCTCCAAAAGTGTTGAAAAGATAAATACCAAGTATCCTCGTAAACTTTTTTCTTTTCGAAATGTAATTTGTAAATTTTTTTTTAGATAAGAGATATGGATATAGTTTGCTCTTATTTTTTTCATATTCATGAACTGAACCAAAGTAAACAAATTTTTTGATTAAATTTTTTTCACATATTTCAAAAAATTTTTTCGAATATATATAATTCACTCTCATACACTTTTTTTTCTCAGAAAGTCCACGCTTATTAGAGAAATAAGTAGCTGCATGTATAACTATATCAGGTTTAAATTTAAAAAAAATTTTTTCAATTTTGTTTTCAAATTCTTCTAGAGATAATTTTGTACAATTTTTGAAAAAAATTTTTTTAATTTTAGATTTTTTGAGAAATCTAGTGTATATATTCTTTCCAATGAAACCTCTTTGTCCCGTTATTAATACATTCATTAAAAAATACATATATGAAAAAGAAAATAATTTCTAGAAAACAGTTTTTTAAAAACTCTGAACTTTATAAAAAAAAAATGTCAAACAACTCTAAAGTTCAAAAATTAGCAAATCAGCTAATTGTTCATTCCGATAGAAATAATTGGTCATACCAACACACTTGGATGAATGAACCAATGCTACAGACTCCTGAAGATATTATTAAAATCCAAGAAATTATATTTAAATACAAACCAACAATAATTTTTGAAATTGGTATCGCTTGGGGTGGTATGTTACTTTATTTGGATACAATTAAAGAAAAAGCTAATATTAAAAAAATTATTGGTGTTGATATTTTTATTCCAAAAGATTTAAGAGATAGACTAAATAAAAAAAAATCAAATTCTGTCCAAATTATAAAAACATCTTCTATCGACGAAAAATTGACAAAAAAATTTAAAAAAATTAAAGGTAATAATAAATGCTTAGTTCATTTAGACTCAAATCATACTGAGGAGCATGTTTTAAACGAATTAAGATTTTATGATAAAATTTTAAATAAAAATGATCTAATAATCGTTGGAGATACTGTAATAAATTATATTCCAATCCAAAAACATAGAATACGAGAATGGAATAAAAAAAAAAATCCTAAAACAGCATTGGATAAGTTTTTAAAAGAAAATAAGAATTACAAAATAATAAAAAATTTATCATTTAACTTACTTTTAACTAATAATAAATTTGGTCACATAATAAAAACTAGAAATTAAAAATAAAAAATTAAAAATATTTGAAAATAATTAATAAAACAGATTTTAAATTAATATGAATAAAATAGTAATTACTGGTGGACTAGGTCATATCGGAACATCTTTAATACCCAAACTTTTATATAATAAAAAGAATAAAGTTGTAGTTATAGATAATTTGAGTACTTCAACGATAAATATTTTTTTCAAATTTCTAGAAAGAAAATATTTTAATAGATTGAACTTTATTAAAATTGATTTAAGTAAAAAATTTAAACCTGATATTTTTAAAAAATCGAATATAGTAATTCATTTATCGGGATATACTGATCAAGAAAAAAGCTTTGATAAATCAGTTAATATTATAGAAAATAATTTTGGCTCTACAAAAAATATTGTATTAGCTTGCAAAAAATATAATATTCCACTAATTTTTCCTTCAACAACCAGCTTATATACGCCAAGAAAAAAAAAAGATGTATTTCTAACTGAGGAAAGTACAGAATTATTCCCAAAAACACCATATGCAAAATGTAAATTAAAAGAAGAAAATTATATAAAAAAAAAAATAAATAAATTTTTGATTTTAAGGCTAGCCACAGTTGTAGGATATTCTGAAGGTATGAAATTTCATACAGTGGTAAATAAATTTTGTTTATATTCTAAATTAAACAAAAAACTTCCTGTATGGAGTACTGCATATAACCAGGTTAGACCTTATCTTTCTATAGAAGAGCTTGTTGAAAATATTTTGTTCTTTATAAAAAATAATTCAGTTCAAATAGACGGTAGAACTATAAACCTTTTAACTGAAAATCTATCTACTAAAGAAATAATTGACAAAATAAAAAAATTTATTCCTGCAAAAATAAAAATTATTAATTCAAAGTCTATGAATAAAACAAGTTTTGAATTAAAGAAAAATTTTTATGGAACTAACACAAATAAAAAATTTACTATAGAAAAATCTATTAAAAATTTGATTAAAATGCTAAATTTTATCTAAACTATAAAAATAATCCTTTTTATCAAAATCTTTATCACATAAAACAAGCAATTCAGAGTTATATTTTTTAAACTTGATACGTATCCAATTCTTCTTTGGCACAAATATTGAGTCATATTTTTTTAGTATGAAATTTTTTTTACTTATTTTATTTTCAACTTCTAACGTAATTGAGTCACATAGAGATAGAAATATTTGGTTACAATTTTTGTGTCCATGCTCACCTCTTATAAGTTTTTTATCTGATTTAATTAAAAAAAATCTTTTTAAATTAAAATTTTTTAAAATATTTTTGTTAAGAATTAATGTACCTTTGTCATTAATTATTTTTTTTTTTTTTAATCGTTTTGTTTTTTTAATCATCTGATATAAAATAATTTATGAATATAATTGTTACAGGTGGTTTGGGTTTCATTGGCTCAACATTTATTAAAAAAGCAATTAAGAATAAAAATATTAATATATTTAATATTGATAAAAAAACTTATGCTTCATTTGATCACAATAAAAAATTAATAAAAATTTCCTCGTATAAATTTTACAAAATAGATATATCAAATTATTTAAAATTAAAAAATATAATAAGTAAAATTAAACCTGATTATATTATTAATTTTGCTGCAGAAACACATGTAGATAGATCAATTGTGGATCCATCAGTTTTTATTAAATCAAATATTATTGGTACATTTAATATATTGAAATCTATTAAAAATTTAAATTTGATAAAAAAAACTAAATTCGTTCAAATTTCAACAGATGAAGTATTTGGTTCAACTAAATCAAAAAAAACTTTTAACGAAAATTCAAAATACACTCCAAATTCACCATATTCAGCATCTAAAGCTTCGGCAGATCATTTGGTAAGAAGTTTTAATAAAACTTATAATTTAAAAACTATTATTGTTCACCCTTCAAATAATTTTGGTCCATTTCAATATTTAGAAAAACTTATACCTGTAATAGTTACGTGCTGTATAAATAAAAAGAGAATTCCTATTTATGGTAGGGGAAAGCAAGTAAGAGATTGGTTATTTGTTGAAGATACGGCTGATGCAATATATAAAATTATACAAAACGGAAAAGTTGGCGAAAATTACAATATAACTACGCGAAATCTACTGCCAAATATAAAGCTTGTGAAAATGATATGCACAATTTATGATAAAATCACAAACAGTAATCAAAATAGTTTCAAATTAGTCAAGTTTGTTAAAGATAGACCGGGTCATGACTTTAAGTATAATATTTCAAATAAAAAAATTATCGACCAACTTGGCTGGAAATTCAAAAAAAATTTTAAACAAAAATTAAAAATAACAGTTAATTGGTACATACAAAATTATAAAAAAAAATAATGAAAGGTATATTGTTAGCTGGTGGAGAAGGATCAAGATTTAGACCAATTACAAATTCTATATCTAAGCATTTTCTACCCATTTTTGATAAGCCTGTAATTTATTATTCTTTATCTCTACTATTTTTAGCAAAAATAAAAGACATTTTGATTATATGTAAAGAAAATGATTTAAAAAATTTTAAAAAAATTCTAGGTAATGGAGAAAATTTTGGTATCAAGATAAGTTACAGTATTCAAAAACATCCAAATGGAATCCCAGAAGCATTTAAAATTGGAAAAGAGTTTATTGGAAAAGAAAATGTGTGTCTCACTTTAGGTGACAATTTTTTTTATGGACAAAGTTTAGCTAAAACTATTTTAAAAGCAAAAAATACAAAATCAGGAGCAAGAATACTAGCAATTCAAGTAAACAATCCTAAAGACTTTGGCGTTATAAACTTTAGAAAAAATAAAATTATTTCTATTGATGAAAAACCAAAAAAACCAAAGTCAAATTTTATTATTCCAGGTATGTATTTTTACGAAAACAGTGTTGTAGATTATGTAAAAAAATTAAAACCTTCGAAAAGAAATGAATTAGAAATCAGTGATATTAACAAGATTTATTTAAAAAAAAAAAAATTAAAAGCCTTTAAAATGGGAAGAGGTATTGCATGGCTTGATACAGGAACCCCTGAAAGTTTAATATCAGCAAGTAATTTCGTTTACTCAGTTGAAAAGCTACAAGGTTTTAAGATCGCATGTTTAGAAGAAATAGCTCTTAATAATAAATGGATATCAAAAAATTTTTTAATTAAAATTTTAAAAAAACAAAAAATTAATACAAGTTATTACAATTATATAAAGAAAATAATTAATAAAAATAATCAAAAATAGTGTTTGAAAATTTAAAAAAAATTAATTTTATTTTAAAAAAAAAACAAAAAGTTAGACTTTTTCTCATTTCATTTGGTGGAATTATTTCGTCTTTTTTTGAGGTAATTGGTATAGGTTCGGTAGGACCTATTATTTTAGGAATTTTAAGTCCAAATAACTTAGAAAATTATCTTTATAAATTTGGATTTGAAAATTTAATTTCTTCCTATGATTTAAATATTATTATTATTTTTTTTTTTATATTGTTTGTTTTAGCATTCACTTTTAGATCGGTATTCTCTTATTTTATTGCGAGTAAAATTATTAAAGAAGGTACAGAAATTCAAAAACATTTAAGATTAAGATTTATAAAAAAATTTAATTCACTTACTTTAGAAAAAATCTCTGAAATTAAATCATCGGAGGTTTTCCATCAAATAGGACATGTGACAAGAATTTTCGCACAAAATACTGTTGTAAAAATATTTACTTTAATTTCAGACTCATTAATTTTTATAACAATTATTTTTTTAATGTTTATTACAAGTGTAAAGTTATTCTCTTTAATAATTTTGATTTTATTGGGTAGTTATTTTTTCTATTTTATTTTTGTTAGAAGAAAAATAGAAATTTTTGGAAGTAATTTTGGTGAAGCTGATGAAAAGTTCGTTGAATTAACTAAGCAAATGATAAATGGTTTTAAAACTTTAAAAATTTTGCAACAACAAAATAAATTCCTAAGTTATTTCGAGGAAAATAATCAAAAATCTGGAAAATCAGAGTATAATTATGAGTCTATTCTTTTATTACCAAAAGTTATTTTAGAAATAAGTTTTATTATCATAATTGCCTCAATTTTTATTTTCTCAATTATTCTAGACGGATCCATTAATCCTAATAGTGTCACATTATTAGGTGTTTTTGGTATAGCATCAGCTAGATCTATACCATTAATTTACAATATATTTAATTCAATTGGAAATATTCTTGGCTCAACATACAGTATAAACAAAATTTACGAACAAATTAAAATTGGAGATGAGTTTTTTGACACTCAATCAAATTTTGATGGAGAAGATATTTATTTTGAAAATTTGAACTTTGTTGATGTAAATTTCAATTTTAAAAATGGAAAAAAAGTTTTTGAAAATTTTAATATTAAAATAAAAAAAAATGAATTTGTTGCAATTGTTGGTCCTTCTGGAGTTGGTAAAACCACTTTGATTGATTTATTTTGCGGATTAATAAAACCAAAAACTGGCCAAATATTAATTGGTGATAAAATTAATATTCATAAAAATTTATATCAATGGCAAAAGAAAATATCTTATATCCCTCAACAAAATTTTATATTTAAAGGTTCTATTCTAGAAAACATTACATTTAATAAAGAATTAAAAGACACAGATGAAAGTAAGCTTAAAATAATATTAGAACAGGTTAAACTTGATAAATTTATCCAACAAAATAATTTAAATTATGATTACATAATTAGTGAAGATGGGAAAAATTTATCTGGTGGTCAAGCTCAGAGAATTTCATTAGCAAGATCTTTATATTTTAATAAGGAGATAATAGTGCTAGATGAAAGTCTCAACTCATTAAATGTTGAGTTACAAGAAGAAATATTACAAGAATTTTTAAAATTAAAAAAACAAATTACATTAATTCTCATTACTCATAATAAAGATAATTTAAGATACTTTGATCAGATAATTAATTTAGAGGAAATTAATTAATAAATTTTTTGTAAATTCTCTTGTAAAATGCAAAATTATATATCTTTTTAAATTGCATCTTAATGTCATCATTTTCTGTTAAGATTTTAATTTTTTTGGATAATTTGTAAGAATTAATTCTTTTGTGATTAAATTTGTCTGATTTAAATCTATTATTAGTTGGCATGTGTTTATAACCCTCTTCATTGACTAGTGTCTTAATTGGAAAAATGCAATATTTTGAGTTGAGAATATGATAAATCGTCCACTTTATAGCCCAAGAATTTATTCTACCACTTAATGTGTCTCTCAATATGAATTCTAAATCGTTGCCATAATCCTCTAGCACCTTTAATTTACTTTTATTTTTGTAAATATTTTTAAATTTTTTATTACTAAAATTAACTTTGTTCCATTTTGAAGACCAAGTTGCCCAACCCCAAGAATTTGGTCTTTTACATAAAAAAATTGATTTATCCTTATCTCTTAAACTAAAAATTTTTTTCGGAAAAACGTAACCTGAAATAGAGTATATTTGTTTGTCATTTTCATATTTATCTAAATTTTTTTGTATAAAATTTATATAGTTTTTTGAAACTCTTAAATCGTCTTCTAATAATATAAGTTTTTTATACTTTTTTTTTACATAATTAATCCCTTCAATTATATTTTTACTAAGTCCCAAATTTCTCTTCCTATATATTATTCTTACCTTTAATTTTTTTTTGAAATTTTTTATTATTTGAAATATTTGATCGTGTATATTTAAATTAATCTTCTCTTTAGGAATATCAATAAAAAAAAAATAAGAATATTTTTGATAATTATTATTTTTTTTTAAATCATTCAGTAAATTTTGCAGGCTAGTTACTCTATTACAGGCAAATATACAAATTACTGTATCATTAATATACTTCATTTGTTTTGTATAAAAAAATAAATATTATATTTTTTGTGTTTAACTTATTAATTAAAATAGTTTATTAAACAAATTAAATTTTATTACAATGATTAGCAAAAAAAATATCATCAATCTATTCATATTTTTTATTATTTTAATTTTGTTATTTTTTAGAGAATATCTTTATACTTACAGAATGATGCTTACAAATTTTGTGCCTTACGATTTTTATCAAAATCAAGTTCTTTATTTTGCAACATCGGAAGAAATGTATAAACTAACCTTGCCATCTGCAGTAAGATTAATACCTATATTTTTTTATTTTATTATTTATAAAACTTTTCCATGTTTAACTCTTACAAATATTAGCCAGGATCTTACACAAGAATATATTTGCGCAACTAATGCAGTTGCAGTTGGCAATTATTTTATATTAGTTTTAATTTTAGTCACTTTTTTTGCTTATCAAACTATAAAGTTAGGTAAGTCTAAGGCCGAAGGGTACTTGAGTTTAATATTGTGTTATGCAATATTAAAATCCCTAGACCATTTTACAATAGACAGATTTGTAGTTTTATATTTTATATTTATATTATTTTTTTTAAATAATTTAAAAGTTTCTATACCGCTCATTATGTTATCTTTTTTAGTTAGTGAAAAAATATTTTATATTTTAGGAATTTTATTTTTTTTAAGAATTTTTACTCAACAAGATCAAAAAAAATATTTAATTCTTTTGGTCTCAGCTGTTATTACAAGTATATTTTATTATTTTTTAATTAAATTTGGAAAAAATTATTTCCAATTTTATGAATTTAAATTTGATTTTCATCAAATGTTAAAAATTTTTTATGATAAATCTGCTATATCTGGTAGTTTACTACCTTTAATTATATCTGTATCTCCATATATATTTTGGAATTCAGATATAGAAAATATTTATAAAAATCAAAGAATAGAATTTTTGGTTCCAATATCTTTAATTTTGTTTGGTTTTTTAGGTGGTATAGAAAATACAGCAAGATACATTACTCACAGTTTTCCTATATGGTTGCCAATATTAACCACAAGATTAAATCAAATTTTAAATTTAAGGAATTAAAATGAGAATACTAATATTAGGTGGTGGAATAGCTTCAATTTCTTTAGCTAAATTTATCCAACAAAAAAAACAGATAAAACAAATTACTATTTTAGAGAAAGAAGAAAAGGTTGGTGGATTACTCAGGTCATATGAAATAAATAAGATTTTTTATGATGTCGGACCACACATTATTTTTTCAAAAAATAAAAAAATTCTCAAATTAATTTTAAATATTTTGGGAAAAAATAAAAATTCTTTAAAACGTTCAAATAAGATTATTTATGACAAAAATACTTTAATAAAATATCCATTTGAAAATGAATTATATAAACTACCAAAAAAAGATTTACAATTTGCATTAAATAAGTTTTTAAAAAATAAGTTTTCTAAAATAGCACCAAAAACAATGAAAGATTTTTTTTTAAAAAATTTTGGGGAGGGTATATTTAAATTATATTTAGGACCATACAACAATAAGATATGGAAAATGAATCCATCAAAACTAGATACACAAATGGTAGAAAGAATACCTAGACCACCCAACGAGGATATAATAAAAAGTGCAAAAGGAATTATAACCGAGGGGTACAAACATCAATTATATTTTCATTATCCAAAAAAAGGTGGAATTGAAAGTTTATTTACTGCATTTAAATCAAAATTAAATAGTAAAGTAAAAATACTTACTTCAACAAAGTTAATGAGTATTAAAACTAAGAATAAAAAATATTTAATAAAAACAAATAAAGGTATATTCAATTATGATAAAATATTTTCAACAATACCTTTAAATGAATTTTACAAATATTTAGAAAAAAATGATAAAATAAAAAAAATCTCAAGATCTCTTCAGTATAATTCAATTATTATTGCTATGTTTAATATTAAAGGGAATATAGCAGGAAAAAATTTTGCTTTAATGGTGCCGAATAAAAATATAATTTTTCATAGAATTTCAAAGTTAGATTTTCTTGGTAAAAATTACTCTTTAAAAGGATCAACGACTTTCCAAATCGAAATAACTTTTAAAAAAAATAGTAAAATTGGAAAAATGAATAATCAGCAATTATTTAATAGAATCTATGAGGGTTTAAAAAAATTAAATTTTGTAAATAAAAAAAAAGATATAAATTTCAAATCTATTAAAAAATTTAAATATGCGTATGTAATATACAATCTAAATCATAGAAAAAATGTCGATATGCTACTTAATTACTATGAAAAAAAAGGCTTTGATTTTCTTGGAAGATGGGGAAGTTGGGAATATTTAAATTCAGATCAAGTAATCGCACAGGCATATGAGAAAGCTAGAAAATTTTTAATATGAAAAAAAAAACCATATTAGTAACTGGAGTAGCTGGAATGATCGGGTCTGAACTTTTGACAAGATTAATCAAAAATAATAAAAATTTTATTATTGGTATTGATAATTTTACTCTAGGTAAAAAATCAAATATTAAGGAGTATTTTAAACAAAAAAATTTTATATTTTTTAATATTGATCTCAGTAAAAAAATACAAAACAAAAAATTATCAAAATTATTAAAAAAAAAAAAATTAGATGAAATTTGGCATCTAGCTGCTAATTCAGACATTAAAAGTGGAATTTTAAATTCAGAAATTGATTACAAAAATACTTTTATGACAACTTATTATATTTTAAATTTCATAAAAAAAAATTTGAAATATAAATCAAAAATTATTTTTACGTCTTCCTCTGCGGTTTTTGGGGATGTAAAAAAAATGATAAATGAAAATATGCCAGCTTTATATTCATGTAGCAATTATGGTTCAATGAAACTTGCATCTGAAGCAATGTTATCTTCATTTTCGTATTTAAATAATGTTAAAAGTTTTATTTTTAGATTACCCAATGTTGTGGGAGAGAAACTTACGCATGGTGTAATATTCGATTTATCAAATAAAATAAAAAATAAAAAAAGAAAGTATCTTCAAGTTCTTGGAAATGGAAAACAACGCAAACCTTATTCTCATGGATCTGAAATAGTTGACTGTATGTTATATGTTAAAAATCATATGCATAAAAGTTTTGTGAATTACTACAACATTGGCAATAATGATAAGGGTGTAGAAGTAAATAAAATTGTAGAGTTATTAGTTGAGAAATTTAATTATAAAAAAAAAATAAAATTTGAAAAAAAAAATTCTGGATGGAAAGGTGATGTACCTAAATACAGCTATTCAACAAAAAAAATTAATCAGCTTGGATATAAGTTTTCTTTAAGTTCATTAGATGCTATTAAAAAAACCATCTCTGAATTAGAAAAATAATGGATGTTCTGATTTTAGCAGGAGGAGATGGAAAAAGAATAAAATCATTATCTAAAAACAAACAAAAATCTTTATTAAAAATTAATAATAAAACATTATTAAAACATCAAATAACAAAGATATCTAAAATTAATAAAAAAATTTTTTTATCTATTAAAGAAAATGATAAGAACATCTTTAATGAATTAAAATCAATTAAAAAAAATAAGTTTATATTTATTAAAGAAAGTAAAAAGCTGGGTACAGCTGGTTGTTTAAAAGCTCTCAAAAACTATAAAATAAAAGATATTTTAGTAATATACAGTGATATATTATTTAATATCGATCTAAAAAAATTTATTAAATTTCATAATTTTAAAAAGAGTGATCTTACATTATTTACCCATCCAAATAATCATCCTCATGATAGTGATATAGTTGAAGTAAATGCAAATTCCCGAGTAACTAATTTTCATAACAAATATTCTAAAAAAAAATACGTTGGAAATTTATGTTTATCTGGAATCTACATTATTAAAAAAAAATTATTGCGCTATTTAGGTAAAAAAGATTATCAAGATTTTAGTAAAAATTTTTTACCAAAAATTTTAAAAAAAAAAAATATAAAAATCTTTAGTTATAAGAGCAGAGAATATGCAAAAGATATTGGTACTCCATATAGATACAAAACTGCTATTAAAGAATTTAATACAGATAAATTTAAAAAAGGAAACTTAAATTCTAAAATTCCTGCTGTATTTTTAGATAAAGATGGAGTTATAAATCCTGATAAATATAATTATAAATATCAAAGTCCTCATAAATTTATAAATGGTACATTTGAAGCAATTAAAAAAATTAATGATAAAGGTTTTTTAGCAGTTTTAATAACAAATCAGCCAGCAGTCGCAAAGGGTTTTATCTCAATAAATAAACTCATGAAAGATTTTAAAAAACTTGAGAGCTTACTTGGTTATAAGGGATCTTATTTAGATATGATCTATTATTGTCCATGTCATCCTGAAAAAGGTCATAAAGGCGAGATAAAAAAATTTAAAAGAACTTGTTCATGGCGAAAACCTAATAATGGAATGTTATTAAGGGCTATTAGTGATTTAAATATAAATAAAAAAAAATCTTTTATGATAGGTGATACAGTAAATGATTTAATAGCTGCAAAAAAAACAAAAATTAAATTTATACAAGTTGGAGAAAAAATAAAATTAAATAATATTATTAAATACAAAAATTTAAAAGACGCAATTGATAGTATTTTTAAAAATTAATTTTATTTATTTTATTTTCATCAATTGCATTCAATTTTAGATATTGTGATATGATATTTATCAAAGATTGATGATTAGCCTCTACAATGCCATAATTAGATGAATTGATGTGTAAATTAATCTTAGATATTTTTTTCGCTATTCCTCCATCAAATCCTGTAAAGGATATTGTGGTCATTTCATTTTTATTTGCCCATTTTAATGCTTGAACAATATTTTGAGAGTTTCCAGATGAACTAATTACTAATAAAATATCTTTCTTGCTTGCCATTTGTTTCAATTGCTCAGAAAAAACAGATTTATAATTCACATCATTAGAAATAGCTGTTCCGAGTGCAGAATTAGATACTAGGCTTATAATACATGGCTTAAATTTTTTTGTTTCAAATAATATTTTTTGATGATCGCAAGCAAAATGTTCTGATAAAGCAGCTGACCCCCCATTTCCACATACAAATAATTTATTTTTTTCTTCAGTATAAGTTTTATTTAATAATTTTATTATTTTTTTTAAATTTATATAATTAATTGAAGAAAGACTAGAATTTAAACTAGTAAAATAATCTAAAAAAAAATCTTCCACATTTTTATATTTTTTCTTTGGAAATTTCATGATACTGATATTTAACATTTATTATGATCTTGTCAAAAACACCTTTAAGAATGAGTTTTGTAGGTGGGGGTACTGACTATTTTACTAATTTTGAAGCTGACGGAAAAGTTATAGTTAGTTCAATCAATAAATATCTTTATGTATTATTAAATAAAAAGCATGATCAAAATTTAAGGGTATCATACTCAGAAACTGAAAATGTATCTAACATAAATTTATTGAGACATGAATTAATAAGAGAAACACTTAAACATTTTAAATTAAATAAAGGCATAGAAGTAGTAACATCTGCAGATATTCCATCATCTGGTAGTGGTCTTGGATCATCAAGTGCACTGACCGTTGGTTTAGCAAATGCTGTAGGTAAATTTAAAAGCAAGAATTTTTCAAAATTAGAATTAGCGAAAATTGCATGTAAAATTGAAGTAGAAAAATGTAATAAGCCAATCGGTATGCAAGATCAATACTCCACTGCGTTTGGTGGCTTTAACAAAATAGAGTTTAAAAAAAAAGGTGTGATTGTAAAAAAACTGAGATTATCAAAAAATAGATTAAAATATTTTAAAAATAATATCATGATGTTTTATACAGGTATAAATAGAAGAGCAGACAAGATTTTGTTAAAAATTAGGAGAAATAAAAAACAGTTTAAACATTTTTATAAATTAATAAATTTAGTAGACAATTTTGAAAAAGAACTTATTTCTGGCGAAATTAATAATTTAGGAAAAATACTAGATGAAAATTGGGCAATTAAAAAAGACCTTTCTAATAAAGTCTCAAATTTAAAGATTAATGAAATTTATGACACTGCAATAAAAGCTGGTGCAACAGGTGGTAAATTACTTGGTGCAGGTGGAGGAGGTTATTTTTTATTTTTTGTAGAAAAAAATAATCAAAGAAAAGTTAAAAAAAGCCTAGAAAAACTAGAACAAATTAATTTTGATTTTGAGGATTTTGGATCAAGAAGTTTTATTATCTAATCTTATTCTAATAAGATTAAATAAGGATCTTATTATAATTGGAATTATTTTATTTGTAGGTATTCCTCTTGAGTTCCTATTTTTTTTTTCTTTATATTTAATTGGAAGTTGTAAAATATTAAATTTATTTTTTACAAAATATAAAAAAATTTGAGAAGTTATTAGATTTTTATCAAAATTATAGTTTTTTAAAATTTTAAGTAGTTTTGACCTATTAAAAATTTTAAATCCACAATCGTAATCTTTAAAATTTAAAAAAAAAATAGAATTAATTATAATTGTATAAAATAATGTTAAAATCCTTCTCAGCAATTTATCCTCCCTATCAATTCTATAACAAGCCAATAAATCTAAATTTTTTTTTTCATAATATTTATAAAATTTTATAAAATTTTTATAATCATATTTTCCACCAGTATCAGAAAAAAATATTACATCTCCTTCAGACAATTCTACCCCTTTTCTGAAAGCATTATAATAACCCATTCTATCTCTTTTATTAAATAATCTTATATCCTTTTTGATCAATTTATTTAGTATTTCATATGTTCCATCACTACTACCGTCCTGGACTATTATTAATCTAAAGTTTATTTTTTTTTTTAATTTTAAAATATCAGAGATTTCTTTTTTTATAGTTTTTGCTTCATTATTTACCAGAATAAGAAAAGAAATTTTTTTTTTCATAAATAACTTATTAAAAAATATTTTTAAGTTTTATTTTCTAGCCAAGATTGAGCTTTTCTATTTTCTTTATTTATAAAAAAACAGAACAAGTTTTTTTCTTTATAAAAAATCTTAAAATATAGCTTTGCAAAAACTTCAAAAATTGATAAGACTATTTTTTTATAACCTAGTTTTCTTACAGTTTTATAACCTTCGAAATCAATATCATAAAAATATTGTATTTTATGTTTATATTGTGGTTCATAACTTGAAATCAATTTATATATCTCTCTTTCAGTCCACCTATAAACAAAGTTGGGTATATTTGTATTATCTACACCCCCTTTGTCATATGAATGATCTTTATTTATTACAGCAGACAATTCATATTCTTGAGATATATTTAGATAATTAGCTAATTTTATGAAATAACTGTCATTACCTTCAATTACAATTATACCTTTTTTTGAAACTCTATACATTTCTAAGACGGCTTGGTGAGGTCTTGATGTATGATGAATGCATGCATTTGCCACCACATAATCAAAACTATTATTTTCTAACTTTAAATTTCTCATATCTTGTAATGAATGTTTGTGAGGCATGTAATTTGACTTTTCATCTAGGTTACCAATAGTCACATTTAAAAATTTATTTTCTTTAAAAATATTTGAATCATATTCAGTAGCACCGACAACTAGAATTTTAGAAGTTTTATCACTTATAACCTTATTTATGATCTTCTCGTAAAATTTTTTTCTATTTACTGACATATTGCACTTTTCTTTAATTAACTGATAAAATAATTATAAATTCAATATACATATTTAAGAAATCAATATACATATTTAAGAAATAAAGTCATAAATTTATGAGACTATATTTAGAAAAAAATAGTAAAGTTTATAAATTAATTTTAGGATCTTTTTGCTTATCTATATTATTTTTATTTATTCCAACATTAGTAAATTATCAGGGAAATAAGATTATATATATTCTTTTTACAATTTTGTTTAACCTACTAATTTTCAATATTATATTAAGAAAAACTTCTTTTTATGAGATATTTTTTGGATTATTAATATGGCTAGGATTTTGGTTTAAATTCAGCATTTTTGAAAGCAATATATATAGATTTCACTCAATTTTTGACGGAAGAGCATTATGTGATTTTAATCAAAATAATTTTGATCTAATTCTTGTAATTTCCAGCATTGGATGTATGGGTTTCCTTTTAAGTATCTTAGTCTCCACTTTTTTTCATAATAAAAATTTAAGCACTTTATTAATTGATAAGTTATTAATAAAAAAAAAAACCTTTTTTTTTTTATTATTTTTAATTTTAATTTCTTATTTAATTATTATTCTTATAAATATAAATTTTAACTTTTACCAAAAAGGACTACTTCCTAGTAATACTTTTTTTTATTTAGAAAGCATTTTTCTGCCTTATTTATATAATGTGGGTTTTGGGGCAGCATTATGTTTTATTATTTATAATTTGCATATTCTAAATCAAAAAAATATATATATCATATTATTTTTACTATGTGCTGAAGGTTTCATTACAAATACTTCTATGCTGAGTAGAAATATGATTTTATACACAAGTTCAATTTTTCTTGGATATTTATTAGTTTTAACAAATGAAAAAAAATCAATAAAAATAAAAAATTTTTTTTTTATATCTGTTCTTTTTTTAGTTTTAACTTTTTTATTATCAAATTTTGTAACTAATAAATTAAGATCATCAGAATATGTTATGCATGAAAATAACAGATCAACTAATAAAGAATATAAATGTAAAATTAGTGAAAATGAGAAATTCCTACGAGCACCAGAATTATTTAATCTTCTACTTACAAGATCGATAGGTATTGAGGGTATAATTACCACTTACAGCAACAAAAAAATTTTAGGTTTCGATCTTATTAAGAAATCTCTATCTGAAACAGGATTAGAAAAACAAAGTTTTTATGAAGAAAAATTCTTAGCAAAACAGAAAAGATTTAAATCTTATAAAAATTCAAATCAGGTAATTCTTCCAGGAATATTTGGTTATTTATATTATACAGGTTCTGGTTTTTTTTTATTCTTTGGTATTTTTTTTATTTCTCTAATTTTTATTATTTATGAAAAAATAACAATAATATTCACACGAAATACATTATTTGCTTCATTTATATCATTTGTTGTAGTGTGGCGCTTGATCAATTTTGGATATCTTGTTTCAAATACTATAAATTTTATTATTGCAATAATTGTAACTACGCTTCTCATCTTTTTTTTACAGAAATCGATAATTTTTAATAATCATCATAAAAAACTTTAAATTTTGTTTAGAAATTAAAAAATTAACTTAAAATCTATTAAAATAAAAATATATGTTATGATTAATAATATGCTTAAAACTAATACTTATAATAAAATTACTATAATTTCTTTTTCAATATTTATTTTTTTTTTTGATTTTTTGAGAGATTATTTTGATTTTAGATTAATTATTTTCATACCTTTATTTTTAGCCTTTGTTGAGTTTATTTATTTAAAAAAAAAAATTAATTATTATTTAATTACTATATATTTATCTTTAATATCACTATTAATTTTACAATCATTATTTCAGGAAATTAATTTTAAAGATAAAATCTATAGTTTTAAATCTATAATTTTTTTGGGGATATCTATATTTTCAATATGGTATTTTTCAGAATCTATAATTAAAAATATAAGCTTAATATTTAATTTTTTTTTAATCTTCTTTTATCTTTATATTATTTTTTATACATTTTTTAGAATTGATATGCATTTAGAAAACCACCAGTGTTATATAGGTTGTTTTTCGGTATTAAACGACAAATTTGAGTTTTTTAAAGAGAATTCTCATCTTGGTTTTATTTCATCAACATTGATTGCTTATATGATTACTAAGGTAAAAAAAATTAATTTTTATCTTATATCTTTGATTATATTTTATATTTTTATTATTCTGAATTTTAGTTTAACAATTTTTTTTACAATTTTTTTTATTTTTACTTATTTTATAATTTTTTACTTTAAAAAATTTAATATTATTCAAAAATTTTTAATATTTTTAATAATCGCTTCTAGTTTTTATAGTTTAAATATTAATGATGGAGCAATCGATAGATTATACAATCTAATTAAATTTGATAATTGGAAAGTAAATAATAATTTCGAATTACTTGAAGAAAATAAAAAAAATATCAATAAAGAAAATAAATTAGAAAATGTCAGTAAAAAAAATAATGAAAATAAAAAACAAAAAAAAAATCAACAAAAAAACACACAAGTAAAAAATTTGTCTAGTGAAGTATTTATAGTTTCATTAAATATAGCAAAATTATCAATATTAGAAAAGCCCTTTGGTTATGGCCTGAATAATTATCACTTAGCTTTTAAGAAAAATATTGATGATATTTCAGTCACAAATTCAATAACTAAAAGATTAAATATTTTTGATGCATCGAATAATCTGGCTAAAATGATAACAGAACTTGGAATTTTTAGCTTATTAATTTTCTTTATAATATTAAAATTTTTGTTCTCAGAAAAAATTCCACATGAATATAAATTCATAATTTTCCCTTCTCTTTTTACCCAAATATTTATAAGGGGGGCAGGATATTTTAATGGTGGTTTTATATTTTTTTTAGTTTTAAGTTGCTATTTACTTTACAAATATAACGATTAGTTAATGATATGGTATTATATTTTTTTCAATCAATATCAATACTTTTAATAATTTTATCAATTTGCAATTTTTTAACTAGTAATTTCAAAGTTGAAAATAATACAAAGTATATTTTCTCAGTTTTAATAATTATTTGCTCATGTTTTCTGTTATTAAAGATAATAAAATTTTTGAATTTAAATTCAAATTTGATTCTTGATTATATTTTTGTATTTAAATATCTATTTTTCATTTTACTAACATTTTCACTATTAAATTTTATATTAAATAAATATAAAATTAATAATTTAGATCTCTGGTTTATTGGCACTTATCTCGCTGTAAGTATCTTATGCTATGATAGATATTTTTTAGATGAAGATGAATTTACATACTGGGGTTTAAGAGTAAAAGATTTTTATTATTATGTTGATACTGAAAGTTTCAAAATAAACAAATATCACGAACCTCTTTTAACATCATGGCAATTATTCTTTATATCATACGCTGAATTTAAAGAGAATATTTTAATTTTTGCTAATAATGTAATTTTAATAGCTGGTTTTTTTTATATAGCTGATAATTCATTCAAAAAATTTAAAGTTTATACAAAATTATTTCCTGTATATTTTTTTTTATTTTACTTGCTTACAAATAACTTAAGTTTTGGATTTGTTTCTATATATGCTGATCCAATTTTAGCTATTCTATCTTCATGTATTATAAAATTAATAATTGAGAATAGTTATGATCAAAAAAGAATAGTCTTACTCATTCTTTTAATTTTTTGTGTATATTTTGTTCATAGGTTAGGAATAATATTTTTAATTATACTTTTGCCTTATATTTTGTTGAAAAACTATAGGTTTCTTTTTTTTGATAACAAAAAAAAATTATTTATTTCACTTATAATAATTATAGTTGCTATAGGATTTCTATTCTTTAAGAAATTGACTTACTCGCAGACTCTATTTAATTTATTTGATCGATTAGATCTAATAAATGAAATAGTTTACAATTTTATTTTAAATATTAAAAAAATTTCTTTAGTTAATATATATTATTCATCTTTTGGGGTCTCGCTAAATAAAATTATTGAAATTATTATACATAAAAAAGATATTATAAATAACTTGTCATTAAATATATTTTTTTGGACAATGCTTATAGTTTTTTTATCTTTTTTGAGCAAAAAAAAAGATATTTTTCTTTATTTTATTATTTCTTTAATATTTTATTCTTTAGTTATTTATATTGAAAAAATTTATTTTCAAAGACTAAGTTATTTAGTTTTTGGAAGGTATATGTCAATTCTCTTATTGAGTTATATTTTATATTTTATATTAAAAAACAAAAATATTTATCTATTATATTTTCTACTAATATTCAATTTATCAATAACTCCTTTAAAAAGTTTAGGTTTTTTCGTGCCTGATAATATTTATTATTCTTATAAAAAAAATAAAAATTATTATGAAAATAGAAATCAAATTAAGTTATTGAGTAAAAAATATTTTAGCTGTAAAAATATTTTCGCAATTTATGATAAAAATAATTTTCCTAAATATCTTAATGGACATTATTCACTAGTTTTAAATATTTTTAATTATGAAATGTTTTTTTCAAAGATAAGATTTCAAGATATAGATGAATTAAGGCAAATGAGAAATACAGATTTTTTTAATTTTTTTGACTGTGTTTTTACTATTAATGCTGAAATAAATGATCTAAGAAAATATAATTTTCGCACAATTAATCCAATGATAATTAGTCTATAATTCCTTAATATTATATTTGATACGAATTGATAAATATATAAAAAAATAGATTATAAAAACCAGAATTGAAAAATCATGCAGTTCAAAAAAATTAAAACTATAGCCATTAATCAAAAAGAATATTTTTAGAATACAACAAAATAATAAGGTATTTAATTTTCCTACTTTTTTTTCCAATATATTAAAAATAAAATTAAGATCTTTTTTGAATACACTTTGTTTATTTTTAATTCTAATTATATTTATTGTTAGAAATTCAAAAACATAAAAAGCTAAAAACCAAATAATTATGGCAGGATTTATGTAATCAAATACTTGAGTGTAATAGATTGAAAAAGAGGACAAAAGAAACCCAACTCCCAAACTTCCTGAGTCTCCTAAAAATTGTTTTGGAAAAATTCCAAGATTAAAAAATAGAAAAACTGATAAAAAACACAAGATTGGAATTAAAGAGTTCCAATCATTTTTTGGAATTAGCGATATCATTCCAAAAAATGATATTATTGCGAGTAAACTTATTAATCCATCTATGCCATCCATATAATTAGTTGCGTTTATAAGTAGTAGCATGCACATAAATGCAAAAATAAAACCAAAATTTCCTAGAGTTAAATCATATATTAAAAAACTACCTAAGCTTTGTACGTCAGAGATATTGTAAACAAATATAATAACTGGAATAGCAATCAATGAAAGTTTTGTAACAGCTCTAAAATTTATAAGATCATCAACAAAACCTATTAAAATTACAACTATTGATAATGAAAAAATCATAAGTATTTCATTAGAATAATTGTAAATACTAAATGACAAAATAATTGGCGCAATAATTGCTAATCCACCAATATTAGGAGTTTTAACCAAATGAATTTTTTTTTTATCTGGATAATCAAATAAATTAAATTTTTGTGAAATTATATTAGTTATATAAAGACTAATAACACTAATTATAATAAAAGTTATTACATTTAAAAATATCATTTCTTTCAAAAATTTTTTTTTAACAATTCTCTTCAAATATATTAATTGAATATCAATACATTTACTTTATAAAATTATATCTAATTAAAAAACAATATATATAAGCTTAATCGTGAAGTACAAAATCCTTTTTTTCTCAGAATATTTGGGTGCAGGTGGAGGGGGAATAGCATCTAAAAGAATAATTGATAGTTTTAAAAGACATGAAATCAGAGTTATTTCTTTAGTAAATGAAAAAAATATTTTTTTTATAATAAAATATTACATTATAAAATTTTATTATAGATTAAAAAGATTTTTTGTGACAGATTCTGACAAATTTAATTTTAATTCTTTTAATTCTGCAATAGGTGTTTACTCAAAAAAAAACATAAAAACAAAAATTAATGAATTTAAACCTGATATTATAGTAGTTACTTGGATTGAATTTTTGATTTCATTAAAGACGTTATATGAGATTAAAGTTGAGAGCGATTCCAATGTAATTTTTGTGTCTATGGATAATCATTTATTAACTGGAGGATGTAGATACGTTAATGAATGTGAAAATTATCTAAGTGGTTGTAAAAATTGTATTGCATTAAAAGCTAGTTTCCAAAATATAGCAATTGATAATTATTCTTATTACAGATCTTACTTTAAGAAGTTAAATCCAAAGTTCATGTTACCATCTGATCATTCAAAAAACTTTTTTAAAAAACTTGAATTAGATTTTAAATTTGTTGAGTTTGATTTTTGGCCAATCCAGTTTGAAAATTTAACAAAAAATTTTAATAAACAACTTAATTTAAAAATAAAAAAACATAGTGAAAAAAAAATTATTATTTGTCCAATACAAAAATTTGATGAACCAAGGAAGGGCTGGGAATACTTGTATCAATCGATTATTGATTTTCAAAATCAATTATCAGAAAAAGAAATTAAGATTAAATTTATTTTTATTGGAAACTTAAAAAATAAACATATCAACTCTTTTAAAAATTTTAAGATGTCTTATAAATATTTTAACTATTTAAGAAGATCTGATCTAGAAAAATTATATTCAGAGTCAGATTTTGGTGTAATACCATCAATTCAAGAGTGGGCTTCAATTTCAACAAATGAAATGATGACATTTGGTTTGCCAGTCATTAATTTCATGACAGGCTCATCTAAAAATATCATAGTAGATGGTAAGAATGGATTTATTGTTAACTTAAAAAATATTTACGATTTATCAAATAAATTAAAAGAAATAAATAATATGAGCAAAGAAGAGATGTTTGCAATGAAGAGTTTTACTCATAATTATGCGCTTCAAAATTTTAGAAGCGAAAATTTTGAAAAAAAATTAATAAATCTCCATGAAATAACGAGAAGTTTAAATTAGATAATTTTTTTATGATTTTAGTAATATATTTAATAAAAAATATCAAAAAAATAGATATTTTTTAATTTAATAAAAATGGAAATTAAATTTACTATAATAACTGTAGTTAAAAATGATGAAAAAGGAATATCTAAAACTATCAAAAGTGTCTTAAATCAAAGTTTTAAAAATTTTGAGTATATTATTGTTGATGGATATTCGACTGATAACACTTTAATAAATATAAAAAAAATCAGGCATAAAAAAAAATTCAAATTTATTCAAAGAAAAGATATCAGTTATTACGATAGTTTAAATTTTGCTATTAAAATTAGCAAAGGCAAATATATTGGAATATTAAATAGCGGCGATATTTTTGCAAGTAATAATATTTTAAGTAGAATAAATAGAAATATTTTTAATAGAACAAAAATATTTTACAATAATTTTGTTTTTAAAAAAAATAGAGATGTTGTTAGAATTTGGAAACATAAAATCACTCAAATTACTAGTTTAAATTTGTTTAAAATACCCCATTCTACACTTTTCTTAAGTCAGGAAGTTTATAAAAAAATTGGATTATATAACTTAAGTTATAAAATTTCCTCGGATTTAGATTTTATCATAAGATTAAGTAAAAATTATAATGAAATAAAACATTTAAATTTCAATAGTATTTCAATGGAATTTGGAGGGCTTAGTACAAGTTATAAAAACCTAAAATTGAAGTTAAAAGAAGATTTCAAAATTTTAATATATTATTATAAGCTTAATTTCATTTTCTTTTATTTTTTTAAAATATATTTTAAATTAATCGATTTTAAACTTATAAATTTAGTTAAGGTTAGATAAAAAATAGTGCTTATTCTAGGTTTAAATTTATTTCATGCTGACAGTTCAGCTGCATTAATTAGAGATGGACAAATAATATCTTGTTCAGAAGAAGAAAGATTTAATAGAATTAAACACTATTCAGGTTTCCCTTTAGAAACCATAGATAAAATATTAACTAACTCAAAAATCAAAATAGAAGATATTGATTATGTAACGACTAATAAATCAACCATTTATAATTTTTCTGAAAAATTAAAATTTAACTTGTTTAATTTTAGATTTAATTCACTCATCGGATATTTAAAAGATAAAAAATTAAGGAATACAGATATAATAAAAGAATTAAGAAAATTTGGAGAATTAAAAAAATTAAAAAAAATTATTGATATTCCTCATCATCTCTCACATATCTCATATTCATATTTTTTATCTGGTTTTAAAGATTCTATGGGATTAACGATTGATGGATCAGGAGATTTTTCTACATCTGAAAGTTATAAAATAAATTCTGGAAATATTCATCTTATAGATAAAATAGTATTTCCAAATTCTCTAGGAATTTTTTACCAAGCTTTTACTCAGTACTTAGGTTTTAGAAGATATGGTGACGAATATAAAGTTATGTCACTCTCTAGTTACGGTAAACCAAAATATGAAAAACAAATTCAAGAAATGCTAATAATTGATAAAAAATTTAATTTTAAATTAAATCTCAAATTTTTTAAACATCACAAAATTGGTTTTAATTTATTCAATGAGACAGGTTATCCAATATTTAATGACTTATTTACAAAAGAAATTGAAAAAAAACTCAACATCCCAACAAGGTACAAGAACGAAGATTTGAAGGATGAGCATGCAGATATTGCGGCCTCAGCTCAAAATGTTTTTGAAAAAATTATTTTTAATAAAATCAATTATCTTCATAAAGAAACAAAAATTGACAAAGCCTGTTTTTCTGGAGGATGCTTTTTTAATTCTAAAATGGCAGGAAAAATAAAATATAATACGGCATTAAAAGATATATATATTGGTTCTAACCCAGGAGATGCTGGTGGAGCTGTAGGATCAGCATTATATTTATCAAATAAATTAGAAAATAATCTAAAACTTATAGATAGAGATAAAATTTCCTATAGTTTTATTTATGATGAATTAGAAGAAAATAAATCTTTTAATAAATTTCAAAATAAAATTGAAATAAAAAAATTTAAAAATAATGAAGAATTAGTTGATTCAGCAAGTGATATTTTAAAATTAAATAAAATTATTTCTTGGTTTCAATCTAGTTCTGAATGGGGTCCTAGGGCTTTAGGTTACAGATCAATTTTAGCAAATCCGACAAATAAAAATGTTATTGATGAAATAAATTTAGTCTTAAAAAAAAGAGAAAATTTTAGACCTTTCGCTCCATCAATATGCGAGGATGATTATAATAAATATTTTGAAGAAAATTATGATTGTTCATATATGAATTATGTAGTCAAAGTCAAAGATCATATTAAAAGTAAAATACCAGCTGTTGTCCATATAGATGGGACAAGTCGAGCACATTCTGTTTTTAAAAAAGACAATGAGATTTTTTATAATTTGTTAAAATCTTTCAAAAACAAAACAGGAATTTATTGTTTACTCAATACATCATTCAATATTGATGAACCAATTTGTGAGTCAATAGATGACGCACTTAAAACTTTTATAAAATCAAATTTGAAATATTTATTCTTGAATAAAAACTTAATTACAAAAAAATAATGTATTTTAATAATTATATTAGAAACTTATTTTATTACTAAAAAAGAATATCCGAAAAAATCTTCATATTTTATCGATTTATCTAATGAATAGTTTGTACATGGTGCTTTAGAATACATGCACAAACCATCACCTGAAACTGGTTGAAAATATTCAAACTTATTATCTATTTTTGAGCTTTTATAATTATTTATTATACCATCCTCATTTAGAGTATAAATATTTGGCCATCTATTATTTTGATTGTTATTGTAAAGTTTTTGTATTTGTTTAAGTGAAAAAAATAATATTGAAACAAAAAATATCAAAGAAAATAAACCAACCTTTTTTGAAAATTTAATATTTTTTACAAATAAAATAAAAATTAATGCTATTAAAGTTATCAAAAATGAATATCCATAGCGATAGATTGGAAAGATTAAGAAAAATGAAAGAACACCTATGAAACTAGTAATTATTGATAAATAAATTCTTTTATCTAATTCATTACACTTTTTGTAACCGACATACAAAAAACTCCTTATGTAAAAAGTTAATATTGTTAAAATTATAATATATGGAACAATTATTTTTAATATGTATTTTAAGTGTTTATTACTCCAAGCATATATCCAATTAAAATTCTTATTAAAACTAGACATATTTATATTTTTATTTTTTCTATCTGGCCATCCTTTAGACCATGCCTGACTTTCGTTATAAACGTTAATTATTTGCTCATTATTTGTCCAAGAAAAACTTTCAACACAAGTTATTTTTGCAGGAAATATTAAGCATCCTGATATAATTAAATTTTTGATAAGCCAAAATAATAAAAATACTGATGGAAATGAAAAAAATAATCTCACCACATCTTTTGATAATAATTTTTTCTTTATAAAAAAAATAATACCAGGAATAATAAATACTAACCCTAAAGTAGTTTTGTTAATAAAAATAAATACAGAGATTAAAAAAACTTTATTTAAATTAATGCTTTCGAATTTATTTTTTAAAATATAAGAAATTAAATAAAAAAATGTTAAATGAGGAACTGCATCATTACCAAAGCTGCTATATCTCGTTATTTTATATGAAATATAAATTATTATAAATAATGAAAAAATATAACTTACATTAATTTTATCTTTTTTTCTTATAACTTTAAATAAATCTTGTAGGAAATAAATATAAAAAAAAGAAACTATGCTTGCTAGAGGTATACTAATACCATTTTCTCTAAATAAATAGTTGTTATTAATTGCAGAAGCGTATTGTAATATGGATGTATGTCCAAATCTAAAATGAATATTACTTATTCCAAATATAATTTTGCTTTCATTCAGTATTGATACATAAGGTAAGTGGTATAAACCTGCATCTGGCCTATTAACATTACTAAATATTATTAATGAAGAAGTTACTATGGTTGATAGAATTAAAAATAATAAGTCAATTTTTTTTAATTTTAATTTAGATTTGATAATGAATAAAATAAAAATTCCTAAATAAATTAAGCTGTTAATCAATGGATTAAGTTTTGTAAAAAAATTGAAGAAAAGTGCCGTAAAAGAAATGACAATAAATCCAAGGAAATAAATATAAAATTGATTATAACAGCTTGTACTATTTTCTGTTATAAATAGTCTTCCACTACAATAATAAAGAAGGTTTGTTAATAGTGAAAAAAATAGTATATCCATTATGTGAAAAAAATTGATGTAAAACTATCGATAATTATACCCGTATACAACGAAAAAAACACAATAAATAAGATATTAAATAAAATCCTTAAACTTAAAGATATAAAAAAACAAATTATTGTAGTTGATGATGGATCAAGAGACGGAACTAGTGAAGTACTAAAAAAATATAAAAATAAAATTGATAATTTAATCCAACATAAAAAAAATAAAGGTAAAGGAGCAGCAATAAAAACAGCTCAAAAAATTGTTACTGGAAATGTAGTTATAATTCAAGATGCAGATCTTGAATATGATCCTGTTGATTACAAGAAACTTTTGAAATTAATTTGCTTAGGTCATAAAGTTGTATACGGATCCAGAGTTCTTGGAAAAAATAGATATTTATTGACTAATTTTTCATCTTTTATGAGAATATTTTATAATCATGTGTTAACTATTTTGTCAAATATTCTAAACAACCAAAATTTATCAGATGCTCATACCTGTTACAAAATGTTCAAAAGTAATGTTTTTAAAAATATTAAGTTAAAAGAAAACGACTTTAGCTTTTGCCCAGAAATTACAACTAAAATTGGACTAAAAAAAATTGAAATAATTGAAGTACCAATAAAGTATTCTGGTAGAACTTACCAAGAAGGAAAAAAAATTACTTATCTTGATGGATTTAAAGCAATTAAATCTCTTTTTAAATATAGATTTTTTTATTAATTAATCTATTAGTATATCACTTATAAACATTTAATTTAAAGCATGAAAAAAACAGCATTAATTTTTGGTGTTACTGGTCAAGATGGAGCATATCTTTCAAAATTATTATTAAAAAAAAATTATATAGTTCATGGTGTTAAAAGAAGAAGTTCAAATTTAAATTCTTATAGAATTGATGATATCTATTCAGATCCTTTAATAAAAAAGACTAAATTCTTTTTACATTATGGAGATATTACAGACTCCATCTCAGTATTTAACATCATAAAAAAAGTTAAACCAACAGAAATATACAATCTCGCAGCTCAATCTCATGTAGGTGTATCATTTGAAATACCAGAGTACACTACTAATACAGATGCCTTAGGTACATTAAGAATTTTAGAGGCAATAATTAAAATCAATAAAAAAATCAAATTTTACCAGGCCGGAAGTTCAGAAATGTTTGGAAAAGTAGTTGAAACTCCTCAAACTGAGAAAACTCCATTTTATCCAAGAAGCCCCTATGGAGTTGCAAAATTATATTCTCACTGGATAACAATAAATTATAGAGAAGCATATAAAATTTTTGCAACAAATGGAATATTATTTAACCACGAAAGCCCTCTAAGAGGTGAAACATTTGTAACAAAAAAAGTGGTAAAAGCCCTTTGTAAGATAAAATATAAAAAACAAAAAAAACTTTTTGTTGGAAATTTATATTCAAAAAGAGATTGGGGACATGCTAGCGATTATGTAGAAGCAATATGGAAAATAATGCAAAATAAAAAACCAGATGATTTTGTTATATGTACAGGCAAACAATATACCATAAAGCAATTTATTAATATGGTTGCGACAGAACTCAGAATAAAAGTTAAATGGAGAGGAAATGGAATTAAAGAAAAGGCCTACGATAATAATAATAATTGTATAATTGAATGTAGTAAGAAATATTTTAGACCTGCAGAGGTTGATACTTTAAAAGGTGATTATTCAAAAGCAAAAAAAATCTTAAAATGGAAACCAAAGCATAACATCAAATCTCTAATTAAGGATATGATTAGTTATGAGTTGAATATTCTAAAAAATGATAAATAGAAAATCAAAAATATTTGTAGCTGGTCATAATGGAATGGTTGGATCTTCTATAGTCAGGAAACTAAAACTACATAAATTTAAGCATATTTTTACAATTGGAAAGAAACATTTAGACTTAACTAATCAGTCAAAAGTAGACAAATATTTAAAAAAAATAAAACCTGATGCTGTGATTTTAGCTGCAGCAAGAGTAGGTGGCATTAACGCTAACAATAAGTATAGAGCTGAATTCATTTACGAAAATCTTGCAATTCAGAATAATGTTATTCATGGAAGTTTTAAAAATGGTGTAAAAAATTTAATTTTTTTAGGTTCAAGCTGCATATATCCAAAAAATTGTAAACAGCCAATTAAAGAAAAATATTTACTATCAAGTTATCTTGAAAAAACTAATGAACCTTATGCAATAGCTAAAATAGCTGGTGTCAAATTATGTGAAAGTTATAATTTTCAGTATAATTTAAACTATAAATGCTTGATGCCATGTAATTCATATGGGCCAAACGATAATTATGATCTTAAATCTTCTCATTTTTTACCTGCTTTAATTAGAAAAATAATTGAAGCATTAAAAAACAACAAAGATTATATAAAAATCTGGGGAAGCGGAAAACCTTTAAGAGAATTAATTTATTGTGATGATGTAGCTGACGCGTGTATATTTTTTCTAAAAAAAAAAACCGATGTTTGTTTAATAAATATTGGAACTGGTTTTGAAAAAAGTATCAATGAATATGCAAAATATATAATGAGACATTTGGGAGTTAAATTGAAAATATTTAATGAAAAAAAAAATCTAGATGGAACTTTCAGAAAGCTTTTGGACTCATCTTTAGCAAATAGTTATGGATGGAAAGCACAGACTAATTTTGATACAGGATTGTCAAATGCAATTAATGATTATTTACAAAAACAATTAATAAAATAATCTCATTTTCATGTTTTTTTATTCTTTTATTGTTTGACATTTTCATAAAGCAAATATATATCCTTCAAGCCTGGTGATTATTGCGAAAGGGTAATACCCGATCCCATTCCGAACTCGGAAGTCAAGCCTTTCTGCGCCGATGGTACTTTGTCTTAAGACATGGAAGAGTAGGACATTGCCAGGCTCATTCCAAATGAAAAATACAATTGTTGTAACTGGTGGAGCTGGTTTTGTTGGTTCAAATCTTATCGACTATTTCTTAAAAAAAACTGACTTAAAAATAATAAGTTTAGATAATTATTCGAGTGGCAATATTAGTAATCATATAAAAAATAAAAGAGTAAGATATATTCACGGAAATACAAAGAATATAAGTAAATTACTAAACAAAATAAAAAAGAAAATTAAAGCAATTTTTCATTTTGGAGAATTCTCTAGAATTTATCAAAGTTTTATAAAGTTTGATGATTGTTATGATTCAAATTCAATAGGAACAAAAGAAGTATTTAAATTTTGTTTGGTTAATAAAATTAAATTAATTTATTCAGCTACCTCAGCAACGCTTGGGAAAAAGGGAGATGATAAAAATCTTTCACCTTACGCATTTACTAAATCTAATAATTTAGAATTATTAGAAAATTTAAAAAAATGGTTTAATTTTAATTTTGAAATAATATATTTTTATAACGTATATGGAAATAATCAAATTAGTAGAGGCGACATGGCAACAGTTATTGGAATTTTCCAAGATCAATATATTAAACAAGAACCATTAAGTATAGTAAAGCCTGGTACACAAACTAGACGATTTACCCACATATCAGATACAATTAAGATTTGTTATAAGGCATGGAGAGCTAATAAATCTGCATACTATAGTATCAGCCACAAAAAGGAGTATTCCATATTAGAAGTTGCAAAGATGTTTGATCATAAAATTAAATATTTATCCCCAAGACCTGGTGAGAGATATGCTTCAGCACTGACAAATTTGTCATTTAATAATAAGGTTATTAAACATTATGGAAAAATAAATTTGAAAGATTATATAACTTCGTTTATTAGAAGTGTGAAAAAAAATAAAATATGAAAATAGCAAGTTCTTTAAAATCGCTAAAAAAAAGAGACCTAAACTCCAAGTTGGTTAGGAGAAGAGGTAGAGTCTATATAATAAATAAAAAGAATCCAAAATTCAAAGCTCGTCAAAAATAAATGGATAATGAAAATCATAAAAATACCTGGAATAATTTTACAAAATTTGTTTTGTGGGGCTCGGTTGCTGTAGTAGTAATTTTAATATTAATGGCATTTTTCCTTTTATAAGATGTTTGTTGGATCTATCAGCGAAGACTTAAAGTATGAAAAAAGAGTAGCGATTACTCCAGATATAATAAAAAAATATAAGTCTTTAGGACTTGAGATAAACATAACAAAAAATTATGCTACACATTTAGGGATTTCTGACCATGAATACGAAACGGTAGGTGCAAACATATATTCTAATACTGATGAGGTAATTTCTAAATCTAAAGTACTTATTCAGATGAAACTCCCTAATGAAAATAATTTAGATAAACTTAGAAAAGACCAAATATTAATTGGCGTTTTAGACCCTTACTCTAATAAAAATAAGCTGGCAGAAATTATATCAAAAGATATAAAATGTTTTTCACTTGAACTTTTACCAAGAATTACAAGAGCACAATCAATGGATATATTGTCATCTCAAGCAAACCTAGCAGGTTATAAAGCAGTTGTAGACTCTTTTGCTTACTTTAAAAAAGCAATACCGATGATGATGACTGCCGCTGGAACAATTTCGGCTGCAAAAGTATTGATTGTAGGTGCAGGTGTTGCAGGATTGCAGGCGATAGCTACAGCAAAGAGAATGGGAGCAATTGTTTTTGCAACTGACGTAAGATTAGCCTCTAAAGAGCAAGTTGAAAGTTTGGGAGGAAAATTCTTAGTTGTCGAAAGTAGCGAAAGTTTGGAGACGGAGGGTGGTTATGCTAAAGAGGTATCAGCAGACTTTAAAAAAAAACAAGAGGAATTGCTAAAGGAAACTCTAAAAAAAATAGATATTGTTATTTGTACGGCTTTAATTCCAGGGAAAAAGGCTCCAATAATAATCAAAAAAGATATGATTGATGTGATGCAAAGTAGTTCAGTAATTTATGACTTAGCTGCTTCACAAGGAGGTAATTCTGAATTAACAAAGGTAAACGAATTAGTAGATTATAATGGTGTAAAAATTATGGGAGATGCAAATATATTGAACAAATTACCAGTTTCAGCATCTAATCTTTATGCTAAAAATATTTTTAATTTCCTATGTAATTTGTTTGACAAAGAGAAAAAAAATTTTTTTTTAAACTTAGAAGATGAAATAATAAATAAAACAATGGTTAAATAATGGAAATCGATCCTTTTATATTTAGATTAAGTATTTTTATTCTTTCAATTTTTGTTGGTTATTATGTTGTTTGGAGTGTGACGCCATCATTGCATACTCCACTGATGTCAGTTACTAACGCAATATCATCAGTAATAATTGTAGGAGCCATAATAGCTGCATTAGCAGGATCTTCACAAAATATATTTGAAACCTCAAATATATTTGGATTTCTTGCAATATTATTGGCAGCTGTAAATATTTTTGGAGGTTTTCTTGTTACTCAAAGAATGTTGCAAATGTATAAAAAGAAAAAAAAATAAATGTCAGCAAATTTATCAGCATTTTTCTATCTAATATCAGGAATATTATTTATTCTAGCCCTTAGAGGACTATCTTCACCGGAAACTTCAAGACAGGGTAACTATTTTGGTATAGCTGGAATGGCAATTTCAATAATAGTCACATTTTTGTCTGTAGGTATCTTTGGTAGTGGTTTTATATATGTATTATTATTTTTAGTGATTGGAGGTTCTATAGGAGCATTTATTGCATTTAAAATTCCAATGACAGCTATGCCTGAATTAGTTGCTGGCTTTCATAGTCTCGTTGGTCTTGCAGCTGTATTCGTTGCTATTTCTGCTTTCTTAAAACCAGAGGCGTTTGATCTTGGAATTGTAGGAGACATAAAACTTGCAAGTTTAATTGAAATGTCTCTCGGAGCAGCAATTGGCGCTATTACTTTTTCAGGTTCAATAATCGCATTTTTAAAACTTAGAGGAATAATGTCTGGTGCACCTATTACCTTTAAAGGTCAACATATTATTAATTTATTTTTGGGATTAGCTATTATATTTTTAATTTATTACCTGTGTTTATCACAGTCCTCAAATATATTTTGGTCAATAGTTTTAATATCTTTCATCGTTGGCGTATTGCTAATAATACCAATTGGTGGAGCAGATATGCCTGTGGTAATTTCTATGTTAAATTCATATTCTGGTTGGGCAGCTGCAGGAATAGGTTTTACTTTAGAAAACACAGCTTTAATAATCACAGGTGCTTTAGTAGGATCATCTGGAGCTATACTTTCTTATATTATGTGTAAAGGTATGAATAGATCATTCTTTAACGTAATACTTGGGGGATGGGGAGCGGCCGATCAAGCTTTGGGTAAAAATAACAAAGAACAAAAACCTGTAAAAAGTGGAAATGCAGATGATGCTGCCTTTTTGATGAAAAATGCATCTTCAGTTATAATTGTACCTGGTTACGGAATGGCAGTTGCACAAGCTCAACATGCATTAAGAGAAATGGTAGATGCGCTAAAAAAAAATGGTGTAAAAGTTTCTTACGCAATACATCCAGTTGCTGGAAGAATGCCTGGTCATATGAATGTACTATTAGCAGAAGCAAATGTACCTTATGATGAAGTATTTGAATTAGAGGAAATAAATAATGATTTTGCAAACTGTGACGTTGCATATGTAATTGGTGCAAATGATGTAACAAATCCCGTTGCTAAGTCTGATCCCCAAAGTCCTATTTATGGAATGCCAGTATTAGACGTAGAAAAAAGTAAATCAGTTTTATTTGTTAAGAGAAGTTTATCGCCTGGATATGCTGGAATAGATAATGATCTTTTTTATAGAGATAATACATTAATGCTGTTTGCAGATGCCAAAAAAATGACTGAAGAAATAGTTAAGAGCTTATAATTGACTAAAATTTTTTGTGATATTGCCGATTTTAATCTTATTAGAAAATTTAATAAAAAAAAAATCGTTAAAGGCTTTACAACCAACCCAAGTTTAATGAGAAAAGCTGGTGCTAAAAGTTATTCAAAATATTCAAAAGAAATTCTAAATATTACAAAAAAACCAATTTCTTTTGAAGTTTTTGCTGATGATCCTAGCAATATGATTTTACAAGGGAAAAAAATTAACAACTGGGGTAAAAATATATTTGTAAAAGTTCCGGTAACTAATTCTAAAGGAAAATTTATGGGTGAAGTTATTTCTTCTTTAAATAAAAACAAAGTTAAATTAAATGTTACAGCCGTCTATAATTCAAGACAAACAGAAAAAATTTTAAAAAAAATTGACAAAAGAACAAAGGTTATCATTTCTATATTTGCAGGAAGAATGGCAGATACTGGCAAAGATCCAATTCCGCAATTTAAAAAAAGTATCAAATTGTCAAAGAATTATAAAAATGTCGAAATATTATGGGCAAGCACTAGAGAACCGTATAACTACTTACAAGCAAAAAAATTAGGTTGTCATATAATCACCGCACCTCCCTCAATTATTGAAAAAATTGAAAAATTTGGAAAAAGTTTCAAAAATCTTACTGTTGAAACTGTTAAAGGATTTTTAAAAGACTCTAAAAAATCAAATTATATATTATAATTGGTTGCGGGGGACGGATTTGAACCGCCGACCTCAAGGTTATGAGCCTTGCGAGCTACCAGGCTGCTCCACCCCGCGATAATTAAATCCTATTTTTGAGCTTGTTAAGTTTTTTTACTCGCTTAATGTTTTCTTGAAGAATTCTTTTTTTTTTCTCAGATGGTTTTTCGTAATTATTTTTTAGTTTAATTATTTTAAAAAATCCATCTCTCTGGAGTTTTCTTTTTAAAACTCTCAGTGCTTGTTCAACATTATTATCTTTAACTTCTATTTTAATAACAACCTCCAAAAAGTTGGCATAATTAGCATTTTAAATATTATTTGTCTATATTTTTCAAATTTAGTTTTTGTTAAGATTGCTTGATTTTTCTTTATCTTTTTTTTCTCTAATAATTCGTCTTTCGGCTTTTTCAATTGCTTTTAGTAAATCTTTTTGGGTAATCAACCCCATAGCTACCGGATCTTTTGCATTTAAACTATTATAATTCCAATAACTTTTATTCCTAATAGAGCTGACTGAGTTTTTTGTTACACCAACTAACTTTGCTATTTGAGAGTCTTTTAAAGTAGTATGATTTTTTAATAACCATAGAGCAGAATCAGGCTTATCTTGACGTTTCGATAATGGTATATATTTTTTCACTTTATTATCTGTATTTTTTACTTCAACCTCTTCATCAATAATATTTAATGATCTATTTTCATCATTAGATGAAAGTTTGATTTCTTCTTCTGTCAATTGTCCTGATATAATAGGATTATAACCCACAATACCTTTTGCAACTTCGCCATCCGCGATACCTTGAACCTCTACTTCGTGCATTTTGCAAAAATCTGCAATTTGTTTAAATGTTAATGACGTGTTTTCAACAAGCCATACTGCTGTTGCCATAGGCATAAGTGGAGCTTTCGACATTAACTTTTATTCTCTGATCTAAAATTTTGAAATTTTTTGTTAAATTTACTTATTCTACCTTTATCAAGAATTTTCTGCTTTCCTCCAGTCCAGGCAGAATGTGATTTTGGATCTATTTCAAGTTTTAAAACCTCATTTTCCGATCCCCATGTAGACTTAGTTTCAAACTGTGATCCATCTGTCATCTCTACTTTTATAGTATGATATTTAGGATGTATATTTTTTTTCATGGGCTGCCTTATAGCAAAAATTACTTTAAAAACAATTAAAAGTTAGTCAGGATTTCCATCATTTTATTATAAATATTTGGATTTGCAGCTCTAATATCTATTTCATTAATTTTAAATTGATTAATATTGTTTACTTTGCCACCAGCTTCCTCAATTATGAGTTTACCCGCGGCGATATCCCAAATATTTATTTTATCATGGAAATACCCATCAAATCTTCCGCAACCCACATATGCTAAATCAAGTGCTGCACAACCTGTATTTCTTAAATTGAGCTTTGGATATATTAGTTTTATACCCTCACAATTTGTTGAAAATAAACAATCGTCAATATTTGATTTTTTTGATACTCTTACTCTGTTGTTATTAAAATAGGAACCGTTATCTTTTTCTGCATAAAAAATTTCATTCTTTATAGGATCAAATATAAGGCCTGATATGATTTCATCGTTTTGTTGCAGTGCAATCGATATTGCAAAATGAGGAACTCCATGTAAAAAATTTGTTGTTCCATCAATAGGATCTATAACCCAAAAAATGTCCTTATTTTTATTTAAAATTTTTCCTGTTTCCTCTGTTATAAATGAATAATTTTTTTTTGATTTTGATAATTCTTCAATTAAAATTTTTTCTACCTTTTTATCTGTTTTAGTTACAAAATCTTTGGGACCTTTTTTTGATACTTGTAAGTTTTCTAATTCGCCAAAATCTCTTATTATTACTTTTGAAGCTTTTTCGCAGGCTTTAATCATTAAATTTAAACTTGGAGATATTGAATTCATTTTAAATTTTTTTTATGTATTTCATTGATCTCGTATCTATTATGATAGTATCTTCACTTTCAATAAATGGTGGTACTTGAATACTTAAACCATTTTCTAGGGTAGCAGGCTTGTAAGATGAGGAAGCAGTTTGTCCTTTTATAGCAGCATCAGTTGTATTAATTTTACATTTAATTTGATTTGGAAGAATTATATTAAGAGGTTTTTCATTATAAAAATTTATACTTACTTCTAAATTTTCAGAAAGCAGCTTACCCTTCTCACCTATAACATTTTTACTTAAATTAATTTGTTCAAACGAATTAGGGTTCATAAAATAAAAATCGTTTTCATCACTGTACAAGAAATTATATTTTACTTCTTCTATTGAAGCTTTTTCTACAGTTTCGCTTGATCTAAATCTTTCATTAAGTTTTGTGTTTTTAAGTAAACTTTTCATTTCTACCTGGGCAAATGCACCACCTTTTCCAGGCTTAACATGATTTGTTTTTAATATTTCCCATAGATCATCTTTATACTCCAAAATCATACCTACCCTTATCTCTGTTGCATTTATTTTCATGTTAAATTCTTTATTGCTTGGTATGGTTTAAATTTTTTATTATTCCAAATGTAGCCTGAAATAGCTAAAAAATCTGCTTTATTCAATAATAGTTTTTTATAATTTTTATGATTGATTCCACCAATAGCCACAACAGGTATTTTAACTGATTTTTTAATTTTCTTTAAAGTTTTTATATTTGCTCTATGTATTACTTTCTTGGTTCTGGTTTTATAGAATGCTCCTAATGCAATATAATTTGCACCATTTGATGAAGCATATTTGGCCAATTTAATTGAATTATGACATGTAACTCCAATGATTTTATTTTTTAAAATTTTTTTTGCCTGAGAAATATCCATATCGTTTTGACCTAAATGACAACCATCAGCATTCACTTTTGTTGCAAGATAAGGATTATCATTAATAATTAATTTTACATTATTTTTTTTGCAAATTTTTAGAATTCTTTTTGCAATTAGAACTTTTTTTTTAATATTTCCTTTTTTAAGTCTTAATTGAAAAAACTTTACTTTTTTTGATTTAAAAACTAAATTCAGGTTATTGTAGAATAAATTATTTATTATTTTATTAGGAGATATTAAATAAATAAATTTTTTATTGCGAATTTTCAAGATTCTCTGACCATTTTCCTTGTGCAGCTAGAGTGCACATATTTGCCCTATGATCGAATATTTTTTGGGTACCTATTATATTTTTTATATCTTTAGACCAAAATTTTAGTGCACTTTGTTGAAGAGCTCTTCCATAAGAATAAGTCATTATAAAATTCGTATCATTTTTTATATTTATTTGATTTAAGTTCGCTGTAGCTTCTTTTTCCGTTTGACCCCCAGATAGAAAAGCTATGCCAGGGACTGATGATGGCACATTATTTTTTAAACAATTTAATGTTAGTTCTGCGATTTCTTCACTTGAAATTTTTTCACTAGAATTTTTTCCTGGTAAAATCATGTTTGGTTTTAATATTGTTCCCTTTAAATCAACATTATTTAATTCTAACTCTTCATAACATTTATTTATAACTTTAGATGTTTTCATCAAACAATCTTTAGCAGAATGATCACCATCCATTAAAACTTCAGGTTCAATTATTGGAACCATTCCTGCTTCTTGAGCTAATGCAGCGTATCTAGCCAACGCGTGAGCATTTGATGAAATAGATAGTTTGCTAGGATATTTATCAGAAATTGAGTAAACACCTCTCCATTTTGTAAATCTTGCCCCAAGTTCATAATAATCATTAAGTCTTTCCCTTAAACCATCTAAACCTTCTGTAATTTTTTCTTCTTTAGATCCTGCCAATATTTTGGCTCCTGTATCAACTTTAATCCCTGCTAACGAACCACTTGCGTTTATTAGTTCAGGTATAGTTTTCCCATCATATGTTCTTTGTCTTATTGTTTCATCATATAGTATTACTCCACCTATACATTTACTTATTGATGAAGATGAGAAAAGAGTTTGTCTAAAAAGGAGTCTATTATTTTCATCGGAATGTACTTTTACCGACTCTAATCTTTTTGTCATTGTGGCTGTACTTTCATCAGCCGCAAGTATACCTTTGCCATTCGACAATATTTGAAGAGCAATTTTGTTTAATTCAGACATTTAATTTAATGCTTTTATACCAGGGAGAACTTTGCCTTCAAGATATTCTAAAAATGCTCCACCTGCAGTTGAAACAAAATTAAACTTATCTTTAATATTTAGTGAATTAATTACCGCAACCGTATCACCTCCACCAACAACAGAAAATATTTTGTTCCCTCTGCTTGCTATATATTTTGCAACCTCTGAGCTTCCTAATGAAAAATTCTCATTTTCAAAGTAACCTAATGGCCCGTTCCATAATATTGTTGAGGAATCGTCAATAATTTTTTTTATTTCAACTAATGTTTTTGGTCCTACATCAAGTATCATATCATCATCTTCAATATCTTTAAAATCTTTTTCAAAAGATTTATCGTTCAATTTTTTTCCAATTTTAACATCTTTAGGAAAATAAATTTTACATTTATTTTTTTCAGCATATGTGAAAATTTCTTGAATTATGTAATCAATATTTTTTTCATATACAGAGTTACCAATTTTTAAACCTTTGTATTTCAATATATTGTTCGCCATAGCACCAACTATTACAATACTATTAAATTTTGGTATTAAATTTTTTATTATATTTACTTTCGAAGATATTTTAGATCCACCAATTATACATGTTATAGGCTTTTTTATTTCAGAAGTTATCTTGTTGAGAGCATTTACCTCTGCATTAATTTGAATTCCGCTGTACGATGGAATATACTTTGTTATTTTTGATACAGAAGCATGATCTCTGTGTGAACACGAAAATGCATCATTCACATATATTTCACCTAAACTTGCTAATTTCTTAGAAAATTTATCATCGTTAGCTTCTTCTTCGGGATAAAATCTAATGTTTTCAAGTAGTAACAACTCATCATTTGAATTCTTAAAAATGTCTTCTTTATTTAAATTAAAAATGTTTTCTTTAAGTAATGATACTTTTTTTTTAATTTTACTTTTAATATACAACGATACCAATTCTAGAGAAAGTTCCTTAACTACTTTACCTTTTGGTCTTCCAATATGAGAAATTATTATAATCTTTGCTTTTTTTTTTAATAGAAATTCTAGTGTAGGTATAACCTTATCAATCCGGTTAGAGTCTGTTATTTTTCCATTTTTTATTGGAACATTTAAATCAAGTCTAAGAATTACTCTTTTATTTTCAATATTTTCTATATTTTCAATAGATTTCATTATTTGATCTTGCTTACATACTTAGCAATATCACACATTCTATTCGAGAAACCCCATTCATTATCATACCAAGCTGAAATTTTACCCATTTTATTACCAACTACATTAGTAAGTGAGGAGTCTATAATTGCAGATGCACTATTGTGATTAAAATCAACTGATACTAGCTGCTCATCTGTAACATATAGAATATTTTTAAGTTTCGTTTTAGAAGCTGAAAATAAAGAGTTATTTAATTTTTTTACAGTAATATTTTTTTTTACATTAAATATAAATTCTATTAATGAAACATTTGGTGTTGGCACTCTCATTGCTATCCCCTCTAGCTTACCTTTCAATGAGGGTATAATCTCACCAATAGCTTTTGATGCACCTGTAGACGTGGGTACAATTGATTGACTTGCCGATCTCGCTCTTCTTGGATCTTTGTGAGAATTATCCAATATTCTTTGATCACTTGTAAAAGCATGTATGGTTGTCATAAAACCATTAAGTATTATAAAATTTTTATTAATTACGTTTGCAACGGGAGCTAAACAATTTGTTGTGCAAGAAGCTGCTGAAATAATTCTATCACTCTTGTTGATCTTCTTATGATTTACGCCAAATACTATAGTTTTATCTGCCATTTTACATGGGGCTGATACAATAACTTTTTTTACACCATTTACTATATGTGGTAGTAATTGATTTTTAGAATTAAACTTGCCTGTGCACTCAAAAACATAATCAACACCATATTTTTTCCACTTTATATCATTAATCATAGAGTGTTGGGTGTAAGATATTTTTTCTTTATTTATTTTTATGTAATTTTCTCCAGATTTTACTAGGTAATTAAAATTACCATGAATTGAATCATATTTTAATAAATTTGCGCAAATTTCAGAGCTCGATCTATTATTAATATGTTTGATAATTATTTTATCTTTGTAATTTTCATAAATTGACCTCACAATCATTCTGCCGATTCTTCCCATACCGTTAATGCCAACTTTTATTGTCATTTTTTTAAATAAAATTTAATTTTTTTACTAATTTTTTCACTACTTAAACCAAAATGATCATAGACTTTTTTATAAGGAGCGCTTTTACCAAAGTCTTCTATCGAAAAAGATAAGCCCTTTTCAATATATTTTTCCCAAGACAATTTTGATCCAGCCTCAATTGAAAAAGTATTTTTGCTTTCTTTTAAGATTTTATCTTTATAGCTTTTGTTTTGTTTGTCAAAAATTTCTTGGCAAGGCATTGATATTACTTTTGAATAAATTTTTTGTTTGGCCAATTTATGACTAGTCTCAATTGCAAGATTGACTTCTGATCCTGAGGCTAAAATAGTTAAATTTATATTTTTTGCAGTCCTCAAAACTTCGTATGCTCCCATAGAGCATTGATTTTTTTTACTAAAGCTATTTCTTACGGGTTTTAAGTTTTGTCTGGTTAATGCTAATATGCTAGGTGTTTTGTTGCTGTTTAAAGCAATATCCCAACATTCAATTGTTTCGGTTTGATCTGCTGGCCTTAAAACATTTAAGTTTGGAATAGATCTTAAAGCAGGAAGTTGCTCTACTGGTTGATGTGTAGGTCCATCTTCTCCCAGTCCTATTGAGTCATGTGTCATTATATAAATTACCTTCTGTTTCATTATAGCAGACAGTCTTATTGAAGGTTTACAATAGTCTGAAAATATTAAAAAAGTACCTCCATAAGGAATAAAATTACTATGAAGAGCTAATCCATTCATAATTCCACTCATAGCGTGTTCCCTAACACCATAGTGAATATAATTACCATCAAAGTTACTTGAATTAATAATTTTATGTAACTTAGTTTTTGTATTGTTTGATCCCGCTAAATCAGCAGAACCACCAATTAAAGTATTTCTCTCTTTTAATATAGCTGATAAAAACTCTTCTGAAGATTTTCTTGTAGCTATAGTCTTAAAATTTTTTATTGCATCTTTTTTTTGTTTTATAATTGAACGCGAGAATTTATTTTTTATAATACTTTTAAATTTTTGTTTTTGTTTGCTAAAAGTTTTATTCCATATTTTTTCCTTTTTAACACCTTTTTCACCAATTTTCCTCCAATCAGTTAAAATTTTTTGAGGTATTTTAAATGGTTTATAATCCCAATCTAATTTCTTTCTAACTAACTTAATTTCATCTATTCCAAGAGGACTTCCATGAGAGGAGGCCTTGCCACCTTTATTTGGAGATCCAAATCCTATTTTTGTTTTGCACGAAATCACAGTCGGTTTTTTTGATGTTTGTGCTTTTTTTAACGCATTATAAATTTCTCTGTAATTATGCCCATTGATCAAAATATAATTCCATCCATAGCTTTTAAATCTGTTTTTATAATCATCTGAGACTGCTAAACTAGTAGGACCATCTATTGAAATTGAATTATTATCAAAAAGCATTATTAGATTATTAAGTTTAAGGTGACCGGCAAGACTCATTGCTTCATGACTTATTCCTTCCATAAGGCACCCATCACCAGCCAAGACATAGGTTTTGTGATTTATTAAATTACTTCCTAATTTTTTCTTTAAAATTTCTTCTGCAATTGCAAAACCCACAGAATTTGCAATTCCTTGACCTAAGGGACCAGTTGTTGTTTCAATACCTGAGTTTGGGTGATACTCTGGGTGTCCAGCACAAATTGAATTTAGTTGTCTAAATTTCTTGATGTCTTTAAGTGATACACTTTTATACCCAGTTAAGTACAAAAGAGAGTAAAGCAACATTGATCCATGTCCAGCTGATAAAATAAATCTATCTCTATTAAGCCAGTTTGGATTTTTTGGATTAAATTTTAGAAAATATTTAAATAAAATTGTTGCAACGTCAGCCATACCCATTGGCATACCTGGGTGACCAGAATTAGCGTTTTGAACCGCATCCATTGATAAAAAACGAATAGCATTTGATAAATTTTTTTCTATATTTTTCAAAAAGTATCCTATCTAGACTTAGGTGATTCAATTTATTAATATAGATATATATATGAAAAACATTGATGAAAAAGAAAAAAAATTAAAGGATGCTTTAAAAAAGTTAGGAGAGATAAACATTCAACATAATGAAGAATTAGATAAAGTTGCAATTTTAAAAGAGCAAAAAAATCAATTAGAAATTGAAAAAAAACAGATAATCACATCTCTCCAAAGCTTAGAAGAAGAAAACTTAAAACTTAGAAGTCAAATAAATGAATTAAAAAAGGATTACGAAACTTCAAAAAGAAAAGAAAATCAATTTAATGAAAAAATTGATGAATTAAATCAAGAAACAGATAATTTATTGGAAGAAATAGATAAATGGCAAATGTAAATATAAAATTTAATGGTAAAGAATATTTATTATCTTGTGAAGATGGTCAAGAGGAACATTTGGAAGAATTATCCTTGAGTTTAAATAAAAAATTTAATGATCTAAAATTTGATCTTGGAAATATTGGAGAGAATAAATTATTATTAATATCTTCTATAAAAGTCATGGATGAGTATTTTGAAACCAAAAAAAAAATAGATGCTCAAAAAAAAGAACTTCAAGAATTAAAAGAAAAATTTAAAGAATTAAAATCTTTAGTTTATCAGTACAAAGATAATAAAGAAAATGAAATTAAAAATTTAAGCTTAACGCAAGAAGAACTTGAGAATGATATTGAAAACTACAAAATAAGTTATGAAAATTTAATAGACAAAGTAACTTTGGAAATAGAAGACTTTGTCAAAAAAAATAGCACAAATACTTCTGTTTCATAAAATATCAGTGTCAAAATTAAAATTAAGAAAAAAAATTATTAACTTAAGAAAAAAAAAATATTTTCAAATCAAAATTGGTAATAATATTATAAATAGTTTTCACAATAAAATTAATCTATCAAAAAATAAAATTATTGGAGGTTATTTTCCAATAAATTTTGAATTTGATTGTTTGCAAATACTAAAAAAATTTTATTCTAAGGGTTATAGTATTTCTTTGCCAATTATAAAAAGAAATAATCAAATGGATTTTTATAAATGGAGTCCAAATGATCCTTTAACAATAAGCTTATTAGGGATTCCTCAGCCACTAAAATTGAAAAAAGTATACCCAGATATAATATTTGTACCAATAGTTGCTTTTGATAAATTCAGAAACAGAATTGGCTATGGTGGTGGATTTTATGATAGATATTTAGAAAAAATCTCTCAAATTAAAAAATGTACAACAATTGGACTGGCTTTTTCACATCAAAAAGTTAATAAAATTAATGTTGAAAATTTTGATAGAAAATTAGATTTAATTTTGACTGAAAAATTAATGTAAAAATGAAGATTTTATTTTTAGGTGACATAGTTGGGGATGCAGGCTTTAAATCGGTAAAAAAAAACTTGCCTAATATAGTCTCAAAAAAAGGTATAGATTTTGTTTGTGTTAATGGTGAAAATGCAGCCAGTGAAGGTGTGGGTCTAACTGAAAATATTGCTAATGAACTTTTTAATGTAGGTGTTGATGTAATTACAACAGGCAATCATGTTTGGGATCAAAAAGAAATTTATGAATATATAAAAACTGAAAAAAAATTATTAAGACCAATAAATATGAGTGGAAATTTACCTGGTAAAGGTTTTTCCATATTTAATTCAAAAAAAAATCTAAAAGTTGGTGTACTAAATCTTATGGGTAACGTTTTTATGAAAAAGTGTGATGATGTTTTTAAAATTGCTACTGAATTTATCGAAGAAAAAAAAAAATTAAAAGATTATGATTTTTTAATAGTGGATTTTCATGGAGAAATAACAAGTGAAAAAATGGCTATAGGCAATCTATTTGATGGACATGCAACTTTAGTTGTAGGTACCCATACGCACGTGCCCACAAATGATGCAAGAGTCTTAAAAAATGGAACTAGCTATATTACTGATGCTGGAATGTGTGGCGACTATGACTCAGTAATAGGTATGAATGCACAAAATTCAATTAACAGATTTCTAAAAAAAGAAGCTGTAAAACATTTTCCTGCCGATGGAGAAGCATCTCTGAGTGGGGTAGTTGTAGATTGCGATGTAAGAAATGGACTAGCAAAAAATGTAGAAAGTTTCATTTTTGGCGGGAGTTTAAAAAACATAAATTAATTATGGCTGGACACTCACATTGGGCGGGTATTAAACATAAAAAAGGCAAAGCTGACAAACAGAGATCAAAAATTTTTTCTAAACTCTCCAGAGAAATCACTGTAGCTGCAAAACTAGGTGATAAGAATCCCGATATGAATTCGAGATTAAGATCAGCAATACAAGCAGCCAGATCAGCTAACATGCCAAAAGAAAACATTGAGAGAGCAATTGAAAAGTCTTCTAACAATGATCAATCAAATTTTGAAAATATTAGGTATGAAGGTTTTGGACCTAGCAAATCTGCTGTAATAGTTGAAGCATTGACTGATAATAAAAATAGAACTGCATCTAATATAAGAACAATATTTTCGAAAAATAACGGTTCTTTAGGAACCCAGGGCTCTGCATCACATAATTTTCAAAGATTGGGTGTAATTAAAATAGATAAAAATGAAATTGAAAAAGATAAAATTTTTGAATTAGCAATCGAGTCGGGTGCAAATGATTGTATTTCTCGAGATGAATTTCATGAAGTACATACGGATATTGATGAAATATATGAGGTAAAAAAAAAATTTGAAAAAGTTATTGCAAATTTTCTTTCTACTGAAATCGAGTGGCTACCCATAAACAAGGTATCTCTTAAAGGTGAAGAAAATCAAAATATGGTAAAATTTTTAGAAACTCTTGACGATGAGGATGATGTACAAAATGTTTATACAAATGTTAACTTTGAAGATTAAATGATAATTGTTGGAATTGACCCAGGAATAGCAGGTGCTATCTGTTTTTTTTCTAGTGGGAATGTTATTGATGTAATCGACATGCCCACAATGGCTGAAGGAAAAAAAAATAAAAAACAAGTTAATGGTAGGCAAATTTATAATGAAATAATGCTTATAAAAAATAAATTTAAGAACGAAAAAATGACTGTAATAGTCGAACAAGTTTCTGCTATGCCAGGACAAGGTGTAACAAGCATGTTTAATTTTGGACAATCATTTGGAGTGATTAAAGGCATATGTTCTGCAATGGAGCTACCCATTTTTTATGTTAGACCAGCAAAATGGAAAAAACATTTTAATTTAATTAATTCTGAAAAAGATGCCAGCAGAACTAAAGTAATAGAGATGTTTCCTAAAATTTCTAATAAGTTATCAAGAAAAAAAGATAATAATAAAGCAGATGCTATTTTAATTGCTCAATATTTTGAAAACACAAGAGAAAACAACGATAACTAGACTATTAGAGTTTTTTGAAGTCAAATTAATGACATATTTTAATGGGAAACGATTGAATGGAAGCAGATATTGCAACACAAAGCTTAGGTTTAGCAAGTAACACAGATTTTTCTTTAATTAGTTTATTTTTGCGCGCGGATATAATTGTCAAGTCAGTAATAATAATATTAGTTTTATGTTCCATTTATTCATGGGCAATAATATTTGAAAAAATAAGAATGTTTAGAAAAATTAATAAAAGCGCAGAGGAATTTGAAGAGAAATTCTGGAAATCAAAATCTGCTGAAACATTTTATAACAGTCTTCCTTCAAATATTGAGGATCCGATGGCAAAATTATTTAAAAGTTCTATGCAAACAGTCATGAAAACTAGATCAAAATCAAATTTATCTGAGAGACTATCTAGTGTTTTAGAGGTAAATATTGAAAAACAAATGGTAGCAGTTGAAAAGTATAATAGTTTTTTAGCAACTGTTGGATCGACAGCTCCATTTATAGGATTGTTTGGAACTGTTTGGGGAATTATGAATTCATTTCAATCGATTGCAATTTCAAGAAACACAAGCCTTGCAATAGTTGCCCCAGGTATTGCAGAAGCCTTATTTGCAACTGCACTTGGATTATTAGCTGCAATTCCTGCTGTAATTGCATATAATAAATTTAATTCGGACTCTAGAAAATACTCACAAAAATTAGAAAACTTTTCAAAAAGATTCTTATCAATTATTTAAATGGGATTTAAGCTCAAAAATTCAAAAAACGATCCAATGAGTGAAATTAATGTTACACCATTTGTTGATGTAATGTTGGTTTTGCTAATTATATTCATGGTCACTGCACCATTACTTACAGTTGGAGTCCAGGTAGATCTGCCAGAAACTTCTGCTGATACACTTCCTGAGGAAAATGAACCATTAACTTTAACAATTAATTCTAAAGGTGAAATTTTTATTCAGGAAACAAAAGTTGAGTTTAACAATTTGATTGTAAAAATATTGGCAGTGTCAAATAATAGAACTGATACAAGAATTTATGTTAGGGGAGACAAAGCTATTAACTATGGAAGGGTTCTTGAAATTATGGGAATGCTTTCAGGGTCGGGATTTACAAAAGTTGCTTTAATATCTGAACCGAATAAAGAGAGATAGAGATTATGTATCGAGGTCTTTTAATCTCATCTGGATTTCATGTCGCTATTGTTATGGTGAGTATTTTGGCTATACCATTTGTTGCCAAAAAACCCCTGGATATTCCACCTCTTATCTCTGTTGAGCTTATTCAAATAGCTGAAAAGACAAATATTCCTTTCGCACCAAAAGCATCAAAAATAATTGAGAAGGCAAAAAAAGAAAATGAAAAGCTTTTGTCTGAACAGGCTCCTCCTAAAAAAGTAAAAAAAGATGAAAAAAAAGAAGTTCAAACAGATAAAAAAAAAAATGAAATTTCTGAGGTTGCATCAAAAAAAACACCAACCAGTGAAAATAAAATAGAAAAGTTAAAAAAAGAAAAATTAAACGCTGTACCTATGCCAGATGAAGATAAACAGAAAATTCAACCTAAAGAAGAAAAAAAGCAGAAACCTTCAAAAGAAATCAATGACGAAAATATCAAAAAAATAGTTCAAACTAAAAAACCTATTTTGGATGAAAAAAAAGTTAAACAAGTTTCAGAATTTGAAAAGAAAGAAAAATTAGATTTAAACGAAATTGCAGCTTTAATTGATAAAAAAAAAGAAAATTTAGCAGAAACAAAAAAAGAAGTTGATAAGATTTCTCAATCAACTGATGAAACTATGGATTATTCAAAATTAACCCTAAGTGAAGAGGACGCATTAAAGGCCCAAATATTTACATGCTGGAGTGTTCCTATTGGTTTGCCATTTAGTGAAGATTTATTAGTTAGAGTCAAACTACAATTAAAACCAGACGGAACAATTGAAAAACTTGAAATGTTAGATCATGTGAAAATGAACACACCTGGCAAAGAAAAATTTAGAACACTAGCAGATAGTGTAAGACGAGCTATTCAGTTGTGTAATCCATTAAAAGTTCCCACAAGTGGTTATGAAAGATGGAAAAATATGATTTTAAATTTTGATGCTCGTGATATGCTTGGAGGATAATGTTTAGAATAATTAATTTATTTTTTATTATATCTTTTTTATTGTCAACTAAGGCTTATTCATTAATAGAGATTGATATAACAAGGGGTAATTTAGATCCGTTACCAATTGCAGTTTCTCCATTGTTTCAAAATGACAATTCAAAAAGAAATTCAATTAATGAACTTAAAATTGAAAATGTTGGATCTGAGATTTCATTAGTTGTAGAAAATAATTTGAAAATTTCAGGTTTATTTAATCCTCTTAATAAAGAAGCATTTTTACAAAAGCCAGATATTGCTCATTTAAAACCAAGATTTGAGGATTGGGCATTAATTAAAGCTCAAGCTTTAATCACTGGCAAAGTAACAATTGAGGACAAAAAATTAAAAGTTGAATTCAGGCTCTGGGATATTTTAGCTGGACGAGAAATGATGGCTTTGGCTTTTACAACTGTTCCCAGTAATTGGAGGAGAGTTGGACATATAATTTCTGATAAAGTTTATGAAAGATTGACCGGAGAAAAAGGATACTTTGATACCAGAATTATTTATGTTTCTGAAGAAGGACCTAAGACCGCAAGAGTTAAGAAGTTGGCTATTATGGATCAAGATGGTTTTAATACTAAATATTTAACCTTAGGAAATGAATTGGTCTTAACTCCAAGATTTAACCCTACAAGTCAGATGGTAACTTATTTATCTTATTTTAAAAATTTACCCAGAGTTTATTTATTAGATATTGAAACTGGTACACAAGAAGTAGTTGGTGATTTTCCAGGAATGACATTTGCTCCTAGATTTTCACCTGATGGAAAAAAAATTATCATGAGTTTTGCTAAAGATGGAAATTCAGATATTTATACTATGGATTTAGAAAATAGAATTGTAGAAAGAATAACTAATCATCCATCAATTGATACATCTCCCTCTTATTCCCCAGACAATAAGTTTATAACATTTAATTCTGATAGAAGTGGGTTTCAACAAATTTATGTGATGAAGGCCGATGGTTCAAATGTGAAAAGAATTTCATTTGGCAAAGGTTTATACGGTACACCTGTATGGTCACCAAGAGGTGATTTAATTGCATTCACAAAGTTACATAAAGGAAAATTTTACATTGGAGTTATGCGTACAGACGGTTCAGGAGAAAGGTTGTTAACAGAAAATTATTATCAAGAAGCACCCTCGTGGTCTCCAAATGGAAGGGTATTAATTTTCTACCGAGAGACCAAATCTAACGATAAAGGAGAGGGATTTAGCGCAAAACTTTGGTCTATCGATCTTACAGGATATAATGAAAGGCAAGTTCAAACTGAGACTGACGCCTCAGACCCATCTTGGTCGTCTTTACTGAGTAATTAGGGCTTTTTTATTAATTTTAATATAAATTAAGTTGATTTTTATGCTTGAAACATCTAATTAGTTGTGAAAAAGTTCTAATAAATTATTAAGGAGCATTAATGAATTTTAGCAAATCATTTAGAAATACTTTTCTAGTTATTTTATTAAGTTTAATCGTATCAGCTTGTGCAACAAAAAAAACTACCACAAAAATAGAAGGACAAATGCAAGGTGATGTTTATACAGGCACTGATACTGTTAAATATTTAGCTGACGGTGTTCCAGACAGAGTATTTTTTGCTACAAACGAGTCTATTTTAACAACTAAATCAAGAGACACACTAAGAAAACAAGCAACTTGGTTAAGAGAAAATTCTAGCATCAATGTAGTGGTCGAAGGTCATGCTGATGAAAGAGGAACAAGGGAATATAACTTGGCATTAGGTGAAAGAAGAGCAAATGCTGCAAAAGATTATCTAATTACTTATGGAATATCTGCTGACAGAATATCAGTTATAAGTTACGGTAAAGAAAGACCAGTTGATTCAGGTTCTAACCCACTTTCTTGGTCTAAAAATAGAAGATCTGTAACAGTAAAAGCTAATTAAAGCTATTTAAAATATTTTAAAGACCCTAAAATTATCATAAATAATTAAAGGGTCTTTTTTTTGCCATCATTATAATTGAAGAATAATTTAATGTTTAAAAAGTTCTTTAAATTTTTTACTTACATAATCTCCATATCCTTTTTTACTTTAAATGCAGCTTCAGAAGAATTGAGTATGAAAGAAATTTTGGAAATTATTCAAAAAGATCTTAGAACATTGGAAAGAGCAGTTTATTCAGAGTCATTTAAAAAAAATTCTGGTGGACAAACTTCTTTAAATGATAAAGAAACAGAAGATGTATTGACAAGGCATTTATTGAAGTTGTCTGAAATAGAAAAGCAATTTCAAAATTTAACTAATAAATTTGAAGAAGTTAATTTTAAAATTGATAAATTATCATCAAGATTGTCAAAAACCCAAGCCGATAATCAATTAAGATTTCAAGAGTTAGAAAATAACACCTCTCTTGCGCAAAATTATAAAAATAATGAACAGAGTTTGCCTTCGAATGCAAATAATGAAAATACTGAGACAGACTTAGCAAGCAAAAAAATAATGCCAGGCACTTCTCAACCTCAAGATTTAGGGACAATATCTTATAAAGATATGGCAAACACAAGCGAGACTCAAGCAATACAATCTGTTGAGACAACTAAAACAATCTTAACAGAAAATTTTATAAATGAGGAAAAAATCTTACCTGACGCATCTCCCTTAGAACAATATGAATTTGCAACTAGTTTTTTAAAAGTTGGAGACTATAATATGGCTGAAAGAGCATTCAGAGAATTTGTAGATACAAATCCAGATAATGATCTTTCAGGAAATGCACAGTACTGGTATGCAGAGACTTTTAGAATTAGACAACTCTATACAGATGCGGCATCTGCTTATTTAGAAGGTTATCAAAAATATCCTAAGAGTGAAAAAGCGCCCATCAACCTTTTAAAGCTTGGTGTATCTTTAGTTCAAATAGGAGAGAAAGATCAGGGTTGCTTAATGATTGCTGGTGTAAAAAAGCAGTATCCAAATGCCACCCAATCAGTTCTTCAAAAAGCCAAATATGAAGAGAAAAAGTTTGAGTGCAACAAAGAAAACTCTTAATTTTTATTTAACAAAATTAAAGGATCCTCAAATACAGAAATTATATAAGGTATTTTCAAAAAATCTTGAATCCTTAGATCTTATTAATAAAAAGATTATGGTCGGGGTTTCAGGTGGCAATGATAGCTTAAATGTTTTATTTTTCTCTCTATGCTATGCATTGAAACACAAAGTTAAACTGTATCCTGTAATAATAGACCATAAAATTAGAGAAGAATCCACAAATGAAGCAAAATATTTAAAATATAAACTTAAAAAAAATTTTAATATTAATTGTAAAATAATATCAAAAAAAATAGGTAAAATTGATAAGAACCTACAATCTTATGCTAGAGATTTAAGGTATGATTTATTTTTAAAAGAATGCAAAAAACATAAAATAGATTACCTATTATTAGGTCATCATAAAGATGATTTAATTGAAAATTTTTTTATAAGATTTTTGAGGGGATCTGGTTTAAAAGGACTTGTTTCTTTTGACAAAAATGTAACAGATTATAATGGTTTAAAAATTGTTAGACCTTTTTTGTCTACTTCAAAAAATGAACTAATTGAAATAAATAAAAAAACTTTTGGTTTTTTTGTAGATGATCCTACAAACAACAATGACAAATTTTTAAGGAGCAGAATTAGAAAACTTCTAAAAAACTTAGATAACGAGGGTTTAAACTTTAATAAATTCTATTTAACTTTAAAAAATTTGTCCAAAAGTGATCAAGTTATCGAATTTTATGTTGATAAAAATATTTTAAAAAACGCAAAGTATTTTGAAAAAAATAAAAAAATAATTTTAAACCAATCCTTTTTTCAAAATCCTGAGGAAATTATTTTGAGAAGTATTACACAAGTAATTCAACGCATTAGTCAGAAAAAAAACTATCCAAGAGGCAAAAAGGTGACTAGTCTTATAGATTCTATAAAGTTTTCAAACAAAAACGTGAAATTGACACTTTCTGGATGTATTATTGAGAAAATTCAAGATTCGGTGATTATTTACCCAGAAAAACGATAATTTTTTTGTTAAATGATCAAAATGACACTTGTTAATTTACTAATAATTCTTAATTTAATGCTCTATGAATTTTAAAAACTTAGCCATGTGGGGAATAATCGTTATTTTAACGATTGGTCTTTATAATATGTTTAAGAACCCGCAAGGTTCGATTTCTCAAAAAAATAAAATTATTTTCTCAGAATTCTTAACAGAAGTAGATAATGGGAGAGTGGTTAAAGTAGAGATACAAGGAAAAAATATAAAAGGGGTATTATCAAATGGAAATCAATTCACCACTTATGCTCCTGAAGACCCGAACTTAATCCAGAAATTAAACGATAAAGGTGTAAGTATCTCAGCAAGTCCATTAGAGGAAAAAATGCCTTCATTATTAGGAATACTTCTTTCTTGGTTTCCAATGCTTTTATTAATTGCTGTTTGGATCTTTTTCATGAGACAAATGCAAGGTGGAAAAGGTGGAGCAATGGGCTTTGGAAGATCGAAAGCAAAAATGATGAATGAAGTAAAAGGAAAAGTTACTTTTAATGACGTTGCTGGCGTTGAAGAGGCTAAAGAAGAGGTAGAGGAAGTTGTAGAATTTTTGAAAGATCCAAGAAAGTTTAGCAGACTAGGCGGTAAAATTCCAAGAGGATGTTTATTAGTTGGCCCCCCAGGAACTGGTAAAACATTACTAGCTAGAGCAATTGCTGGAGAAGCAGGTGTTCCATTTTTCACGATCTCTGGATCAGATTTTGTTGAAATGTTTGTTGGAGTTGGAGCTTCAAGAGTAAGAGATATGTTCGAACAAGGAAAAAAACATTCTCCATGTATAATTTTCATTGATGAGATTGATGCTGTAGGAAGAAGTAGAGGAGCAGGTCTAGGTGGTGGAAATGACGAAAGAGAGCAAACTCTTAACCAGCTATTAGTTGAAATGGATGGTTTTGATACTAATGAAGGTGTAATTATTATTGCTGCCACTAATAGACCGGATGTATTAGACCCAGCTCTTTTGAGACCAGGAAGATTTGATAGACAAGTAGTTGTTTCGAATCCAGATCTTATTGGTAGAGAAAAAATTTTAAAAGTGCATGCAAAGAAAATATCAATGGCACCAGATGTTAATTTAAGAACAGTTGCTAGAGGAACACCTGGATTTTCTGGAGCAGATTTAGCAAATCTTGTAAATGAGGCTGCATTACTAGCTGCAAGAAAAAATAAAAGAATTGTTACATACCAGGAGTTTGAAGAAGCTAAAGATAAAGTGATGATGGGGTCTGAAAGAAGGTCAATGGTTATGTCAGAAGAAGAGAAAAAATTAACCGCTTATCATGAGGCTGGACATGCAATAGTAACAATAAATGAAAAGGCTGCTTACCCGATACATAAAGCAACAATAATACCAAGAGGAAGAGCTTTAGGAATGGTTATGCAATTACCTGAAAGAGATGAAGTTTCTCAAACAAGAGAGCAACTTCATGCACAAATGGCCATTGCTATGGGTGGAAGAGTTGCAGAAGAAATAATTTTTGGAGATGATAAAGTAACTACAGGAGCATCAAGCGATATTGAACAAGCAACTAAAAGAGCAAGAGCCATGGTTATGAGAGCTGGATTAAGTAAAGAAATGGGACCAGTAGCTTATGGTGAAAACGAAGAAGAAGTATTTTTAGGAAGATCTGTTGCAAGACAGCAAAATATGTCAGAGGAAACAGCAAGAAAAGTTGATAGTGAAATTAGAAAATTTGTTGATATGGGCTACGAGAGAGCAAGAAAAGTATTAACAGAAAAAATTGATGATCTGCATAAACTAGCAAAAGCTTTACTTACTTACGAAACCTTAACAGGTGCAGAAATTGAAGATTTAATTAATAAAAATATTTATCCTAAGAATAAAGAAGATCTAAAAGTTGAAGATGATGATCAAAGCTCAGCGCTTGGTTCAATGGGCCTAAAACCAAAGATAGTGCACTAAGCGTTAATGAATGAATATTACACTAGAGCGTGTAATTTTTATTACGGAACAACATCAAAAACATACATTAAAAAAAAAAAATCTATTCCTCTCAACGGTTACAATAATATTTCTTTTGATAAATTAGAAATCATTAACAGAAAAAAAACTAAAATTATTAATCTTAGAGATATTAGCAAACTTCCAAACAAAATTAAAAATAAAGTTAATAGAGATTTAAAAAATATAAAAAAAAAGAAAACATTTAAAAAATTAAATTTATCCAACCTCCCAATTTTAATGGGTATAGTCAATTTAACACCAGATAGCTTTTCCGATGGTGGAAAATATAATAAAAAAAATTTAGCCAAAAATCACGTGAATAGCTTATTGTCAAATGGTGCAAAAATAATAGATGTTGGTGGAGAGTCTACTAGACCAGGTGCAAACGATATTCATCCAAGAAAAGAATGGGATAGAGTCAAATATATTTTAAAATTTTTAAAAAATAAAAAAAGTTTTATTTCATTAGATACTAGAAAAAGTTTTGTAATGGAGAAAGCTTCTAAAATGAAAATAGATCTTATAAATGATGTATCTGGACTAAGTTATGATCCTCATACTATAGATTATTTAAAAAAAACAAAAAAACCTTTTGTAATTCATCATATGAAAGGAACACCAAAAAATATGCAATTAAAACCATCATACAATAATGTATTACTTGAAATTTATGATTTTTTTGAAAATAAATTAAAATATTTAAGAAAGGCAGGCATTAAACACAATAATATTATATTAGATCCAGGCATCGGTTTTGGAAAAAATTTGAAACATAATATTACCATTTTAAAGAAAATTTCTATTTTTCATTCATTGGGCCTTCCTGTAATGTTAGGCTTGTCCAGAAAAAGATTTATTAGAGATATTTCAAAACAAAATGACACTAAAGATAGGGTAGGTGGAACTGTATCCTCATGTATTCAAGCATATTTACAAGGCGTCCAAATACTAAGAGTTCATGATGTTAAAGAAATTAATCAAGCATTTAAAGTTTTTAAAGAATTACAAAATTAAAAATGATTAAAAAATATTTTGGGACCGATGGTATCAGAGGAAAAGTTAATGATTCCAAAATAAATGGAGAAATGTTTTTTAAATTTGGCTTAGCAGCTGGTACATATTTTAAAAATTTAAAAAAAAGTAAACAAACAGCAATTATAGCAAAAGATACTAGATTATCAGGATATACCCTTGAACCAGCTTTAGTATCTGGATTGGCATCGGCAGGAATGCATATTTATACTTTGGGACCACTACCCACAAATGGGTTAGCAATGCTAACAAAAAAAATGAGAGCAAATATGGGTATTATGATTACTGCATCACATAATCCATATCATGATAATGGATTAAAGTTATTTGGACCCGATGGACTTAAATTATCTGATAGAATTGAGAAGAAAATTGAAAAACTAATTGATTCTAAGATTACTAAAAATCTATCAAAACCAATAGAATTGGGGAGAGTTAAAAGATTAGAGAATGCTAACGATAGTTATATTAAAATATTAAAACAAAATTTCCCACCCTCATTTAGTTTAAAAGGTATCAAAATTGCTTTAGATTGTGCCAACGGAGCTGGCTACAAAGCTGGTCCAGCTTTATTTAAATCATTGGGTGCTAAAGTATATGACACAGGCACATCTCCCAATGGTTTAAATATAAATCTCAAATCTGGATCTACTTATCCAAGTAAAATTTGTCAAATGACAAAAAAAAATAAAGCTCATATAGGTATTTCATTGGATGGCGATGCTGACAGAATAATTGTCTGTGATGAAAAAGGAAAGATTATTGATGGAGATAAAATTCTTGCAATGTTAGGTGAGAGATGGAAAAGAAAAAAGATTTTAAAAGGAGGCGTCATCGGTACATTAATGTCAAATTATGGCTTAGAAAATTTTTTTAAAAGCAATGGAATTAAATTTTTAAGATCAGATGTGGGAGATAGATATGTAAAAGAAAAAATGAAAAAAAATAAATTTAATTTAGGGGGAGAACAATCTGGTCATATAATTCTTGGAAAGTTTGCGACAACTGGTGATGGGTTATTAGTCGCACTAGAAATCCTTTTCTCTTTAAGAAAAACAAAAAAAGCAAGTGACCTTTTTAACAAATTTAAACCCACCCCTCAAATGTTAGAGAATGTTGAAGTTAAAAATAAATCAATTATTAATACTCCAAAATGCAGAAAAGCAATTAACGAAGCAAATAAAATAATTAAAAACAGAGGTAGAATTTTAGTTAGAAAATCTGGCACTGAACCAAAAATAAGAATTATGAGCGAGTCACAGGATTCAAATTTAAATAAACTATGTGTTAATATAATTAAAAAATCTATTCAGTAAATTGAAAATCAAATCTAAAATATTAATTATTGCAGGATCAGACTCCTCTGGAGGAGCGGGCATCCAAGCAGATATTAAATCAGTTACTTCTCTTGGCTCTTTCGCTATGACAGCAATAACAGCAGTTACAGCTCAGAATACCACTGGTGTAATGTCTATAATACCAGTGCGTAGTAAAGAAATTTCTAATCAAATTGAATTTACCTCAAAAGATATCAGGCCAGATTCAGTAAAGATAGGAATGCTGCATTCTACTGAGGTTATAAATTCAGTATTAAAATCAATAAAAAAATCAAAATTAAAAAAAATAATATTAGATCCTGTCATGGTGGCTAAAGGTGGAACCAAGCTTATAGACAATAAAGCAATTTTAGTATTGAAAAAAAGGCTAATAAAAAAAGTTGATTTAATAACACCAAATATTCCTGAAGCAGAAATACTAACAAAAATAAAAATTCAATCTATAACTGATATGAAAAATGCAGCTAAAATATTATTAGATTTAGGTGCTAAGAATGTTTTAATTAAAGGTGGTCATTTAAGCTCTAAAAACTTAAAAGATATTTTTGTAAATAAAAAAGAAACTGCAATATTTGTTAATAAAAAAATTGATACAAAAAATACTCACGGAACTGGTTGTACATTATCAAGTGCAATTGCAACATATCATGGATGTGGAAAAACTCTAAAGAAATCTTGTGAGTTAGCTATTAGATATGTAAACAATGCCATTAAAACAAGACCAAAATTTGGAAAAGGAAATGGACCAATTAACCATTTAAATAGTTTTACTATAGATAAGAAATTTAGATGAATAATGTAGTTGTTGTTGGATCGCAGTGGGGAGATGAAGGAAAAGGTAAGATAGTTGATTGGTTATCAAGCGAAGCAGACGTAGTTGTTAGATTCCAAGGAGGACATAATGCCGGTCATACGTTAGTCATAGATGGTGTTACTTATAAACTGAGATTGTTACCATCTGGGATTGTCAGAAAAAATAAAATTTCTATTATAGGAAATGGAGTTGTAGTAGATCCATGGGCGCTGCTAGATGAAATCGAGGAAGCTAAATCTAAAGGTGTAGAAATCAATGAAAATAATCTGATTTTATCTGAGGCTGCCACACTAATTTTACCATTTCATAGAGAGATGGATGAAATAAGGGAGGACTCTGCTGGTAAATCAAAAATTGGAACTACAAGAAGAGGTATTGGTCCAGCATATGAAGACAAAGTAGGAAGAAGATCAATAAGAGTAATGGACCTTGCATCCAAAAAAAATTTAGAAAATAGATTAGCTGTGGTTTTAGAACATCATAATGCTATCCGAAAGGGATTGGGGAAGCCAATATATGAAAAAGATAAACTAGTCGAGGACTTATTAAAAATAGCACCAAATATTTTAAAATATTCAGCTCCAGTTTGGAAAAAGATAGATCAATTTAAATCAGAAAATAAAAAAATATTATTTGAGGGAGCTCAAGGAATATTACTTGATGTTGATCATGGAACATATCCATATGTAACTTCATCCAATACGGTTGCAGCTTCAGCAGCAACAGGATCTGGATGTGGTCCAAACTCAATAAATTATGTATTAGGAATTACAAAAGCATACACAACTAGGGTAGGCGAAGGACCTTTCCCAACAGAATTGACAGATGATATTGGTAATCATTTAGGTGAAAAGGGACATGAATTTGGAACTGTAACTAGTAGAAAAAGAAGATGTGGCTGGTTTGATGGAGTTCTAGTGAGACAAACTATAAAGATTTCAGGCATCAATGGTATAGCATTAACAAAATTAGATGTATTAGATGAACTTGATGAAATAAATCTTTGTGTAGCTTATGAGTTAAATGAAAAAAAAATAGATTATTTTCCTGCAGCTGTTGAAGATCAATTAAATGTTAAACCAGTTTATAAAAAACTTCAAGGTTGGAAATCTAAAACCCAAGGTGTAAAAAAATTTGATGATTTACCTAATAATGCAAAAATTTATGTAAAAGCTATTGAAGAGTTCATTGAGACAAAAATATCCAGTATTTCAACAAGCCCAGAGAGAAAAGATACAATTCTTTTAGTAGATCCGTTTATGGATTAAAAACAGCGGTATCAATTTGCGGGCAGTAGGTTTTTTGATTTAGCAGAGTTAAGCATATGTTTTTGAAGTTTTTCAAATGCTTTATTTTCAATTTGTCTTATTCTTTCTCTACTTATTTTGAATTTTTTACTTAAATCTTCTAAAGTTATTGGATCATCTGTTAACCTCCTTGAGTAAAGGATTTCTTTTTCTCTTTCATTTAAAATTTTAATAGAATCTTGAAGAAGATCTTTTCGTTGCTCCATTTCTTCATTTTGGGCAAATTTAAGTTCTTGATCCATATCATTGTCCACAACCCAATCTTGCCATTCATCGCCGTCTTCTCCAATTGGTGCATTTAGTGACTGTTCTTTTCCTGAAAGCCTTCTATTCATAGATACCACTTCTTGCTCACTAACATCTAATCTATTTGCTATATCTTTCACGTGTTCATCACGTAAGTCACCCTCAGTTCTAGGTGCAATTTGATTTTTCAACTTCTTCAAGTTGAAAAAAAGTTTTTTTTGAGCTGTTGTAGTTCCAATTTTTACTAAGCTCCATGATCTTAAAATATATTCTTGAATAGAAGCTTTAATCCACCACATTGCATAAGTTGCAAGTCTAAAACCTTTTTCTGGTTCAAATTTTTTAACAGCTTGCATTAAACCTACGTTACCTTCTGAAATCATTTCATTAAGAGGCAAACCATATCCTTTGTACCCCATTGCTATTTTAGCAACTAGTCTTAAATGACTTGTAACAAGCTTTTCAGCTGATTTAACATTTCCTGTAGTTTGCCAGTTTTTAGCAAGCATGTATTCTTCTTCTGCATCTAGCATAGGAAACTTTTTTA
>CACBQD010000007.1 GCA_902541285.1 uncultured Pelagibacteraceae bacterium
AGCAATGTTTAGTTAAAAACCAAATAAAGTTTTTTGAAACAGGAATTGAACATGGCACAATCACAGCAGTGATTGATGATCAAAATTTTGAAATTACAACATTAAGAAAAGATGTAAAAACAGATGGAAGGCATGCTGTCGTAGAATATACAACTAATTGGAAGGAAGATTCATTAAGGAGAGATTTTTCAATAAATTCAATATATTCAGATTTAGACGGGAATTTATATGATCCAAATTCTGGTCATAAAGATTTAAATATTGGAATAATTAAATTTATAGGTGATCCAGAAACTAGAATAAAAGAAGATTATTTAAGAATTATTAGATATTTAAGATTTTATACTGAATATAGCAAAAACGATCATGAAATTAATATAATAAAAATTATTAAAAAAAATATAGAGGGTTTAGGAAAAATATCAAAAGAAAGACAATTCAATGAATTAAAAAAAATTCTAAAATTGGATAACTTTTTAAAGTTATTTAAAAATAAAACCTCTTGTGAATTATTTTCATTAATTTTCCCTCAACTAAAAAATTATAAAAAATTGAGCAAATTATCAAAACAACAAGAAAAGATATTAAAAAATAAAAGTTTAAATTTCGTTATTTCTTTTCTTGTAATCGATGAAACTGACAATTCTGACTATTTTGCATATAAATATAATTTACCCAATGAGTTAAAAGATAAAATTAATTTTCTAAAAAATAATTCGCTTAATAAAGATAGCACTAAAATTTTTAACAAGAAAGATTTACAAAAAATATTTTATTATGAGGGTAAATCTAGCACAATCGATTTAATTGATTTCAATTTGTTATATTTTAAACAAAGTAATAAACTTTCAGAATTAAAAACTTACTTTGAAAAATTAGATAAACCAGAATTTCCAATAAAAGCTCAGTTATTAATAAATGATTATGGATTAAAGGAGGGAAGGGAATTGGGTCAAAAATTAAAAAATTTAGAAATGAAATGGATTGAAAATAATTTTAATTTATCAAAAAAAGATATGGAAAAAGTTCTATCAAATTAAACGTATTTTACGTCTACAATCTCAAAATTTTTTGTCCCTGCTGGTGTATTTATCTCTACAAGATCCCCTTTATTTTTACCTATAAGACCTTTTCCTATTGGTGATTGAAAATAAAGAAGCTTTTGTTTTAGATCTGCCTCGTCTTTACCAACAATTTTGTAATTTATTTTTTCATTTGTATCTAAATTTTGAAGGTAGACTGTAGATCCAAATATCACTTTTCCATCATTACTAATCTTGGTTATGTCAATTACATTTGCTCTTGCAATTAAATCCTCAACTTCTTGAATTCTTCCCTCGTTATGTGATTGCTGTTCTTTTGCAGCATGATATTCAGCATTTTCTTTCAAATCTCCATGTGATCTCGCTTCAGCAATGGCTGCAACAATTTCGGGTCTCTTTTTTTCTTTTAAAAAAATTAATTCACTTTTTAATTTTTCTAATCCTTCAGTAGTAATTGGTTCTTTATCCATAATTTACCATTTAGCTGTTGGTGGTAATGACATAAGTATAGCTTCAACATTTCCACCAGTTTGTAAACCAAATTTTGTCCCCCTATCATGTAATAAATTAAATTCAACATATCTGCCTCTTTTTTTGTATTGGATTTCTTTATCTTTAATTGTCCATTTTAATTTATTTTTTTTCTCAATTATTTCATTAGAAATGTTTTTAAAACTTATTCCCACTTCTCTAACAAAAGAAAAATCTTTTTCCCAATTATTTTTTTTATAATCAAAAAAAATTCCACCAATACCTCTTGGTTCTTTCCTATGCGGTAAATAAAAATATTCATCACACCACTTTTTATATTTTTTGTAATAATTTTTGTTATGTTTATCACACGATTTTTTTAGTTCTGAATGAAACCAATTTTCTAATTTCTTATCTTTTATACAAGGTGTAACATCCATACCACCTCCAAACCAACCAAATGAAGTGACTATATACCTCGTATTAAAATGCATCGCAGGCACATGAGGATTTTTCATATGCATAACAACAGATATTCCAGATGCCCAAAATTTAGAGCTCTTTTTTGTACCTGGAACTTTATTTTTAAATTCGTTTGAAAATTTTCCATAAACTTCTGAAAAATTTACTCCAACTTTATCAAAAATTTTACCGTTTTCTAAAATTCTGTATTGTCCTCCACCTTCATCATTACTTTTACTTCTATTCCAATTTGTAATTTTAAATTTAATTTTATTGCTCTCTTTTTCCTCTATTTCTCTACAAAGTACTTCTTGCAAAGTTTTAAACCAATTTCTTGCTAATTTTTTTTTTATGTATTGATCCATTTAACCTAACTGTCTTATAAATTCTGAAGCACCTATGGCCACTGATATTGAAATGTTTAAAGATCTTTTATTTTTAAGCATCGGAATTTTAATTCTTTCATTAACCTTATAGTGCACATCTTCTGGAACGCCTGCACTTTCTCTGCCAAAGAGCAATATATCATCACGCTTAAATTTAAATTTTGTATAAATTTTGCTAGCTTTTGTCGTCATTAAAACTACTCTATTTTTACTATTCTCATCAAAGAATTCTTTAGGGCTCTTGTAAAATTTTATTTCACTGTAATCTAAATAATCCATAACAACTCTCTTGAACCTTTTGTCGCTAAATAAAAACCCACAAGGTTCAATGATTTCTAAACTAGCCCCAAGGCAAGAACAAGTTCGAATTATTGAAGCTGTATTTTGAGGAATATCTGGCTGATATAAAGCTACTTTTGGACCGTGTTTTAAAGGTTTCTGTGTCATTGTTACCATAGAAATATCTCTTTTTTATTATATGAAATCATATATTACCAAAGATATAAAATATTAAAGATGTCAGACCAAAAAGACGAAAAAAAGACCAACAGAAGAGATTTCTTGTTTACTGCTACTGCCGCTGCAGGTGTAGTTGGAGTAGGCGCTGCTGTTTGGCCATTAGTCGATCAAATGAACCCAGATGCCTCTGTAAAAGCATTAGCAAGCACAGAAGTAGATGTGAGTTCAATGCAACCCGGACAATCTTTAACGGTTCTTTGGAGAGGTAAACCTGTTTTTATAAAGAGAAGAACGGATGATGAAATTAAAAAAGCGAGAGCAGTTGACATCAATGATCTTAAGCATCCTGAAAAAGATGAAGATAGAGCAAAAAATCCTGAATGGTTAGTGATGCTAGGGATTTGTACTCATCTAGGATGTGTTCCATTAACAGATAAAGGTGATTATGATGGTTGGTTTTGTCCTTGTCATGGTTCTCATTATGATACATCTGGTAGAATTAGAAAAGGACCAGCTCCAACTAATATGGAGATACCTAAATACGAATTTGTAAATACTAACACGATTAAGATTGGATAAATATGAGTGATCACGAATACACACCTAGTTCAAAGTTTGGTAAATGGTTTAATGATAGATTGCCTTTGCTTACATTGGCAAATCACTTAACAGATTACCCTACACCAAAAAATTTAAATTACTGGTGGACTTTTGGCGGGATATTAACTTTTTGCTTAATTACCCAAATAGTTACAGGATTAGTTTTAGCTATGCACTACATTGCTCATGCAGATATGGCATTCAGCAGTGTCGAGCATATAATGAGAGATGTGAATTATGGATGGTTATTAAGATATGTTCACGCAAATGGTGCTTCTATGTTTTTCCTAGCAGTTTATATTCATATTTTTAGATCTTTATTTTACGGATCATATAAATCTCCTAGAGAAATAATTTGGATACTTGGAATTATAATTTATCTGCTAATGATGGCAGCTGCTTTTATGGGATATGTTCTTCCTTGGGGACAAATGAGTTTTTGGGGAGCAACAGTAATAACTAATTTATTTAGTGCAATTCCACTTGTGGGGGAGAGTATAACAACTTGGTTATGGGGTGGTTACTCAGTCGACAATCCAACTTTAACAAGATTTTTTACTCTTCATTATTTGATACCGTTTTTAATACTAGGGCTTGTAGTACTTCACATATGGGCATTACATGTTCCTGGAAATAACAATCCAGTTGGTATTGATATTAAAAAGCCTTCTAAAGATACAGTTCCGTTTCATCCATACATCGTAATTAAAGATGCTTTTGCGTTATTAATGTTTTGTATTGTTTTTGCGTTGTTTGTATTTTATCAGCCAAATATTTTAGGACATGCTGATAATTATATCGAGGCGGATCCACTTGTAACTCCTGCTCATATAGTTCCTGAGTGGTACTTATTACCTTTTTATGCGATCTTAAGATCTGTTCCTGATAAACTTATGGGTGTTGTTGCAATGTTATCAGCTATTTTAATTTTAGCTGCTTTACCATGGTTGGATACGTCAAAAGTTAGATCAGCGGTTTTCAGACCGTTATTTAGACAGTTCTACTGGATCTTGGTAGCTGATGTCTTAATTCTAGGATATGTAGGGGCGATGCCAGCTGAAGGATTATACTTGTTAATTGCAAGAGTTGCTACAGCTTACTACTTTGCGCATTTTTTAATTATTCTTCCAGTTTTAGGATGGAAAGAAAAAACTACCCCGCTGCCTATGAGTATTACCGAGCCAGTTTTAGGAGGCTCACCAAATTTAGCTGCAGCAAGGAGTGATGAAAAAATAGAAAAAACAATAAAGTGAGAAAGTTAAAAAATATTTTTTTTGTATTAATATTCTCAGTTATAGTAATAAATTCATCTAACTCTGCTGAAAAATCACCTCCCTTTTTAGAGACTAAATGGACTTTCAAAGGTCTATTTGGAAAATTTGATAGAGCATCACTGCAAAGGGGCTATCAAGTATATACAGAAGTATGTGCATCTTGCCATTCTATGAAATATTTAACTTATAGAAATTTAGCAGAAAAGGGTGGACCAGAATTTTCTGAAGCAGAGGCCAAAGCAATAGCAGCAAGTTTTGAGGTAACAGATGGTCCGGACAGCACTGGAGAAATGTTTGTAAGACCAGCCAAATTATCTGATAAATTTGTGATGCCATATGTTAACGAGCAAGAAGCTAAAGCTGCTAATGGCGGTGCTTATCCACCAGATATGTCTGTTCTAGTTAAGGCAAGAAAGGGCGGAGCAGATTATATTTATTCCTTATTGTTAGGATATTCTGAACCACCAGAGGGTGTAGAACTTGATGATGGTGTTTATTACAATAAGTATATGTATGGTAATAAAATTAAAATGCCAGCTCCTTTATCTGATGATTTAATTGAGTATACAGATGGAACAAAAGCAACAGCCGAGCAAATGTCTAAAGATGTTACAAATTTTCTGATGTGGTCAGCAGAACCACATTTAGAGCAAAGACATAAAACAGGATTTAGAGTCATAGCTTATTTGATAATATTGACTGTATTGGTTTACTTTACAATGAAGAAGATATGGTCACGTGTTGAACCTAAAGTTTAGAACATCCCCATCCTTAACGATATAATCTTTACCTTCTAATCTCATTTTACCATTTTCTCTAGATTTTAACCAACCACGATTACTAACAAAATCTTGATAAGACACAGTTTCTGCTCTTATAAAACCTTTTTCAAAATCTGTATGAATTATACCTGCTGCTTGAGGTGCCATACAATTTTTGTTAATTGTCCAAGCTCTTGTCTCCTCAATTCCTGATGTAAAAAAAGTCTCTAAAGATAAAAGGTCATATCCTTTTTTGATTAATAAATTTAATCCAGTATCATCAACGTTAATCATTTTCATATAGTTTTTTCTTTCTTCATTTTCTAGTTCATTTAATTGATTTTCTATTTCAGCTGAAATAGTTAGAGTGTTTTTAGAACCATATTTTTCAATAAAAATTTTTGTGTAATCGTTGCCTTTATCAATGCTATTTTCATCAACATTACAAACATACAATTTAGGCTTTATTGACAATAATCCTGACAATTTGACATCTTTTTTATCAAATTCATCGTATAATTTATTTATATCATCGTTATCATTAATTAAATTCTGCGCTCTTTCTAGAATTTGGTTTTGATTTTCATCATTATTTTTTTTATTTTTCTTATCTAGTCTTTTTTGAATAGATTCCAAGTCTGCTAAAGACATTTCTGTTTCAATTATTTCTAGATCTCTAATTGGATCAACAGTTGGATTTACATTCTGAATATCATCAGAATCAAAACACCTAATTAAATGAATAACAGCATCTACTTCTCTTATGTGGGATAAGAATTTGTTACCCAATCCTTCACCTTTGGAGGCTCCTTCGACTAATCCCGCTATATCGACAAAAGATATTGTAGTATTTATTTTTTTTTTTGAATTTGAAATTTTAACCAATTCATCTAACCTATAATCTGGTACAGGAACTACACCTATATTTGGATCTATCGTGCAGAAAGGAAAATTTGCTGCTTGGGCTTTACTTGAATTTGTAAGTGCATTAAATAACGTAGATTTACCAACATTTGGTAAACCAACTATACCACACTTAAAACCCATTTAATTATTGTTAACTTTGCTTGAGAATAAATCTAATTTTTTATCTATCAAAATAGCAATAGAGTCTATTATATTGTGAGTAATTTTTTCTAAGTGTTCTTGTTCATCATCAGAAAAATCATTTAAAACAAAGTCTGATACAGACATTTTATTTTCTGGCTTTCCAATCCCAATCCTCACTCTTGAATAGTCTTTTCCAATAAATTTATCTATTGAAGCAACTCCATTGTGACCTGCACTTGATCCACCAAATTTTGCCTTTATTTTTCCAAACTCTACATCTAGATCGTCATGAAAAACAATGACATCTTCTGCATCTATTTTGAAATATTCAAGCAATTCTCTGATACATATTCCTGAGTTGTTCATGAAAGTCAGAGGTTTGATTGCATAAATTTTCTTTTCCCCGATATTACCTGTTGTAAGTAAACCCTTAAATTTTGGCTTTTGCTTTGAAAGACCAAATTTTTGATTTATCGCATCTACAACTTTAAAACCTATATTATGTCTATTATTATGACTGTTTGGGGTTGGATTGCCCAAACCTACGAGTAACAACATTTTATTTTATTATTATTTTCACAGATTATTATTTTTTCTCTGCTGGAGCTTTTCCTTCTTCTTTTCCTTTATCACCATCTGCAGCTTTTTCTGCACCTTCTTCAGGTTTAACATCTCCATCCGCAGATGCCTCAGCAGCTTCTCCACCTTCTCCCTCAGCTTCTGCTGGTTTTTCAGGCTCTTTAACAACTGTTGGCGCTGCTACAGTCGCGATAACAAAGTCCCTTCCTTGAATTGTAGGTGTTACATTTTCAGGTAAATTTATAAAAGATATTTTAATACTTGCTCCAATCTCTAAGTTATTTAAATCTACAACTAACTCTGTCGGAATGTTTTCTGTAGGACATCTTAATTCAACTTTTCGTCTTACTATATTCAAAACTCCACCTCTTTTTAATCCTGGTGATAATTCATGGTTTATAAATTTAACTGGAATTTCTAAAATTACTTTTGCACCTTTAACAATTCTTAAAAAATCTAAATGTATAGGTTCATCTGTAACTGTATTAAAATCAATAACTCTTGGTAAAACTTTTTGTTCTTTCCCATCAATATTAATTGAAATTATATTTGATAAAATATTTTCTTTATTTAATAAATTTTTTACTTCTTTAACAGATACAGAGATTTTTTGATTTGGCTCCTCTCCTCCATAAATTATTCCTGGAACCATACCTTTATCTCTAAGAGATTTAACTTCACCCTTAGTTTTTGTTTCTCTTATTGTGGCTGCTAATAAACTCATAAAGTGACGGGTTTTTAACTTATGAAACTAAATTTTACAAGTAAATTATTTAAATAGATCAGATACCGAGGTAGAATTTGATATTCTTTTAATAGCTTCTCCAACCAAATTAGAGATTGTTAATACCTCAATATTCTTAGCTTTTTTAACTTTCATTGAATTATCTATTGTATCAGTAACAACTAAATTTCTTATCGAAGATTTCTTAATTTTTTCAACAGCATTACCACTTAATACACCATGTGTTACATACACATGAACATCTTTAGCTCCTCTTTTTTTTAATTCAGAAGCTGCATTTACAATTGTTCCACCAGAGTCGATTATATCATCAACTAATATACAAGTTTTATTTTTCACATTTCCAATTACATTCATTACTTCTGACTTTCCAGGAGCAGGTCTTCTTTTGTCTACTATTGCTAAATCTACATTTAACAATTTTCCTAAAGCCCTTGCTCTTGCGGTGCCACCGACATCTGGAGCAACACAGATTATATTATTTTTTTTTAATTTCTTTTTTATATGTCTGGCAAATATTGGAGTTGCAAATAAGTTATCTACAGGAATATCAAAAAATCCTTGAATTTGTCCAGAATGTAAATCAACTGTAACGACTCTATCTGCACCTGCCTTTGCAATAAGATTAGATACAAGTTTAGCAGATATAGATGTTCTAGGAACCACCTTTCTATCTTGTCTTGCATATCCAAAATATGGTATCACTGCAGTTATGTTTTTGGCCGATGATCTTTTTAAAGCATCAATCGATAGTAGTAATTCCATTAAATTGTCATTTGCAGGAGATGAAACGGATTGAATTAAAAAAATACTATTGCCTCTAATATTCTCATTAATTTCGATATAGATTTCTCCGTCTGCAAATTTTCTTATATTTGAATTTACCAGTCTATTTTTTAAAAATTTAGATATTTTTTGACTAAGATGTTTATTACTGTTTCCTGTGAGAATTTTCATCCGAGATTGCCTATTTAATCATAATTGCAGATATATTTCTACCATAATCGTTATGCTTATTTTTTTTTGATCTCCTAGAACTAAAAAAGTTATTTTCTAGAGCGTAGGTATCTTTCCTGATTATATCTATTTTTTTAACTCCGTTTTCATAAAATTGAGATTTTATATATTTGCCTAAATCAAAATAAATTTTTTTCTTTTTAAATGTGAAGAAATTCACATTTTTTTTATTCTTATTCTTAAACAAATTAAAAAAATCATTTTTTACTTCGTAGTTATTTTTTTTTATACATGGCCCAATGCAAGCAATCATATCTTTCTCTGAGCATCCATTTTTTTTTAAAAGTTGGATTGTTTTTTTTACTATTCCTTTAAAAGCACCTTTCCACCCAGCATGTATTGCACCAACAAATTTTTGCTTTTTTTCTATAATTAGAATTGGTGCACAATCTGCAGTGAGTATACTAATCGCAATATTTCGCTTATTTGTGATCATCGCGTCTCCTGTCAATCTTTTTTTTGGAATACCACTTATTTTGTAAACTTTGTTACTGTGAATTTGATTAAGAGAAACTAGATTTCCACTTGTGCAGCCTATTTTTTTTGAAACTATTTTTAAATTTTTACTTATATAAGCAATTTTATCTTTTGAACCTTTTCCACAATTTAAACTTTTGTAGATTCCTTTTGAGGTGCCACCCAATCTATTAAAAAAATAATGTGAAATGGATTTTTGATCTCTAAAAATTTTTGACTTAATCACTTAAAACCCAAATTAAAATTATTTTTGGATTTGCTTACAAATAATACTTTAAACAAAGAGCCCATATATTTTGCATCAATTAATCTTTTTATTCTATAAAATATGTCAGCTTTCTTACTAAATTGTAAATTTTTACTTATAATCTCTGCTCTTTTTAATATTCCTAATTTCATTAAGAAATTACCTTGGGTTGTTATTAAAGATTTCAAATTAGAATTTGCAAACTCTTTCTCGTACATTTTAAAATTTATTAAATGAGTAATATCTGAATTATAGGGATTTTCTAAAAAACTAATTTTTCTATGCTTCCAAACACTTTGCAAAGTATTTTTCATTTTTCCACTGGTAAAGCCATAGTCTATCATTAATAAACCACCATTATTTTTAAAAATAAAATTCCCTATTTCGTTAACAAATTTCATTGCTGAGGGTGAATATTCAACAAATTTTTCTTTTTTTATATACTTACCTAAATATTTCTCAATTATTTTTGACGACACTTTTTGATCACAAACTTCAAACTTATTTTTTTTGTACACTACATATTTTTCATACCAATTATTACTTTTCTTTAAAAACTGCTTGATAGGAAATGCATCAAAAAATTCATTAGCCAAGAATATAGTTGGAGCCTTTGGAATTTCTTTTAAATTTCTAATCCAACTTGCTTTTTTCTTATCTATTTTACTTTTCTGAATTCTTATCAGTAATGGACTTTTTTCTAAAATTAAGAAATTGGCAGATAAACTAATTTCACTAAAATTATTTAAAGTTTGTATAATTTGTGACATCATCTCACCATTACCTGCACCCAGCTCTACAATATTTATTTTTTTTGGCTTTTTTAAATTCTCCCAAAATGAAATTAACCAAATAGATATCATTTCTGAAAAAAGAACAGAAATATTCGGAGATGTTATGAAATCACCTTTTATTCCGAAAGGATTTTTTTTAATATAATAACCATTATCCTTGTCATACAAAGATTTGTAAATAAATTTATCTAATGAGATTTTTTTATTCTGTCCTATTAGCATTTTTATAATAGATGATAATTAATCCGCAAGTTAGTGCTATACAACTTATTATTTGCCCCATACTCAAGTTGACGAATAAATAACCTAGCTGTTGATCTGGTTCTCTAAAGAACTCGATAACAAATCTAAAAAAAGAGTATAAAATTAAAAAATACCCCGAAATAATCCCAGGTATATTCCTTAATCTATTAAACAACAAACGTAAAATAATAAATAGAACAACTCCCTCAAATATTGCCTCATAAATTTGTGAAGGATGTCTATTTAAATCATCAATTTTTATAAACTTTACTGACCATGGCACATTTGTTTCTATGCCATAAAGTTCTGAGTTTATGAAATTTGATATTCTTCCTAAAAAAATTCCTATAGGAGAACAAACAGCAACCACATCTAAATAACTAAAAATATTTTGATTTTTATTTTTGCAGAAAAAATAAGTTCCTACAATAATTCCAATTAGTGCACCGTGAAAAGACATGCCACCTTGCCAAATTTTTATAATCTCAACTGGATTGCTCATAAAATAAATAGGGTCATAAATAATTACATATCCAAGTCTTCCACCAAGGATGATGCTTATGATCAAATAAGTTATATAATCATCAAAATATTCTCTCTGAGCATTATCTTTGATTAGTTTGTTTTTTGCAAAATACCAGCCAAATAGTAAGCCAAATATATAAGACAAGGAATACCATCTAATTTCTAATGAAAAGATCTCAAAAGCGACTGGGTCAAAATTATTAATAAACATTTAATTGTAATATTATAAATATTACTTAAACTTTGATAAGAAATTATTATGTCAAAATCAAGATTCGTATTTGATAAATTTGCAAAATTTTTGGAAGAGGGACTGGTCAATTACAAAGATTTTAGTGATGAAGTCGTAAATATTTTACGATCAAAAAAAGAGGAAATTATTCTTAAAATGAATTTAGTAAGCAAAGATGAAATAGATATATTAAATAAAAGAATTGAAAAACTAGAAAAAAAAATTACTGAAAAAAAAATTAAAAAAAAAACTAAACGGGCAAAGAAATAGTAACTTTTAATCCACCCAAACTAGACTTATCAAATTTAAGATCTCCCCCATGTGATTTTACGACATCTGATGATATAGCTAAACCAAGACCAACACTTGACTTTGTTTCAGATCTACTTTTATCAATTTTATAAAATGGCTTCAAAACATTTTGGTGTTCTTTCTGTGGTATTCCTGGACCATCATCCTCAATTGAAATATTGATAGTTGATCTTCCTTTTTTTAAATATAATTCAACATTGTCAGCAAATTTTAAAGAATTATCTATTAGATTATTGATACATCTACTAATTAAATTCTTTCTTCCGTCAAAATAAACCCTCTCTTTTAAAAAATATTTTATATTTGGTTTCTCATATTTTTTACAAATATCTTCAAGAAGAACAGAAATATCAAATGTTTCCGTCTTATCTTTTGCTCCAGATCTTGCAAATTGAAGATACTCATTTAACATTTTTTCCATTTCATCAACATCTCTTGAGAGTTTCTCTACAACACTCTTATCTTTTATCATCGCAATTTGAAGTTTTATCCTGGTCAAAGGTGTTCTTAAATCGTGGCTGATACCCGATAGCATTTCAGATCTTTGATTAAGATGTCTAATTATTCTTTTTCTCATTTTGTCAAACTCTAAGCCAGCTTTTCGTATTTCGAGTGCTCCAGAAGGTCTAAATTCATCAATATCTTCTCCTCGACCAAATCTTTCAGATGCCTCTGCAAGTTTAGTTATGGGTCTAGTTTGATTCTTTAAAAAAATTATTGCTACAGCTATCATTAACAATGCTGGCAAAGTTATCCAAAGACCAAATAATCTAGCCGAACTCGTAGTTAGTCTATCTCTTGGAATATAAAATTGAAAATATCCTTTTGAATATTCTATTTTCAAATCAACAACTTCTTTGAAGTTTGTTGTATCAAACCAATAGGTTAAATTTTTTTTCTTTAATTCTCTTCTTAGTGAACGATCAACTGGACTGAACCATCTTTCCGGTATTTTATTTGGCAAGATTTTATCTTTTTCATATTTAATGTTAAAACCCAAATGTTCCTTGAATAAAATTATTATAAAATCTTTGTTCGTTTCATCGTTATCATAGGCGTCTACAAAAGTTTTGACTTCAGAAACCAATGCTCTTGTCATTCCAGAATTAGTTTTGATCCAAAGACTATCAAAAAAAACTAAAGAGATAGTGATTTGCATAACAACTATTGGAACAGCAACTATGAGTAGACCTCTATAAAAAAGTCTTTTAGGTAAAATATTTTTTATATATTTACTCAATCCATAAAACATAACCTTCACCTCTTATTGTTTGTAAATAATTTGGGCTTTTAGGGTTTTCTTCAATTTTCTTCCTAAGTCTTGTAATGATTACGTCAACTGATCTTTCTTTATCAATTTTTATAAGATTTCCAATCTCTTCTCTTTTAAAAATTTTTCCAGGAGAGTTAACCATTTCATCCAAAATAATTTTTTCTGTATTATTGATTTTTATTGATTTATCATTTTTCAAAATAAACTGCTTGTTAAGATCTATTTCAATTTTACCAAATTTAAATTTTCTTTTTGTATTTCTATACTTTGTTTTATTTAAGATATTATTAATTCTAAGTATTAATTCTTTAGGCTCAAAAGGTTTTGGAAGGTAATCGTCTGCACCAATATCTAAACCCTCTATTCTCTCTGAGGCCTCACCTTTTGCTGTTAAAAGAATTATTGGGGTTGAAATTTTGTCTTTATTTTCTTTTGTAAATTCCAAACCACTTTTGCCAGGCATCATTATATCAAGAACTATTAAATCAAATTTTATAACCTGAACTTTTTCAAGAGCATCTTCTGCGCTACTTGAGCTGGTTACGAGATAGTTATTTTGAGAAAGATATTCTTTAACTAATTCTCTTATACCATCATCATCATCTACAACTAAAATATGTGCTTTAAATTTTTCCATTAATTATTTTTTTTAAAACATTGTCAAAACTGACAACCTCATTTGCTTTTGATGCAGAGAATGCTTGGTAAATTCTTTTCTTTTGAGCTGAGAAAATTTCATTAAATAATTTCTCTCCCTCTTCTGTTAAGAAGACATGTTTTATTCTGGTATCTACTTGATCCTTTTCATATTTTATAGCTTTTAAATTTATTAAATCTTTCAAAACTCTATTCAAACTTTGCTTTGTTACTTTCAATTTTCTTAAAAGTTCTGATATTGTAATACCCTCATATAATGAAATTAGATGGATAACCTTATTATGTGCGACACCTATGGAGTATTTATTCAACACATTTCTAGCATCTGAGACCGTTTCTCTGTAGCCAAGAAATATTTTTTCAATATATTGTTTGAGATCATCATCTTTTAAATATAAAAGTTTTTTCATATTGGTAAGTTATATTGACATATTATATATACAAATATATTTTTTTATAAAATTAAATAATGATACCTTTCGATAAACGATCAGGAAAAATTTGGTACAATAATGAGCTTGTTGAATGGCAAGATGCAAAATGCCATGTAATCAGTCACGGACTTCATTATGCAAGTTTAGTTTTTGAAGGTGAAAGAGTATACGACGGAGAAATATTTAAGCTAGAAGAGCATACAGATAGATTATTTTATTCTGCAAAAAGATTAGACATTAATATTCCTTATACAAAAGATGAAATAAATGAAGCTTCTAAAAAAATAGTGGCGGTTCAAAATATTCAAAATGGATATGTTAGACCTTTTGCGTGGAGAGGAAGTGAGATGATGGGAGTGTCTGCACAGAAAAATACGATTAATGTAGCAATAGCTACGTGGGAATGGCCTGCGTACTTTGATCCAAAATTAAAAGCTGAAGGAATAAGATTAAATATTTCTAAATGGCGAAGACCGGCTCCAAATACTATTCCTTGGGATGCAAAAGCAGCTGGATTATATATGATTTGTACTCTTTCAAAACATGAAGCTGAACAACAAGGGTATTCTGAATCATTAATGTTAGATTTTGAAGGTAATGTTGCAGAAGGAACAAGTGCAAACATTTTTTTTAAAGATAAAAATAATGAATTACATACACCAACACCAGATTCTTTTTTAAATGGTATTACAAGACAATCTGTAATTGAATTAGCCAAATCAAAAAATATTAAAGTTCATGAAAGAAAAATTTCTCCAGATGAACTAAGTAATTTTGATGGATGTTTCTTAACTGGTACGGCAGCTGAAATAACACCTGTTGCAAGTATAGCAGATCATAAATACAAAATTTGTGAAGTTATATTAGGATTATCAAAAAGCTTTGATCAGTTAGTTAGACAAAAAAAAGCTGCCTAATCTTTATTATCTTCAGATATTGCATGGTCTATTCCTTTTCTAAGATAATCATATCCAGTATAAAGTGTTAAAAATGCAGAAAGCCACAAAATAATAATGCCGATTGTTTGAGCATTATAATCTTGAAAATTTATTAATTTATTTCCTGTTTCTCCGGTTAAAAGTATTGCTATCGAAAACATCTGCAAGAACGTTTTAAGTTTTGCTAAATTAGAAACTGGAAGCTTTATTTTTCCTTTCGCTAGAAATTCTCTTAAACCTGAAATTAGTATTTCCCTTGTAAGAATTATAATAGCTGCAATAACTTCATAATTTTTTATTGTTTGGTCCATAACTAATAAAATTAATGCAGTTGCAACAATAATTTTATCTGCAATAGGATCTAAAAGTTCACCAAGTTTAGACTCTTCTTTAAACATCCTCGCCAAAAGGCCATCTAAAAAATCTGTAAATGAGGCAATTAAAAAAAGAGCAAATGGTATAACGTCTCCATAAAATCCAGGAAGGTAGAATGTAAAAACAAATATTGGAACAATTATTATTCGTCCAATTGTTAAATAATTAGGTATTTTAAATTTCATTCGTGAAAGAAGTTATATATTTTTTTTGCAACTTTTTCCTCAACTCCATCAACTGATTTTATTTCATCTAAACTAGCTGATTCCACAGCTCTAGCTGAACCAAAATGATTTAATAATGCCCTTTTTCTGATAGATCCAATACCATCAATTTGATCTAATAATGATTTGTTTATACCTTTTTTCCTTTTTGCTCTATGAGCACTTATAGCAAATCGATGAGACTCATCTCTTAATCTTTGTAAAAAGAATAATGTTGGATCATTTTTCTCAAATTTGAACTCTTTTCCATTATGAAAAAATGTTTCATTTCCACTATTTCTCATCTTACCCTTTGCTATTGCAACAATAGGAATTTCATGTAAACCAAGCTCATTCATCGCATCTCTCGCAACTGAATATTGACCTTTACCTCCATCAATTAAAACTAAATCAGGGAAAGTTAAATAATTATCTTTCTCTTGAACTGCTCTTTTAAATCTTCTGTTAAGAACTTCTTTCATCATTCCATAATCATCTTGAGCATTTTTTTGAATTTTTATATCAAATTTTCTATACCTTTTTTTAACAAACCCTTCATCGCCATAAGTAATTAAAGCGCCCACACTATTTGTGCCTTGAATATGGCTATTATCATAAACCTCGACTAAATTAATATTAGTTTCAAGATTGAATTTTTTTGATACTGCATCGAAAAGTTCTCTATTATTCTGACTCTCATAAAGTTTTCTATTCAAACTATCTTTTGCATTATTTATTGCTTGATTAATAACTTTTAGTTTTGTCCCTTTTTTTGCAACAGAAATTGTGATTTGTTTGCCTTCTTTTTGTGTAAGTGTTTTTTCAATTAATTCTTTTTCTTTAATTTCATTTGATAAAATTATTGAAGATGGCACACTTTTATTTTCATAAAATTGAGAGACAAAAGAATTAATAATATCATTTAGATTTTCTTCTGGATCATGCTTTGGAAAAAAAGCTTGATTCCCCCAATTTTGTTTTGACCTATAGAAAAAAACTTGAATGCAGGTTTTTCCAGACTCTTTGTATCCCGCAATAACATCTGCTTCGACTAAATTTGCTTCATTAATTCTTTGAGAAGATTGGATAATATTTAATGATTTAATTCGATCTCTTAATATTGCTGCTTTTTCAAAGTCTAAATCCTCACTAGCCTTTTCCATTTGGTTGGATAAGCTTTTCTGAATTTTTCTAGATTTGCCTGACACAAACTCAATTGCATCATCAACAGTTTGTTTATAATCACTCTCAGTTACGTAACCAACACAAGGTCCTGAGCACCTTTTAATTTGATAAAGTATGCAGGGTCTTTCTCTATTTTTGAAAACTGTATCATCACAAATTCGTAGATGAAATATTTTTTGGATCATTTTTATAGTCCAATTTGCAGATCCAGCTGATGCAAATGGTCCAAAATAAAATCCTTCTTTGCCTTTTTTTCCTCTGTGCCTTTTGATTTGTGGCCATTTATCTTTGTCGCCTATAAAAATAAAAGGAAATGATTTGTCATCTCTTAGTAAAATATTAAATTTTGGTTTAAACTTTTTAATTAAATTTGCCTCTAAAAGTAAAGCCTCACTTTCATTTGAAGTAGTAGTAATTTCGAGCCTTTTTGTTTGAGAGAGCATTCTTTCAGTTCTAATGATATGATTTTTCTCTGAAACATAACTTTTAAGTCTGTTTGGAAGGTTTTTTGCTTTACCCACATAAAGAATTTCTCCTTTTGAATTTAGCATCCTATAAACACCTGGCAGCTTAGGAACCAAGGGCAATTCTTTTTTAATTACTTCTTTACCTACATCAGAGCTGATCATGGCTTCTTTTTTTAGAAATTTGGATCCCGACTGAGCTGCAATCCTTCATTATTTCTAATTTTTCGATTTGAAGAGTAATTTTATCTATTCTTTTATCTTTGAATAGTTCATCAAAAACATCTTCCGCCAATGTTTCAAGAAAATTGTAATGTTTATTTTTTACCAATTTTTTTATTAATTTTACAATTTTAGCATAATTCACTATCGATTTAATATCTTTATCATTCGATGGCTGTTTATCTTGATAATTTACTTCTAAATTAAATTTTACTTTTTGAGGTTTTTCTTTTTCAAAATCAAAATAACCAAGTTTTAAGTCTAACACTAATTCTTTTATTAAAACTTTTTTTTCGTAATTAAATAAACTTTTATTTTTATCTATTTTAACGATTTTAAGATTATTTTTTTTCATCTTAAAATCCGGGATTCTATAAAATTAATAATTTTTGGGTGGTAATATTTAAAACAAGGATATGAAACCATATAATGACCAGCTGCTTTCTTTTTCATTTCTTTCTTCAACTTTTTGTCAAGAGCTATAAATTTTTTTTCACTTGTAAGTTTTTCTTTACCTTCCGGCCATGCCTCTTCCCATCCACCTTTCATTTTTTCTTTAATTTTGCATTTCATACCATTAACTTCAATATCTTTTCCTGTATGACCAGGGGTATCAATCCAATTAATACCAGGAATATTTCCTAAATCTTTCTTCATCCATTCGCTGTTGCTTCGCCAATCTCCCTCACCATCCACAGGACTGTGAAAAACTAATGCATCTATTCTCTCAAAACTTTTAATCTCGTCTATTACCATTTTTCTTAGAGGTGTATTAGGTCTTCTATCCCAACAATTAGGCATAAAAGAAATCGTGGCATTAAAATCTTTTGGGTGTAAACCTTTGTGTCGAAGAGTGTCAATACCTCCACATGATAGACCTGACATAAAAATTTGATTTCGTGGTGTTCCTTTAGAGACTAGTTTATCAATAAGATCTTTATTTACCTTTACCCTCTTTGGAATAGCCCATTCGGCAATTACACAGTCATACCAAGGTTTGTGCCAAGCCCCTTTAAATTTCCAGCCACATTTATATCCATCATCTCCACCTGCCTTATGGAGATTACCATTAAGCAATAGAACTAATTCTTTACCTTTAATTTTAGTTCCAGATATTTGACCTAATTGTTTAGGAAGAAAATCTTTACACACTCCCCATTTCTTTTCAACTTTCCACCCTCCTGTATTATAGATCATTATGATTTTATTTTCTGGATTTGGAATATCAGTTCCTTTTATTACAGTTACTTTTTTTCCATCACTATAAATAAATGCATCTCCCTTTATATCTCCAGATTTACATTCTCTAGCTTCTGCTGAAGAAATTAATGTAAAAAATATTGAAATTGTAATTATTAATTTTTTCATTCCTTACCACCCATTATGTCTGGAGTTTGCCAGTTTAAGTTTTGGCCACTATCAATTGCTAAAACTTGACCAGTAATAGATTTATTTTTGATAAAAAAGTCAACTGCATTGCAGATTTCTTCTACATTTGTCTGTCTTTTAAGAGGTGTTGCCATATATTGTTTTTTAAAGTGCTTGTCAGACTGTCTTTTATTTTTAATAGTTGGACCTGGAGCAATTCCATTTACTCTAATATTTGGGGCAAGACTCATTGCGCTAGTTTTGGTTAAAGTGTAAAGACCAGTTTTACTTAATGTATATGAAAAAAAATATGGTGTTAATTTAAATATTCTTTGATCAATTATATTAATAATATTATTGTTTTTGCCTCTAGCATTTTTAGCAAAACCTTTTGTCAATAAAGCTGGCGCTTTTAAATTAGCTTTTAAATGGCTTTCCCAACTTTTTGTTGTAAAATTCTCAAGGTTGTCGTTTTCAAATAATGAAGCATTATTTATTAAACAATCAAAATATTTCAATTTTGTTTTTGAAAACTTTAACATTTTCTGTATCTCGTTCTCTTTAGTTAAATCTGCTTTTACCAGATAAATCTTTGTACCACTTTTATTTAAATCTTTTTTAAGACTCTCTGCCTTGGATTTAGATTTATTATAATGGATAACAATTTCAATATTAGGTCCAGATAATTTTTTAGCTATTGCAGCTCCCATTCGAGTTGCTGCTCCAGTAATTATTATCTTCCGTGCTTCCATTTTTTATCTCTTTTTTTTGTAACCCTTGTGCCAGGCATACCTAGTGTGGATCTACCTTTAGGATAAATTTTATTTTTAACATCGTACTGTCTAATTTTGGGGTTTAAAGTAATTTCTAATTCAGTACTTTGTAGTTTTCTCATCTCATCTCTAATTTTAGCGGCTTCCTCAAATTCCAGATTAGATGCAGCTTCTTTCATTTTTTTGTCCAATCCTTTTAAATGTTTTTTAAGGTTACCACCAATATTGGAACCTTCACTTATTTTGACGTAATCTTTCTCGTAAACACTTTCTAGAATATCACTTATTTCTTTTTTTACAGATTTAGCGTCGATTTTATTTTTCTTATTGTACTCTAATTGAATTTTTCTTCTTCGCTCAGTTTCTTTAATTGCTTTCTTTATACTTTTTGTTTCTTTATCAGCATAAAGAATAACTTTTCCATCTACGTTTCTTGCGGCTCTTCCTATTGTTTGAATTAGTGAAGTTTCTGATCGCAAAAATCCTTCTTTATCAGCATCTAGTATTCCAACTAAAGCACATTCTGGAATATCTAAACCTTCTCTTAATAAATTTATTCCAACTAGAACATCAAATACACCCATTCTAAGATCTCTCATAATCTCTATTCTCTCAAGTGTATCTATATCAGAATGAAGGTATCTTACTTTTATCCCATTTTCATGAAGATACTCAGTTAAATCCTCTGCCATTTTTTTTGTAAGTGTTGTAACCAAAACTCTATAATTATTTTCAACTACTTTTTTGCATTCATGCATAAGGTCGTCTACTTGATTTTTTGCTGGTCTAATCTCAACTAGTGGATCTATTAATCCCGTAGGTCTTATTACCTGATCAATAAACTTGCCTTTAGTTTGTTCTAACTCCCACGGTCCAGGAGTTGCTGAAACAAATACAGTTTGTGTTCTCATCAAATCCCACTCTTCAAATTTTAAAGGTCTGTTATCCATGCAAGATGGTAATCTAAAACCATATTCGGCCAATGTGCTTTTTCGAGATCTATCTCCCTTAAACATCCCATTAAGTTGGGGAACTGTAACATGAGACTCATCTACAAAAACTAATGTGTTATCAGGAAAATATTCAAAAAGAGTAGGTGGTGGCTCTCCTGGTTTTCTACCAGATAAAAATCTTGAATAATTTTCAATTCCTGCACAAGATCCAGTTGCTTCGATCATTTCTAAATCAAATTTAGTTCTTTCCTCTAATCGTTGCGCCTCTAATAATTTGTTTTCAGCTTTATGTTTTTTTAAAGTTTCCTCTAATTCTTTTCTTATTTTTATAATTGCTTGTTCTACAGTTGGTTTAGGAGTGATGTAATGAGAATTAGCATAAACTTTTACTAGACTAAGATCTCTAACCTGATCTCCTGTCAAAGGATCAAATTCCTCAATCTTCTCAAGTTTATCACCAAATAAACTTAGTCTCCATGCTCTATCCTCTAGATGAGATGGAAATATTTCTAAATATTCTCCCCTTGCCCTAAATGTTCCTCTAAAAAAATTTTGATCATTTCTCTTATACTGAAGAGCAACAAGAGATTTTATTATTTGTTCTCTATTATATTCATAGTTTTTCTGAAGAGTTAAAGTCATTTTGCTGTAAGCTTCGACTGATCCCAAACCATAAATACAAGAAACACTTGCAACTATTAAAACATCGTCTCTTTCAAGAAGAGATCTTGTTGCCGAGTGTCTCATTCTATCAATCTGCTCGTTTATAGAAGCTTCTTTCTCTATGTACGTATCTGATCTTGGTACGTAAGCTTCTGGAGTGTAATAATCATAGTAAGATACAAAATACTCAACAGCATTATCTGGAAAAAAAGTTTTCATCTCACCGTAAAGTTGAGCTGCCAAAGTTTTATTTGGTGCCAATATTAACGCTGGTCTATTCGTAGCTTCTATAACTTTTGCCATTGTAAAAGTTTTTCCAGATCCAGTTACTCCTAATAATACTTGATTAAACTCATTTTTTTTAGCTCCTTGGACAAGCTTTTTAATTGCCTCTGGCTGGTCACCAGCCGGGGTAAAATCTGACTTTATTTTGAATTTTTTTCCACCTTCGAGTTTTCCACCGATTTTTGGGTTTTTGCTCTGAATGTCTGTAATTAGGTCTTGATATGTATTCTCCATATATTAAACAACGTAATTGAATAATTTCATAATTCAATGAGCATAATATCTAATAATTTAAAAAGAATTAAACCATCCCCAACTATTGCAGTTACTCAAAAGGCAAGAGAATTAAGAGCTGCAGGAAAAGATGTAGTTGGCCTTGGGGCAGGGGAACCAGATTTTGATACTCCTATCAATGTTAAAAATGCAGCCATTAAAGCAATAAGAGATGGAGATACAAAGTATACTGCAGTTGATGGAACTCCAGCATTAAAAAAAGCAATTTTAAAAAAATTTAAAAGAGAAAATAAATTAAATTATAAACTAGATGAAATCACAGTTGGAACTGGAGGTAAACAAGTTCTCTATAACACTTTTATGGCAACTTTAAATAAAGGAGATGAAGTTATTATTCCTGCTCCATTCTGGGTTTCATATCCAGATATGGTTCTCTTAGCAGGAGGAAAACCAAAAATAGTAAAATGTGATGAAAAAGATGGATTTAAAATTACACCTGCAAAATTAAAAGCTGCGATTACAAAAAGAACGAAATGGATAATTCTTAATTCTCCATCTAATCCAACTGGATCTGGATACAGCAAATCAGAAATTCAAAAATTAGCAAAGGTTTTAATAAAAAACAAAAAAGTTCACATTTTGAGCGATGATATTTATGAGCATGTTAAATATGATAATTTTAAATTTTTTACTATTGCTCAAATTTCAAAATTAAAATCTCGAACATTAACAATGAATGGAGTGAGCAAATCTTATGCGATGACTGGTTGGAGAATTGGTTACGCAGCTGGACCAAAAGAAATAATTTCTGCAATTAGAAAAATTCAATCTCAGTCTACTTCGAATCCATCATCAATTAGTCAAGCAGCAGCCGTTGAAGCTTTGAATGGCAAACAAGACTTTATTAAGAAAAGAGCAAAATCCTTTAAAGAAAGAAGAGATTTTGTTGTCAAAAGTTTAAATAATATTGATGGTATCAGCTGCTTGAAACCTAATGGTGCATTTTACGTATTTCCGAATTGTAAAAAACTTCTTAATAAAAGAACTAAACTTAAAAAAGATACTGATTTTGTTCAAAAACTATTAGAAAAACAAAATGTTGCTGCTGTTCAAGGCTCAGCATTTGGTTTAGATGGATATTTTAGAATTTCATATGCAACTTCAATGGCAAAACTTAAAATAGCAATGGCTAGAATTAAAAAGTTTTGTGAGGATTTAGGATAAACCTATTTTTTTTTATTTAGTCCAATTAGAGAAGAATTTCTAAATCTTAAAATTACAATTGCTAAAGCAATTAAAACAATCGCACCAGCTTCATAAAGTAATATCTCTGGATTTAAAGATTTTCCTTGTAAAATAATAAATCTAGCGAGTGCTGTTATAGCTATAAATAAAGGTAAAGTAATTTGAATTGATTGGCTTTCCCAAAATACTCTAACCATTGCAAGCACCTCAAGATATAGAAAAAGCAAAAGCAGATCTGCTAAAGTAACTCGTTGCACAAGTATCATTTGATACATCTCTTGCCCAAAAGCAATGACTGTACTAACTAAAATGATTACTAACGCTACAAGCTGGATTTGTTTTACGATATTTTCCATCTAATTAATTTATAATTTAATTCAAATATTTATTCTAGATCAAATTTATTGGAATATAATCAATCGTGGGAGAGAAACTTTTCTGCCTCTAAAGCAGCCATACATCCCATTCCAGCCGCTGTTACAGCTTGTCTAAATATTTTATCTTTTACATCTCCAGCGGCGAATACACCTGGAATATTTGTTTCTGTCGAATCATTCTTTGTTACTAAATATCCTTCTTTATCCATTTCTAGTTGGTTTTTAAATAATGATGTTGCTGGATCATGTCCTATAGCAATGAACAAGCCATCAATTTTTAGTTCGTCTATTTTATTTGTTTTAACATTTTTAATTTTTAATCCAGTTACATTTTTAGGATCATTATCCCCAATAACTTCATCAACAACAGAGTCCCAAATTATTTCAATTTTTTTATTTTCCATTAATTTCTTTTGAAGTAATTTTTCTGCTCTCAAACTATCTCTTCTGTGTATAAGTTGAACTTTTGAAGCAAATTTTGTTAAAAACATAGCTTCTTCAACTGCAGCATTTCCACCTCCAACAACTGCTACAGTTTTGTCTTTAAAGAAAAATCCATCACATGTTGCACATGCAGACACACCAAAACCTCTGAAATTTTGTTCTGAGTCAATATTTAACCATCTTGCTTGAGCTCCTGTTGATATAATAATTGAGTCTGCCTCATAAATTTGACCACTATCTCCAACAGCCTTAAATGGCTTAGATTTTAAGTCCACTGATGCAATATGATCTTGTATCATTTCAGTTCCAACTACCTCTGCCTGACCTTTCATTTGATCCATAAGCCATGGCCCTTGTATTACATCTTTAAATCCAGGAAAATTTTCAACATCAGTTGTTGTTGTTAATTGGCCACCAGGTTCCATACCATGAACTAATATTGGTTTTAACATTGCTCTTGCAGCATAAATTGCTGCAGTATATCCAGCGGGACCTGACCCAATTATTAACACTTTTGTTTGTTTAGTTGGATTTTCACTCATATGAAAGCTATATAATGATTAATGACTAAATTGAAAGGTATATTATTAACAGAAGGTATGCATGGGATGATTAGCCAAGTAGAAGGTTTGGCCAAAGCTTTAGATATAAATTATTCTCACCACACAGTTGAAACAAAAGCTTTCTGGAAAGTTATACCACCAAAATTTACTCCAGTATCCGACTCAGTTTTTAAACAAATTGAATGCGATGATGTTGATTTAATAATTTCATGTGGGAGAAAAAGTATTATTCCATCATTATTCATAAAAAAAAATTCAAAGAAAAAAGTATTTAACATTCATATTCAAAACCCAAAGATAAAACTAGAGAATTTTGATTTAGTTGTAGTACCCGAGCACGATAATCTTGATGGGCATAACGTAGTAAAAACAAAAGGAGCTATTCATTATTTAACAAGTGAAGAAATTGAAAAAGACAAAGAATATTTGTTTAGTATTTCAAGCAAATTGAAGGATAAAAATATAATTTCATTAATAATTGGTGGTCCTACTCAGTATTATGATTATTCAGATAGAAACATCCAAGAAATTTTTTCAAAAGTAAATTATTTAGTTAAAGAAAATAATCTTAATTTAGTAGTCATCCCCTCTATGAGAACGCCAAAGGGAACTATAGAACATGCAAAAATTTATTTTGGAAATGATCATTTAGTTTTAGATGGTGTTGATAAGAAGGCCTATTTAAGTGCGCTTGCTATATCAAAGCATATAGTTGTTACTTGCGATTCAAGCTCTATGATTTCCGAGGCAGCTTTAACTGGGAAACCAATTTATGTTGCCACTATTCCACCTAAAAAAAGTGATAAAAGGTTTAGAAATTTTAGAAAATTATTTCAAGAAATGAATATTTTAAAAGAACTGGGAGAAAAATTAGAAAATTGGAACTATGAAAAATTAGATGAAACGAATAGAGTAGCAAATATCATTAAAGATAAAATTCAATTATAATGGCATTTTTAAATTCAATATTGAAAAATTCTTCAAATCATAAATCCCCTTTTGAACATTGGGAATTAAATCAACCACTATCTGACGGCCAAGTTCAGGAAATTGTAAATGCTGATATAGCTAACCCCTTAGAGCATAATTTAAATTATGATGGGACTAGAGCAATTGATGGAGGCGAAGGTAAATTTAGAGAAGGTATATCAGACGGAGGCAAAGCATTAAAATTTAGATGTTTTGTGACAAAAGAAAATTCAAATAAATTCCCTAATCTTGTTGAATTTATCAAAGAGCTGCAAAATCCATTAACTTACAAAAAAATTTCCGAAATGATAAATAAAGATCTTTCTAATTCATATGTAAGAGTTGAAGTTATCTGTGATAGAAAAGGATTCTGGTTAAAACCACATTGCGATATTAAAGAGAAACTGATGTCATGTTTATTATTCGTAAACAAACATAATGAAAAAGAAGATTTAGGCACAGATTTTTATGATGAAAATCTAAAATTAGCAAAAACTGTTCCTTATAGAGATAATTATGGTTATTTCTTTTCAAGTGGCCCTAACACTTGGCACGGTATGGAAAAAAAAGAAATAGTAAAAGAGAGAAGATGTCTTCAAGTAAATTATGTTACATTCGAGACAGATTGGAAAGTTAATTAAAATTAATTATCTTGCAAAGATTTGACACTTAATTTTGTCGTTTTTAAAGATTTTATTGCTTCCAAGAATGAATAGGCTGTAGACATATTCGTACAATAAGGAATTTTGTTTGCAAGAGTTCCTCTTCTCAATGCTCTAGCATCACTAATTCTGTGCTCAGAGTTTCCACCTCCCGTATTTATTACCAAAGATATTTTTTTAGAATTTAAAACATCTACTATATGTGGTCTGCCACTGCTTACTTTATTAATTTTTTTACATTTCATTCCATTTTGTTTTAAAATCTCAGAAGTTCCTTTGGTTGCAGAAAGTGTGAATCCAAGTTTTATTAATCTTTGAGCTATACCAATTATTTCTTGTTTGTGAGAGTCTTTTACCGACAAGAATGCCATTCCTTTAGTTGGCAATGAATTTGAAGCAGCAATTTGACTTTTTGCAACAGCCATTCCAAAATCATCATCAAAACCCATTACCTCTCCAGTAGACTTCATCTCAGGGCCAAGCAATAAATCACTATCTGGAAATTTATTGAATGGAAATACAGATTCTTTTACAGCAAATTTTTTATTGGTTTTATATTTTAATTTATATTTGCTTAACTTTTCTCCAGACATTATTCTTGATGCAATTTTTGCAAGTGGAATACCATTTGCTTTTGAAACAAAAGGAACAGTTCTGCTTGCTCTAGGATTAACTTCAATGACAAAAATTTCATCATTTTTAATTGCAAATTGAATATTTAAAAAACCTTTAACTTTCAAAGCTAGAGCTAATTTTCTTGTTTGTATTTTAAGTTCTCTTAAAAGATTTGCCTTTATTGATACCGGCGGCAAGCAGCAAGCAGAGTCCCCAGAATGAATTCCTGCTTCTTCGATGTGTTGCATTATTCCAGCAACATAAACATCTTTTCCGTCAGAAATTGCATCTACATCTACTTCCATTGCATTGTCGATAAATTTATCAATTAATATTGGATTTTGCTCTGATGCTTTGAAGGCCTCATTAATAAATTGTTTCAATTGACTTTTGTCATGAACAATTTCCATAGCTCTTCCACCCAAAACATAAGAAGGTCTTACAACTACAGGCAATCCAATTTTTTCAGTAACATTTATAGCTTGATTAAACTTGTAGGCTATTCCACTTTCCGCCTGCTTTAATTTAAGTTTTATAAGCAACTCTCTAAATCTGTCTCTATCTTCAGCAAGATCAATAGATTTATATTGTGTCCCTAAAATAGGTAATTTATTTTCATCTAAAAATTTGGCTAATTTGATAGGAGTTTGTCCTCCAAATTGTGCAATAATCCCAATTAGATTTCCTTTTGATTTTTCTTTTAAAATTATATTCTCAACATATTCTTCAATTAAAGGTTCAAAGTATAATCTATCACTTGTATCATAATCTGTAGAAACAGTTTCTGGGTTACAATTTATCATTATTGTTTCAAAACCTGCTTCTTTTAAAGAAAAGCTAGCCTGACAGCAGCAGTAATCAAACTCTATACCTTGACCAATTCTATTTGGTCCTCCACCTAAAATTATTATTTTCTTTTTATTACTTGGCGCAGCTTCGCATTCAGTTTTAATAGAAAAATTTCTTTGATATGTAGAATACATATAAGGTGTGAAAGATTTGAATTCAGCAGCACAGGTATCAACTTTCTTAAAAACAGGCATAACTTTTAGCCCCTTTCTTTTTGATTTGACGACTATTTCTTTTTGACCAGTGATTTGTGATATCTTTTTGTCAGAAAAGCCTATTGATTTTATTCTATTAAATTCTTCAAAAGTTTTGGGTAGCCCTTTTAAACTTAATATTTTTTCTTCATCAACTATTTCCTTAATTTGATTTAAAAACCATGGATCTACTTTTGATAATTTATATATAACACCTAAAGAAATTTTTTTTCTAAAAGCTTCTGCAATTAATAGTAATTTATTTGGAATATTGATTTTTAAATTTTTTAGGATTTCTTTTTTTGAATATTTAAAAATATTATCTAATCCAGAAAAACCAGTTTCAAGTGAAACTAGAGCTTTTTGAAAAGACTCTTTGAAATTTCTACCAATTGCCATTGCCTCACCAACCGATCTCATGGATGTACCTAAAATTGCTTCTGTGTCAGAAAATTTTTCAAACGTAAACCTTGGAATTTTTGTCACAACGTAATCGATTGTTGGTTCAAAAGAAGCTGGTGTTACTTTTGTTATTTCATTTTGTAGTTCATCTAGAGTATAACCAATTGCTAATTTTGCGGCCACTTTTGCTATTGGAAAGCCAGTTGCTTTAGAAGCTAATGCAGATGATCTTGAAACTCTAGGGTTCATTTCAATAATTACCATTCTTCCATTTTTTGGATCTATGGCAAATTGAACATTGGAACCTCCAGTTTCAACACCTATTTTTCTTAAGCAAGCAATAGATGCATTTCTCATTACTTGATACTCTTTATCTGTCAACGTTAATGCTGGAGCTATAGTAACAGAGTCACCAGTATGAGTTCCCATTGGATCAACATTTTCTATTGAACAGATAATTATACAATTATCATTTTTATCTCTAACGACCTCCATCTCAAATTCTTTCCAACCATCTAAACATTCTTCAACTAAAACCTGATTTTGAGGAGACTCATTCATCCCTTCTTTTACAATTTTAAAAAAATCTTTTTTTGTTCTCGCAATTCCTCCACCTAATCCACCTAAAGTGAATGAAGGTCTAATAATTGCAGGAAGACCAATTTTGTTTAAACATTTTTTTGCGTTTGAAAATTTATTAAGAACTTCTGACTTTGGTAAATCAATACCAATATCAGACATATTCTTTCTAAATTTTTTTCTATCTTCAGCATTTGCTATTGCTTTAGAGTTTGCTCCAATAAGTTCAATTTTATACTTTTTAAGTAAACCAATTTTTTCTGCATTAATTGCAAGATTTAACGCAGTCTGACCACCCATTGTAGGTAGAATAGCGTCAGGCCTTTCTTTTTTGATAACTTCCTCAAGCACTTCCAAAGATATTGGTTCGATATAAGTTTTATCGGCAACACCAGGGTCAGTCATTATAGTTGCTGGATTTGAGTTAATTAATATTACTTTATAACCCTCATCTTTTAAGGCTTTACATGCCTGTGTTCCTGAATAATCAAATTCACAAGCTTGGCCAATGATAATTGGACCAGCTCCAATGACTAAAATTTTTTTAATGTCTTTTCTTTTTGGCATATTTTTTTATGTCTTTAATAAAATTACTAAATAGATATTTGCTATCCTGTGGCCCAGGATTAGCCTCAGGATGATATTGGACTGAGAAAACTGGTTTATTTTTCAATCTTATTCCTTCTATAGAGTTGTCAAACAACGATAAGTGAGTTATTTCAGTATTTTTTTTTAAGCTTTCTTTAACAACTTCAAAGCCATGATTTTGACTTGTAATTTCAACTTTATTTGTAATTATATTTTTTACTGGATGATTTGCACCTCTATGTCCCAATTTCATTTTCTTGGTTTTTGCATCTAATGCTAAAGCTAATATTTGATGACCCAAACATATCCCAAATAATGGAATATTTTTTTTTATTAAATTTTTTACAACTTTAATTGCATACTTTCCTGTAGCTGCTGGATCTCCAGGACCGTTCGATAAGAAAATACCATGAGGCTTTAAATTGAGTATGTTATCTGCATTTTCTGTGCAGGAAACAACTTTAACTTCGCAATCGAAGTCAGAAAAATATCTCAAGATATTTTTTTTTATACCGTAATCTATTGCTACAACTCTAAATTTTTTCTTTTTATTTTTTTCATAACCCTTATTTTTTTTCCAAGTTTTATATCCTCTCCAAATATAAGTTTTATTTGTTGTGACCTCTTGGGCAAGATCCATTCCATTTAAACCAGGCCATTTTATTGATTTATTTATTAGTTTATTAATATTAAATTTACCATTTTTATTGTTTGATATTGTTCCTTTTGGAGCCCCTTTATCCCTTATAAAATTTGTTAAACTTCTAGTATCTAGACCAGTTATGCCTACTATTTTATTTATTTTAAGCCATCTATCTAAATTTTGAAGAGACCTATAATTAGAAGGACTCGTTATCTCTGAATTAAAAATAACTCCTCTCGTCCATATTTTATCAGACTCTATATCTTCATTATTAGCTCCTACATTGCCAATATGAGGAAATGTAAAATTTATAATTTGCCCAGCATAAGATGGGTCAGATATAATTTCTTGATAACCAGTTAATGAGGTATTAAAGCATACCTCTCCCGTTGCCTCTCCTTTATATCCTAGTCCGATACCTTTAAAGACTGATTTATTTTCTAAAACTAAAATAGCTGTGTTATAATTTGAGAGATGTGAAGATTTGTTTTTTCGTTTTAAAGTCAATTACAACTCATGAGTTAAAGGTTAATACAATAAAACCTATTTATCCGCAACAGATCTATAATAATTTTTTCAAAATACAATTTTTCTTTTGAACAATTTTGTCTATGAAGTACATTCCATATATGACCATGAGAGATAAAATAGATAATGATTACAAAAATGCTTTAAAATCCAAAGATAAAAATAAGATATCAACTTATAGGTTAATTCTGTCAGGAATTAAGGACTTAGATATTAACAATAGGACTGGTCCAAATAAAAAAGATACAGATGACGAGGATATAAAAAAACTATTAAAGAAAATGATTAAACAAAGATCCGAATCAATTGAAATATACAAAAAAAATAACAGATCAGATTTATTAGAAATTGAGCAAGGAGAGTTCGATATTTTATCAGATTATCTGCCTAAGCAATTATCTGAAGCTGATACAGAAAAAATTTGTAAAGAAATTATCAAAAATTCTGGGGCCTCTTCATTAAAAGATATGGGAAAAGTGATGGGTGAATTAAAAAAAAATCATGCAGATACAATTGATTTTTCAAAGGCAGGTCAAATTATTAAAAATTTACTTAATGGCTAATGAAATATCCAAAGGAATATTTAGAAGAAATTAAAACTAGATTAAAAGTTTCAACAGTTGTCTCCAAAACTGTTAAACTAAAAAAAAGAGGTAAAGAGTTTGTTGGTTTATCTCCATTTAAAACAGAGAAGACTCCATCGTTTACAGTTAACGATGAAAAAGAGTTTTATCACTGTTTTAGTACAAGTGAGCATGGAAATATTTTTGACTTTGTAATGAAAACACAAAATCTTAGATTTGGTGAAGCAGTCAAAATGCTTTCAAATCTTGCGGGGATGCAACCTTACACATTTTCAAAACAAGACGTGGAAAGAGAGAATAAATGGAAAATATATAAATCTATAAATCAGAATTTTTCTGAATTTTATAAAAATGAGTTATTTAAAAATGAAAAATCAGTTAAAGCAAAAAATTATCTTAAAGAAAGAGGACTGTCTGGTGCTGAGGTCAAAAATTTTAATCTTGGTTTTGTAACAGAGGATTTAGATTATTATGAAGTTCTAACGAAGGATTTTGATGAAGAAATTATTAAAGATACAGGCCTATTTTATTTTGACGAGAAGAAAAAAAAATATGTATCAAGATTCAAAAACAGAATAATCTTTCCAATAAACAATATATCAGGAAATATTATAGGTTTTGGTGGAAGAATTGTAGATGATAATAAAAATTTAGCTAAATATATAAATTCACCTGAGACACCTTTTTTTAAAAAAGGTTCAAATTTATATAATCTTGATAAAGCAAGAAAATTATCAAATAAATTAGAAGATGTGTATTTAGTTGAAGGATACATGGATGTTATTGGTTTATCAAAAAATGGAATAGAAAATACTGTTGCAAACCTTGGAACTGCTTTAACAAGCAAACAGATACAAATTTTAAACCAATTCTATAATCATATCATTATATGTTTTGATGGCGATCAAAGTGGTTATAAAGCTGCATTAAGAGCTGCAGAAAATATTATTGTTGAATTAAAACCTGATAAAAAAATTTCATTTCTTCTTTTGGAAAATAATCTAGATCCAGATAATTATGTAAATAAATTTGGTAAAGAAAAGTTTTTAGAATTTTCAGAGCAAAAATCTATACCTATACATAAATTTATATTCGAGCATTATATCAGTTTGACAACTGAAAGCCCTAGTTCAAAAGCTATTTTCGAAAAAAAACTTAGAGAAATTGCTTCAAATATTAAAGACGGATTTGTAAAAAAATATACTCTGGAATATTTTCTTGAAAAAGTTTCTGAGTTAACACCAAATATTAATTTGAAATTTAGCAAAAATAATATGAAATCCCCCAAATCTCTTTCTAAGACTAAAAGTTATTATAATGAAACAAAATCATTAAAATCTTTTGAAATTAAAGAATTCTCATTTTTATATATATTACTTGCAAAACCAAAATTAATTCATGAAAACCTTCACTTAATTCATGATGTAAAATTATTTAGTGATGAAAATAAACAATTATTTGATGAAATTTTAAATCAATCAGAAAATTTATTTAATTTAGATGTCCAAAAATTAAATGTAGATAAAAATCTTGTTAATAGAGTCATGAATTATGCTTCAGTTAAACATATAATTTCAAAAAATTTATATGATGACGAAAAAATTTTAGAAATTTTTACTGAGATTATGCAAGATCTTAAACATTATGAATTAGAGCAAAGAATATCTGAATTAGAATCGAAGTTCTCAAAAGATATGAGCGAAAGCACATTTAATCAGATAAAAGAGTTAAAAAAGCAACAAAAAATCAATTAAATTTAACAAAAATCACATAGATTTTTTTGTATTAGATATTATATAAGTCCTTCTAACTTTTAAATTGTGGAACGAATTATTACAAAATCATTTGCGAGATTAATGGGTCGAGGAATCCATAGAGGATTTATAACTCATGATGAACTAAATAAATCTTTAGGTAAAAGAAATTTATCGAGTGAAAATCTTTCTCAAGCGTTCATTCACATACTTGATGAAAAAATAATATTAGTAGAAAAAAAATCTGATTACAAAATTTTAAGAAAAAAAGACACATCATCTAAAGAAGAGGGCAAAACTCTTGAAAAAAGCGATGATCCAATCAGAATGTATTTAAGAGAAATGGGCGGTGTTGAACTTCTATCCAGAGAAGGCGAAATAGCTATAGCAAAAAGAATTGAAGCAGGCAAAGATGTCATGCTCAATGCTTTATCTCAAAGCCCAATAACTGCTCAGCAATTTTTTGAATGGAATAATAAACTTCATAATGATGAAATTTTAGTAAGAGAAATAATAGATATTGATACGAATTATATGGATGATGAAGATAATTCAAACAACTCAAAAACAAAAAAAATAGGTCAAGATCAAAATCAAGAAGAAAATAATTCTGAAGATGATGAATTTAATCCAACGTTGGCAGCTATGGAATCAGAAATTAAACCCAAAGTTCTAGAAACTGTTCATACACTCACAAAAGAATATAATAAGTTAATCAAGTATCAAAAAGAGAAACTTGAGTGCATACTTAATTCTAACAAATTTTCGTCGTCAAAAGAATCAAACTACAAAAAAATTGTAGATAGCATCTTAAATCAAATAAAATCACTACAACTCTCACCGTCAGTATTAGAAGACTTAGTTCAAAAACATTATTCAGAAAACAAAAAAATAGTTTCTCTTGAGGGTAATTTACTTCGATTAGCAATTGACTCAAAAATCAGTAGAGATGAATTTATAAAATTTTACATTGGAAATGAAATTAATCCTAATTTAAAAGAATTTTTAGATACAAATGATGTATGGAAAAAATTTTTTCAAAAAAACAAAAATGAGTTTAAAAATATTAGAGATAGATTAGTTGAATTTAGTAATAAGTTAGGAATTTCTGTTACAGATTTTAAAAAATTAGTTAGTAGAGTTCAGAAAGGTGAGAAGGAATCTAGAATTGCTAAAAAAGAAATGGTTGAGGCTAATCTAAGATTGGTTATTTCAATCGCAAAAAAATATACCAATAGAGGTCTTCAATTTTTAGATTTGATTCAAGAAGGAAATATAGGATTGATGAAAGCTGTAGATAAATTTGAATATAGAAGAGGTTATAAATTTTCAACTTATGCAACGTGGTGGATTAGACAAGCAATAACCAGATCTATTGCTGACCAAGCAAGAACAATTAGAATACCTGTACATATGATTGAAACAATAAATAAAATTGTAAGAACTCAAAGACTAATTCTTAGTGAATTTGGAAGAGAAGCAACCCCTGAAGAATTAGCAAAGAAACTAAGAATGCCATTAGAAAAAGTAAGAAAAGTACTAAAAATTTCTAAAGAACCAGTCTCGCTTGAAAAACCAGTTGGAGATGAAGAGGATAGTAGTTTAGGAGATTTTATAGAAGACACGAAAGCTTTAGCTCCGTTAGAGCAAGCTATTAAATCCAATTTAAGTGAGGCAACTACAAAAATTCTTTCTACACTTACACCAAGAGAAGAAAGAGTTTTGCGAATGAGGTTTGGAGTTGGCATGAACACTGATCATACCTTAGAGGAAGTAGGTCTTCAGTTTTCAGTAACAAGAGAAAGGATTAGGCAAATTGAGGCAAAAGCTCTTAGGAAATTAAAGCATCCAAGTAGATCTAAACAATTAAAAAGTTTTTTGGAAAGTTAGGGCCGTTAGCTCAATAGTAGAGTACTGCATTGACATTGCAGGGGTAGTTGGAGCGTAACCAACACGGCCCACCATCACAAAATTATCTTTAATTGCTTACTTAAAAAAAATGATATAATTAACAATTCAATTTAGGGCCTGTAGCTCAGTTGGTTAGAGCAGTACACTCATAATGTATTGGTCCCAGGTTCGAGTCCTGGCGGGCCCACCAATTATAGTAAAATCAAATTTATGAAATTTTACTTTTTCAAAATTATAGTAAAATTGTATTATCTTTTTAAATAAAATGAATTTTAAAATAAAAATAAAACCTAAGATATCTTACTATTTTTCAATATTAGTATCTTTTATAATTCTTTTTTATTTTGCTTATAAAGGAGCTGTAGCATACTTAATTCATCGAGAATTATATGGAGGAGGACTAGATACTTTAGTCTTGTTACGCGCATCTATTTCAGGAATAATGCTCCTTTTAATACTTTTATTTATTCAGTTTATAAAAATTCCTGATTTAAAAAGTCATCGCACTATCTTAAGAGGAATATTTATAGGTTGGACCACAGTTTTTATAATACTAATTATTGTTAATTTAAGCTCAATTTACTTTGTTCTATTAACTGGGTTAGTTTCTTTATTCTCTTTAATTACATTATTTTCTTTGGAGGACCAAATTAAAGAAGAAAAAAATACCCTCACTGAAAAAGAAATTTACCTTCTTCAACAACTTGCAAAAAAAAAGTAACTTTAATTTGAATAATATAATATTTTTAATTTTGCTCTTATTATTTCAAAGTAATGTTTATTCTAAAGATATGATTTTAGATCAATTAAAAAACCCCAAATTAACTAATCAATCGCAAAAGTGGAACTTTATTACTGATCAAGTAATGGGAGGTGTATCAACAGGAAAATTTATAGTTGAGAAAGTTGATGGATTAAAGTGTTATAGAATGACTGGGGATGTATCTACCAAAAATAATGGTGGATTTATTCAAATCAGAGCTAAATTGAATCCTGAAATTAATAGTAAAGAGTATGAAGGTGTATACATAAAAGTTTATGGTAACGAAAAAAAGTACAACCTACATTTAAGAACAGGACTAACGTTAGCTCCATGGCAATATTATAGTTACACTTTTGATACAAAAAAAAAATGGAGTGAAATCAGAGCGCCATTTCAAAAATTCAAAAAATCAAATTTCTATCAACCAAAAAGTATATTAGGACAAAATATAAAATCAGTCGGCTTAGTTGCAGGTTTTGATGATTTCAAATCAGATATTTGCTTAAGTGAAATTGGATTCTACTAAATTATTTAATTAAAAACTCTTCAAGCGTTTTAAATAATGCGTTTATATCTCCATCATTATTCTGTATTATAGAATTGAACTCCTCTTTTTGAGTTCTCGCCAAACTTAATCCTTCAACAATTAAATCTCTTATTAATGGTCTCTCTGGATTTTTAGTGTATATTCTCCAGTCAATTTTTACTTGAGGTCTCTTCGACGTTGCCTCCAAGACACTATTAACAATTGTATATTTATCATTAATTTTTTTTTGCGAAACAACATTTATTCTTGGATTTGTATAATCAACTAATCTACTAGAAAAGCTCTTTAAAAAATAACTACGAAATAATTTTTGATATTTAGATTTTTGTTCTTCATCAATCGTTTTTCTATATTTTCCAAGTGTATACATTCCAATACCATTTATATCCACACTTCTTTCAGCAATAGCGTTTAATTTTATTATTTTGGACTCAACAGGGTCCTCACTGGATAATATCGAGGCAGCTTCATCTACAATACCATTGATTAGTTCACTAGGTTCTTTTGCAAAGGTAATATTGATAGAATTTATAAAAATTGTAAAAAAAAAGAAAAATTTTAAAACCTTCATCTTCAAAGATCTATTATTGACTATCTAGCTCTTCCCAATCATCATCACTTAATGTGTTAGTTGTCTTATCTATATTTTTAATTTTTCTATATCTATCTTGTAAATAAAGACTTCTAACTGAAGCATAAAGATCAACAGAACTTTTTTCGAGGCTATCAAATGACTCCAGATTTTTTGCTCTAAAGTCTATTCCATCAAGTATTCTCGATATGTAATAATCTGCTTCAGAAAAATATTGAGTGTCATTTACAACCGTAACATTGTACCATGCATCTCCACCAACTAAATTAACAATAGATCCAATTGAATCCCTCACTGTTGTTGGTCCTAATACTGGTAATACAAAATAACATCCTGGTCCTGCTCCCCAAACACCTAATGTTTGCCCATAGTCTTCGTTATCACTTTTTTTCAAGCCATAATAGGATGCAACATCAAAAATTCCTGCAATTCCTAGTGTTGAATTGATAATAAATCTTGCAGTGTTTACTCCTGCATCTTTAAATTGACCTTGCAGGACATTATTTGGAACTGTTACCACATTACTTAAATTTGAAAGAGCATTACTAGTTCCTGATCTAATTGGTTGAGGAAACATCCTATAACCCTTTGCAAGCGGCTTAAAAATAGCTTTGTCTACTACTTGATTAAATGCAAAGATCCCTCTGTTAAAATTTTCAAAACAATCATTAGCTTCCACATATCCATTATTTTTTCCATTAATTTCTATTTTTCCATCATCACCTGCAATCGCTAGACTATTAATTAACGAGAATGTTATAATCACTAAAACTGAAAACAACTTTTTCATATTCATAAATAAGTTATATTATATTAGACATTAATATAAAGATAAAATGTTTTAATTTATGCTAAAAAATGTTGAAAAAATGTCATTAAATTACTCTCCAAATTTTTATTTAAAGAAAAGAAGTATTTCAAAAGTAAAATACTTAATATTTCATTATACTGGTATGAAATCTGAGAATGGAGCAATAAGAAAACTGACAGATAAAAATTCAAAAGTAAGTTGTCATTACTTTATAAAAAAGAATGGAACAATTATAAAGATGGTTCCAGACCTATATGTAGCTTGGCATGCTGGTATATCTTCTTGGAAGAAAGATAAGTTTTTAAATTCAAAATCTATTGGAGTTGAAGTATCAAATCCTGGACACCAACATGGTTACAAAAATTTTAATACAAAACAAGTTAAATCTATAATTAAATTATCCAAAACTTTAAAAAAACAATACAAAATAAAAAAAGAAAATATTTTAGGTCATTCAGATATTGCACCTTTGAGAAAAAAAGATCCAGGAGAGAAATTTCCTTGGAAGATGTTACACAAAAAAAAATTATGCCTATGGCATAATTTAACTGAAAGAAATTGTAAGAAATTTAGGAAAATAAAATTAGATAATAGTATTAATTTTTATAAATTATTATTTAAGTTTGGTTATAAATTTACAAATAATTCATCCGACAAAATTAAAATATTAAAAAATTTTCAAAGAAGATTTAGACCTGAATTAATTAGCAGTGTTATTGATAAAGAGTGTTATGCAATATTAAAATCGTTGATTTAGTTGAATTTATATAGGTTGAAATTCCCAAAAAATAGAATACTTCTAATTTTGCCAGATAAATGACTTATCGCTTTAATTTTTAAAGAGGAAAGTCCGGGCTCTACAAGGACACAGTGCCAGTTAATTGCTGGCGGGGGCAACCCTAGGGACAGTGCCACAGAAAATAAACCGCCTTATCAAGGCAAGGGTGAAAAGGTGTGGTAAGAGCACACCGGCTAAGTTGGTAACAACTAGCGCATGGAAAACCCCACTGGGAGCAAGACTGAGTAGAGATGACATTGTTAGAAATAACTAAAAGCAGTCTTTGGCTAGTCATCAGGGTTAGTTGCTTGAGCTTTAAAGTGATTTAGAGCCTAGATAAATGATAAGTTTAAATGACAGAACCCGGCTTATAGTTTATCTGGCATTTCATTAAAATAAATCCAAATAATTATTAAATTTTTATATTAGAGTTCAACAATATTAGCTATTGACGCTAACAAATAAAACCCATAATATCCCATAAAAACCCAAAATTTAGGATAATATGGTTTATGTTTTTATCTACCTACGAAAACAAATTGGACAAAAAGGGAAGGGTTTCAGTGCCTGCTTCATATAGATCATATTTATCAAACATAGGCTACAATGGAATAATTTGTTATCCATCATTTAACAATTTATGTATTGAAGCATGGCCACAAGACAGAATTGAAAAAATATCTAGTGCAATAGACTCATTAAATCCATTTGAAGAAAAGAAAGATTATTTTGCAACATCTATATTATCAGAAAGTATAAATCTACAATTTGATAGTGAGGGGAGAGTTCAAATAACGACAAAATTACTAAAACATGCAAGAATTAAAAATAGCATGTTATTTGTTGGTCAAGGCAAAACATTTCAAATTTGGGAACCAACAAATTTTGAAAAATTTAGGGCAAACGCAAAAAAAAAATCTAATATTAATAGAGCTAGTCTTAAATGGGAAAAACAATTTAACAACTAAAAGGGGAAAAAATGACAATAAATTTTAAAACACCAGATATAAAAGAACTTAAACCAAGAATTTTAGTTTTAGGAGTAGGAGGAGCTGGAGGAAATGCAATAAATGGAATGATTGATGCTGGCCTTCAAGGTGTTGAGTTTATTGCAGTTAATACAGATGCCCAAGATTTAAGATTAAGTAAAGCACAAACAAAAATACAAATGGGTTTAAATTTAACTAAAGGACTGGGGGCAGGTGCAAAATTAGATATAGGTCAAGCTGCTGCAGATGAATCATTAAATGAAATAGTTAATATATTACAAGGTGCAAATATGGTTTTTATTACAGCCGGAATGGGTGGTGGAACTGGAACTGGATCTGCTCATGTAATTGCTAGAGCTGCGAAAGAATTAAATATTTTAACAGTTGGAGTTATTACCCTTCCATTTCTTTATGAAGGACCATCAAGAATGAGAAAAGCTCAACAAGGCTTAGAAGAACTTCGAAAACATGTTGATACCATTATAGTTGTTCCAAATCAAAATTTATTCAAGATTGCAAGTGAACAAACAACTTTTGAAGAATCTTTTGCTTTATCAAATGATGTTTTGCTGCATGGTGTTCAAAGTATAACTGATTTAATGGTTAGACCTGGGCTTATTAACTTAGATTTTGCTGATGTTGAAACTGTTATGAGTTCAATGGGCAAAGCTATGATGGGCACAGGTCAAGCTGAAGGAGAAGGAAGAGCAGTCAAAGCTGCAGATTCAGCAATTAATAATCCATTAATTGATGATTATTCTTTAAAAGGGGCAAAAGGACTTTTGGTTAATATCACTGGAGGTAAAGATTTAAAATTATTTGAAGTAGATGAGGCTGTTAATAAAGTCAGATCTGAAGTCGACCCAGAAGCTGAATTAATTATTGGTGCTATTACAGATGAAAATCTGGATGGGTTAATGAGAGTTTCGATTGTTGCAACTGCACTTGATGGACAACAACCAGAGCCTAAGTCTGTAATTAATATGGTTCATAGAATTCAAAATAGAAATCCAGGTTATTCTGATTTTTCAAATTCTGGATCAACTCAATCTTTTCAATTTACAAATAATAATTCAATAATTACTAATGGGGCTAACGCTCTTAAAATAGAGGAAGAAGAGAAAAATGAAGAATTGAGTTCTAAAAGTATAGATACTAATTATGCTAATGAGTTATCAAACACTATAAATGGTGAGGATTTAGAGCAAATAGAAACACCTGTAGCTAGCTCAGTAAACTCTGAATTTGAAAGGGATATAGATGAGCAAGTATCTGAAAATAATGGTTTAGAGAATTTTGAGTTGAGTGAGGATGATACCCCCGAGCTATTTAATTCAGATGCTAACGATGAGTTATCAACTTCACCACAAGAGATAAACTCTGAGGATGAAGAAGATTTAGAAATTCCAGCATTTTTGAGAAGACAAAAGAATTAATGGTCTTCAAAAAAATAAATGAATGCCACCATAAATCTGGAAAAACATTTTCCAGTATTACTAAACGAATTAGTTAGTATTATTTCCCCTCTTTATGGTGGCACATTTATCGATTGCACTTTTGGTGCAGGCGGTTATTCAAAAAAGATATTAGAGAATAATTTAAATAATATAATAGCACTAGATAGAGATAATTCTGTCAATAGTACAGCTGATAAATTCTACACAAAGTATAAAAAAAGATTTAAATTTTATAACAAAAAATTTTCAGATATTGATAAAATAAAAGAAGATAATATTAAAGCAATTATTTTTGATCTGGGATATTCGTTAAATCAGATTTCTGATCTAAATAGAGGTATATCTTTTAATAGCAAAGGTAAACTAGACATGAGAATGGGATTAAATGATTTTTCTTGTGATGATGTAATATCAAAAATGAGCCAACAAAGTCTTTTTAAAATTTTCAAATATTTTGGCGATGAAAAATATGCAAAACCAATATCAAAAAAAATAGTTCAATTAAGAAAAAATAAAAAAATTAAAACTGAAAATTTAGTAGAAATCATTGAAGGTGTAAAAAAAAAGAAAAGTGGAAAAAATAAATCTACTAAAGTTTTTCAAGCTCTTAGAATTTTTGTAAATAAAGAGATAACCGAGCTGATATATGGTTTAATAAAAGCTTATGATATTTTGCCAGTTGGTGGATTAATAGCAGTTGTTACTTTTCATTCTATCGAGGATAAAATAGTAAAGTTTTTTTTTAAAGAATACTCAGAAGTACAAAATTCTTCTAGGTATTTACCAAAAAGTATTTCAACTAAAAAGTATTTTAATTTAACCAAAAAAAAACCAATAACTCCATCATCAATTGAGATTAATATTAATCCTCCCTCAAGATCAGCAAAACTTAGATTTGCATACAAATTAGAGAATGGATGTAACTTTAAAAAATTTATTAGTAATTTTAATTATTTAATAGATATAGAAAATTTGAACTTTAATGCATAAAAAAATTCTTTTATTTATACCAATTATTATTCTTATAATTTCAACTGCTTATATAAAAAATTCGACAAAAAAACTTGATAAACAAATTTTTGAAATTCAAGAAGACATCAGAGCTCTCAATGATATTTATGAGTTAGTTTTATTTGATTTCAACTATCTTACATCGCCAAATAAATTAATGGAATATTCCAAAATATACTTTGACAAAGAATTAAAAAAAAAAAAAATTACGGAATTAAAAATTCTTAAATTTAATAATGAATAATATTGACGAAAATTTTAAATTTGAAGCAAATAGATCAAATTTAAAAATATCTTTTGAACGTATATCATTCATTTTTTTCATTTTTTTTATAATTACAATAATTTTTACATCTAAAACTATCTATTTAGGATTTAAGAAAACAAACCAAACTCAAACTGTAAAAGAAAAAGAGAAATATAGAGCATCTATCATGGATAGAAATGGAAATATTATTGCTAAAACTGTGCGTGTGACTAATTTGGGCATAAATCCAAATCAATTAATTAACAAAGAAAAATTATTAATTTCCTTAAAATTAATATTTCCTGACAAGAATTTTGAAAAGGAAATCAATGGAAAAAAATTTTTTTATGTCAAAAAGAAAATATCTCCATCAAAGCTTGAAAAAATAAAATTACTGGGAGAAAAATCGTTTAAAGAGGAAGAAAACATTGCTCGTGTTTATCCTAACGGTAATCTATTCAGTCATATATTGGGACAGATTGATACAGATAACAATGGTGTGTCTGGTATAGAAAAATCTTTTGACTATGAATTAACAACTTCAAACACGCCATTAAAGCTTACTTTAGATACTGAAATACAATATTTGATAAGAGAGGAATTAATAAAATTTCAAGAAATTTTTAATAGTTATGGAAGTACAGCTATTTTAATGAATGTTAACAGTGGTGAGATTCTTTCAATGGTTTCTTTACCAGATTTTGATTTAAATAAAAGAGAAGACATTTCTGATAGAAAATTTATAAACAGATCCACAAAAGGTGTCTATGAACTTGGATCAGTTTTTAAAACATTTACATTAGCTGCCGGGCTTCAACAAAATGTTATCCAAGAAGATACCCTTTTTAAAAATTTACCAAAAAAAATAAAATGTGCTGGAAGGTCAATCTCTGAATATGATATGGACATTCCATCAAGTCTTACCGCTGAAGAAATATTAATTAGATCTGGAAATATTGGTTCAATCAAAATTGCTCAGAAAGTCGGTTTAGAAAATTTTAAAGATTTTCTAGAAAATTTAGATTTATTAAATAAAATACAATTTGATATAGAGGAAGTTGGAAATCCAATCCCGTTTAAATGGGGAAAATGTAAATTAGCTACATCAGCATATGGTCATGGTATAACAACCACACCACTTCAACTTGCAAAAGCCTATGCAATAATTACAAATGGTGGATATAAAATAAAACCAACTTTAATTAAAAAAGAGAAAAATATAAAAAGAGGTGAACAAATAATAACAGAAGAAAATTCCAATAAAATTAAAGAAATATTAAGAAAAATTGTAACATCAGAACAAGGCACTGCTAATTTAGCAAATATTGCTGGTTATGAAATTGCTGGAAAAACAGGAACAGCCCAAAAATCTATAAAGGGTAAATATTCTAAAAAAAAAATAAATACTTTTGCTTCAATTTTTCCAATATCTTCTCCAAAATATGTTTTAATTGTTTTGTTAGATGAACCAAAATTGAGTGAAACTTATATTTATGAATATAATGATGGTAAAAAAAGGAAGATAGTAGGCACACCTTTTAATACTGCTGGCTGGACCTCAGTTGAGGTTGCCAAAAATATAATAGAAAAAATCGGGCCTATTTTAGCCATAAAATATTAAGAAATTTCATAATGATATTAAAAAGCTTTTTTAAAAATCTTAAAAAAGATTTTAACAATAAAAGTTTTAGTGGATTTGAATTTAATTCGAAAAAAATAAAAAAAAATTATATATTTTTTGCAATACAGGGTAGTAAATTTAATGGAAATAATTTCATAAATGATGCCATAATAAGAGGAGCTCGAATAATAGTATCAAATAAGTTTAAAACTGGAATCAATAAAGATGTATTATATATAAAAGTAAGAGATCCTAGATTAGCCTTATCAAATTTTGCAAATAAATATTATAATAAAAAACCAAATAATATAATTGCTGTAACTGGAACAAACGGAAAATCGTCTATAGTCAATTTTTATCACCAGATATTAAAACTTAATAAAAAAAGAGTAGCCTCAATTGGAACTTTAGGTGTCAAATCGAATGGTCTTAGTTTAAAACTTAATAATACAACTGTTGATGCTATTACAATAAATAAAATACTTACAAATTTAAAAAATAAAAAAATTGAAAATGTAATTTTAGAAGCTTCAAGTCATGGACTGCATCAAAAAAGATTACATGGTATTAAATTTAACACATCTATATTCACTAATTTAAGCAGAGATCATTTAGATTATCACAAAAATTATAAAAATTATTTTAATTCAAAATTAATTTTATTTAATGAGTTGACAAAGAAAAATGGAAATTTGATATTTGATAATGATTTAAAATATTCACAAATCTTTAAAAAAATAGCCAAAAGAAAAAAATTAAATTTACTAAACATTGGTACATCAGATAGTCATTTAAAAATTAACTCAATTAAAATTTTAAATAACTGCCAACATATAAAGTTTACTTTTCAAAATAAGGAATACCAATTTAGAACAAGCCTGACTGGAAAAATACAAATTAAGAATTTGATGATGGCTGTTGCAGCAGCTATTAAAAGTAATCTAAAAATAGATGATATTGTTAAAAAACTTAAGTATATTAAGCCTACAAAAGGCAGACTCGAGATAATCGGAACAACCAAAGATAATTCAATTTTTATCTTAGACTATGCTCATACTCCAGAGGCTCTTAAAACTAGTATAGAAAATATTAAGGAACAATTTGGTTTAAGAAAAATTAATATTGTATTTGGATGTGGCGGTGAAAGAGATAAAGAAAAAAGACCAATAATGGGTAAAATTGCTAACAAACTATGTAATTATATTTATCTTACAGACGATAATCCTAGAAATGAAAATCCAGAAAATATCAGAGCAAGTATCAAGAAATCAATTTTACCATCTAAAATGATAGAAATACCATCAAGGAAATTAGCTATAAAAAAAGCAATTTTAAATAGTAAGTCTGATGAGGTTTTAATTATTGCAGGAAAAGGACATGAAAATACTCAAGAATATATTAAGAAAAATAAATTTTCTGACAAAGACAATATAATAAAATCAATAATTTTAAAAAATAGATTTTTATCGAATGATTGGAAATTAAATATACTTAAAGAAATTATAAATAACAAAAAATTAGACAGAATAAAAAATTTAAAAATTAGCACAAATTCGAAAGAACAAAATAATGGTAAAATTTTCATTGGAATTAAGGGGAAATCTCTGAATGGAAATGATTTTGCAGATGAAGCTCTAAAAAATGGAGCAATATTAGCAATACTTCAAAATAACAAAAATGATAATAAAAAAAAGGTAAATGTTAAAAGTACTCTAGAATTATTAATTAAATTTTCACAAAAGATAAGAATTTCTTCTAAAGCATCCCAAGTTGCAATTACAGGATCTTCAGGCAAAACCTCGCTGAAAGAATTGTTAGGACAATGTCTTCAAAAAAATTATCCCACAATATTTTCAAAAAATTCATTCAATAATAAATTTGGTTTACCAATTTCTCTAATAAATTTAAATAAGGATACGACTTACGGAATATTTGAAATCGGAATGGATAAAAAGGGAGAAATAGACTATTTATCAAAAATAATTAAACCAGATGTAGGAGTTATTACAAATATTAGTTATGCGCATGCCAAAAATTTTAAATCTTTATTGGATATAGCTAAAGCCAAATCAGAGATTATTTTCAACGTAAGAAAAAATGGCACAATTGTATTGAATAGAGATGATAAATTTTTTGATTTTTTTTCAAATTTAGCAAATAAAAATAATTTAAATATTATTTCATTCAGTAAACATAAAAATTCTAATGTTAGATTATCTAAATTAAAAAAATCTGCTAAATCTTATATCATTTATATTGATGTAGATTCTAAAATTTTTAAATTTAAAATTAATAATAACTTATTACCTTATTTAGATAATATTTTGGCCTCCATAGCAGTTTGTAAAAGTTTAGATATTATTGATGAAATAAACAGTAACTTTTTTTCTAATTATAAAATACCAAGTGGTAGAGGAAATATAAAAAAATTCATTTTAGGTTCTAAAAAAATTAACATAATTGATGAAAGTTATAACTCAAATCCATTATCTCTGAATTTCTCAATTAAGAAATTTAATAATTTAAAAGTAAATCCAAATAAAAAATTTATGCTACTAGGCGACATGTTAGAATTAGGAAAATTTTCAAAAAAACTCCATATTGAAGCTGCAAAAGATATCAATAAGGCAAAGTTCAAAAAGTTGTTTGTTTATGGGAATTATATCAAAGAAACATTTAACAAAATTAGAACACAAAAAAGAGGAAAAATACTTAAATCAACTAGTGAAATTCTTAATATGATAAAAAATGATTTAAATAATGGTGATTTTTTAATGATAAAGGGCTCAAATTCTACAGGACTAAATCAAATAACCAAACAAATTGGATCAAAATCTTAATGTTGTTTGAACTTTTTTCAATTCTAGTAGATCAATTTAGTTTTTTGAATGTTTTTAAATATTTAACAGTAAGAACTGGTCTTTCTATGTTTACAGCTATGGTTGTCGTTTTTTTAGTTGGAAACCCATTAATTAATTTTTTTTCTTCAAAACAGATTCATAATCCAATCAGAGAAGATGGACCTAGCGATCATATAATTAGAAAAATTGGAACACCTACAATGGGAGGACTAATAATATTACTAGGTGTTTTTTCAGGAGTATTGCTATGGGGTGACTTATCAAATCCTTACAATTGGTTTTTAATATTTATTGCAGCTTCTTTTGGATTATTGGGAGCTTATGATGATTATAAAAAAATAAAGTTAAAAAGTTCGAATGGAATTTCCTCTAAACTAAAGTTCTCTCTACAAATTATTTTAGCTTTGATTGGTATATTTATACTTTATATCACAAGTAATTCTGATCAAATAAACAATCTATATTTTCCTTTTTTCAAAAACTTAGTAATCAATCTTGGCTGGTTTTTTATACCTTTTTATATGTTCATATTAGTTGGAGCTTCAAATGCAGTTAATTTAACAGATGGTTTAGACGGATTAGCAACAGTTCCTGTTATGTTAGTTGCCGCTTGTTTTGCATTTATTAGTTACGTTTCTGGTAACATAATTTTTTCTAATTATCTTCAGATCGCATATATAGAGGGTGTAGGAGAAGCTTCGATTTTTTGTGGATCAATAATCGGAGCTTGTTTAGGTTTTTTATGGTTTAATGCACCACCGGCAAAAATTTTTATGGGAGACACTGGATCTTTATCATTAGGTGGTTCACTGGGAGCGGTTGGTATAATAACTAAGCACGAAATTGTGTTAGCAATAACAGGCGGGTTGTTTGTTTTAGAAGCTGTTTCTGTAATAGTTCAAGTTATTTCCTATAAATTAACAGGTAAAAGAATATTTAAAATGGCTCCAATACACCATCATTTTGAAAAAAAAGGATGGCCAGAGTCAACGGTTGTAATTAGATTTTGGATAATTTCTATTATTTTAGCAATGATTGGATTAGCAACTTTGAAACTTAGATAATGAAATTAAAAAATGAAACGTTAAGTAAAAATTTTTTAATTTATGGTTTTGGAAAATCTGGAATTTCATCATTAAAATATTTAAAAAAGAAAAATAGGTGTTTTATTTTCGATGATGATAAGAAAAAAATTAAAAATAAATATAAAAAATTTTTTATTTCTAAATCAAAATTATTAAAAAATAATTTTGATTATATAGTTATAAGTCCCGGTATAAATATAAATAGATGCCAGTTATCAAATTATTTAAAAAAGAACCAAAAAAAAGTTATTACTGATTTTGATATTTTTTATAAATTTAACCCTGAAGTTTTAACAATTACGATTACTGGTACAAACGGAAAGTCAACTACAAGTAAGTTGCTTTATAATATTTTAAAGAAACATCATTATGATACTAGGCTAACTGGAAATATTGGAAATCCTATTTTAGAAGAAAAAAGAGTTACCAAAAATACTATCTTTGTTATTGAGGCTTCTTCTTATCAGCTGGCTTATAGTAAATATTTCAAATCAAAATTTTCTATAATCATTAATATTTCCCCAGATCATTTAGAAAGGCATAATACAATGAAAAATTATGTGTTATCAAAATTAAAATGCGTAATAAGACAAAACGAAAATGATGTAGCAATAATAACAAACACCAATTTATTGAAAGACATATTAAGAACTAAAAATATAAAATCCAAAATAATATATGTAAGTAAAAATAAGTATGCATATTTAAAAAATAAATTAAGTAATGATAATTTTAAAAATTCAACAAATTTTCAAAATTTAAATTTTTTATTTGAGTTATCGAAACATATGAAACTTAATTTAAAAACTGTAATAAAAACTATTAATAAATTTAAACCTTTGAAATTTAGACAGGAAGTGATCTATCAATCAAAATATTTAAAAATAATAAACGACTCTAAGTCAACAACATTATCTTCTACTGTTCCATTTTTAGAGTCTAATGAAAAAATCTTATGGATCTTGGGAGGGTTATTTAAAAAGGGCGACAAATTTAATTTAAATAAAAAGTATTTTAAAAATTTAGAAGCATATATTTACGGGAAAGATAGACAAGTTTTCCTCAATTTATTTAAAAATAAATTTAAAGTTAATCTATCAAAAGATCTGAAAAATACTCTTAAATTAATTCCAAACCTTAAGGATATAAGAACAAAGGTTACAGTTTTATTTAGCCCATCGGCCGCATCATTTGATCAATACACAAATTTTGAAGAAAGAGGTAGACAATTCAATATGTTAATTAAAAGATATTTACCAATTGAATGAATAAATATTTTGATACATTTTATGATTGGTGGAAAAACATCGATAAAACAATTTTTTTGATAATAAGCTTATTATTTTCACTAGGATTGTTCTTTTCTTTAGTTTCAACTTCAATAATCGCATCAGATAAATTAAACACAAATTCTTACTATTTTTTTTTAAAACATTTAATTTTTGTTTTAATAGGAATATTTTTAATTTTATTTTTATCTCTACTAGATCAAAAAATTTTAATTAGGTTATCAGTCGTATTATTTGTTATCACATTTATAAGTTTATTCTTAGTTCCCTTAATAGGAGTGGAGGTCAAAGGTTCAAAGAGATGGTTAGATATTGGCTCATTGCCTAGGTTTCAACCTATTGAAACTTTAAAACCTTTTTTTGTTATTGTTATTTCACTAATAATTTCATTAGAAAAAAAAAACCTTTATATAAAATATCTCTTGAGTTCAGTCATTTTAGTTCCAATTATAATTTTACTCTTATCTCAACCAGACTTAGGACAAACATTATTAATAATATCTGTTTGGCTTGCCATTATTTTTGTTTCAGGAATAAATTTATTACTTTTCGCAATTTCATTATTAGCTGTGGGTTCATTAACTCTATTTTTAGTCTTTTTGGTGCCAAAGTTTGAATACATAAGAATAAGATTAATGTCATTTTTAGATAATTCTAGCGGTAATAATTATCAGGCTGATAAAGCAAGCGATGCAATATCCAGTGGAAGTTTTTTTGGTAAAGGAATAGGTGAAGGAACTTTAAATTCAAGAATACCAGAAGCACATACAGATTATATAATTTCTGTAATTGCAGAAGAATTTGGAGTAATTATCTTAATAGGTATAATATTACTTTATTTAATATTATCTTATAGAGTTTTAAAAAAAATAAATTTTACAAAAAACAATAATTTTAAACTTATATTAGTTGGATGTATTTCAATAATACTATTGCAAACTTTTATTCATATTGGTGTAAATATAAGAATGCTTCCTACTACAGGCATGACTATGCCATTTATTAGTTATGGTGGTTCTTCAATAGTTGGTACATCAATTTTAACTGGAATAATATTAAATTTGACGAAAAGAAAATTAAATTAGTATGAAAAATATACTTATAGTAACAGGTGGTTCTGGTGGCCATGTAGTACCATCTACCTCTTTGTTTGAACATTTGAAAAATAAATTTTCTGTAAAAATGGTATCTGATTTGAGAGGAAGTAAATATATAAACACTAAAGAATTTAAATATGAATTAATAGATGTACCTAATTTATTTTTAAAACCTTATTTACTTCCAATAAATATTTTTAAATATTTTCTAAACATTTTTCAATCTATTAGATTTTTAAAAAATAATAAGACAAATATTGTGATTAGTACTGGCGGGTACATGACATTTCCATTTTGCCTAGCTGCATTTATATTACAAAAAAAAGTTTTCTTGTTCGAGCCTAATAGTGTTTTAGGTAGATCTAACCGCTTTGCTTTGAAATTTTCAACAAAAATAATTTGTTACGATGAAAAATTAAGAAACTTCCCAATAAAATATAATTCTAAAAAAGTTATAGTCAAACCCATTTTAAAAAAAGAAATATATAACTTAGAAAAAAATATAATTAATTTAAAAAAGGAAATAAAAAAAATTCTTATCATCGGCGGCAGTCAGGGGGCCTCGTTTTTTGATGAAAATATTACTGAATTAATTATCGAAATTTCAAAAAAACGAAATTTCGAAGTTATACAACAAATATCAAATATTAATAATTTATCTTCAATAAAAAATAAATATGACAAATCAAATATAAACTACAAATTTATTGAATTTACCAATGATAGTCATGAACTCTACAATGGTATAGATTTAGCAATTACCAGAGGAGGAGCAAGCACATTAAGTGAACTTTCATTCTTAAACATACCGTTTATTTCAATTCCTCTCCCATCTGCAAGAGATAATCACCAATTCTATAATTCAGAATTTTATTATAAAAAAAATTGTTGTTGGTTAGTAAAGCAAAAGGAATTCGAATTTAAAAAATTTTCAAAGATGATATTTGAAATATTTAACGATTATAAAAATTACAACGAAAAATTTAAAAATCTTGAGGAAATTACTAAAAAAAATACTTGGAATAATATAAACAATAAGATTATAGAAATTATAGATGAAAATTAATATCGGAAAAACTGAACTAATTCATTTTGTTGGAATTGGTGGTATTGGTATGAGTGGCTTAGCATTAATAATGGATAGTTTAGGCTTTAAAATACAAGGAAGTGACAAATCAGATAATAAAAATCTTAATTTACTAAGAAAAAGAAAAATTCCAATTTATTTAAATCATAATAAGCAAAATATAAAAAATTGTACTGTATTAGTAGTTTCATCAGCTATAAAAAAATCAAATCCCGAATATAAACAAGCTAAAAAATTAAACTTACCGATATATAAAAGAGGAGAATTGTTAGGTCATATAGTTTCTTTAATGAAAAATATTGTTGTGACAGGATCACACGGTAAAACAACAACAACATCAATTTTGTCAAACATTATGAACTACGCAAAATTAGATCCGACAATAATTAACGGAGGTGTTTTGAATTCAATAGGAAGTTCGGCAAAATTAGGAAAAAGCGACTGGAGTTTAGTTGAGTCAGATGAGTCGGATGGCAGCTTTCTACAAATACCTTTTAATTATTCAATAATAACAAACATTGACAATGAACACTTGGATTATTACAGAACCATGAAAAATTTAAAAAATAAATTCATAGAATTTATTGATAAAACACCTTCTTTCGGAAAGGCTTTTCTGTGTTTAGATGACAAAAATGTAAAAAATATTTTACCAAAAATTAAAAATAACAATTACTATACATTTGGTTTAAATAAGAAATCAAATTTTCATATTTTCAATATTATTCAGAACAAAAGTTATTCAAAATTTAATATTAAAATAAAAATACCGGGCAAAACAAAAATCATAAAAAATATTTCAATACCTTTGTTAGGTTTGCATAATATTAAAAATGCAACATCTGCATTAGCAGTAGCTTTTTCAATTGGTGTATCGGATAAAATAATTAAATTAGGTCTCAAAAACTTTAATGGAGTCCAGAGAAGATTTAATTTCTTATTTGAAATTAATAAAGTGCCATTTTTCGACGACTACGCTCATCATCCAACTGAAATTTCATCAGTGTTAGATGGTGTCAGTAAAGTATATAATAAAGAAGAAATAGTTTGTATTTTTCAACCGCATAGAATTTCAAGAGTAAAAAATTTAAAAAAAGAATTTTCCAAGTGTTTTAAAAATGCAAATACAATTTTACTATGCCCCATTTATAAAGCAAGTGAGAATACAAAACTAGGATTTTCATATAATTCATTTGCAAAACTAATAGCGACAAATTCTAAAGTGAATTTAATAATGCTTAAAAATGAAATAGAATTAAAAAAAATTATCAAAAATATAGCATTTGGAAATAAAATATTTATTGCTATGGGAGCTGGGTCTATAACTAATTGGGTAAGAAATCTTAATTAATATGGAATTGAAAGATATTAAAGATTTTAAAAATAAATTTGATGCAGACATATTTTTTAATATCGATATTAAAAAGTTTAATTGGTTTAATATAGGAGGTAAATCAAAAATCTTTTTTAAACCAAAAAATCTTATTGAGTTAAAAGAATTCTTAAAATTATATGACAATAGAGGGAAAATGTTCATACTTGGAATGGGTTCAAATGTATTATTTAAAGATAATATTTATGAAGGTGTAATTATTAAACTTAGTAACAATTTTAGTACATTATCAAAACTTAAATCAGATACTATTATAGCAGGTTCAGCTTGTTCGCAAAAAAAACTTTCAGAATATGCTTTAGAGAATGGAATAAGTGGTTTTGAATTTATGTACTGTATTCCTGGTTCAGTTGGTGGCGGTCTTCAAATGAACTCCGGGTGTTTTGGAACAGAATTTAAAGATAAATTAATTTCACTTCAATGTATTGATGCAAAAGGTAACATTAAAATTATACCATCTAATAAAATTAAATTTAAATATAGAAAGATAGAATTAAATGAATATTTAATTTTTTTAAGTGCTACATTTAAAGGAAATTTATCTAACAAAAGTAAAATAAAAAATTTGATGGAGGAATTGGCCATAAAAAAAAATAATTCTCAACCTTCAAAAATTAAGACCGGAGGAAGTACTTTTAAAAATCCAATCGATCAAACATCGAAGAAAGCCTGGGAACTTATAAAAGAATCAGTGCCAGAAAACATAAATTTTGGAGATGCCCACATATCAAATAAGCATTCAAATTTTTTTGTTAATAAAAATAATGCATCATTTGATGAAATGAATGCGTTAATAAATTTTGTTAAAAAAAAAGTTAAAAATAAAACTGGAATTAATATTAATTTAGAAATTAAAATCATAGAATAATGAAGAAAATACTAATTTTAGCAGGTGGGTATTCGAAAGAAAAAGAAATTAGTATGAAAACTGCAAAAAGTGTTTTTTCTGAACTAAATAAAGAAAAAAAATATAATATTAAAGTTATAAATCCTGATGGGAAATTTGTAGAAGTATTAAGAAAGTTTAAGCCTAATACAGTATTAAATTTACTACATGGAAGATACGGTGAGGATGGATATATTCAATCTATTTTAGAATCAGAAAAAGTAAAATATACTCATTCAGGAGTTTTATCATCTTCTCTTGCAATGGATAAAGAGGCATCAAAAAAAATATTTATTAAAAATAAGATTATAACTCCCAAATATATGAAATATTCTTATAAAAATTTTAAGAACAAAAAATTTTTAATAGACAATTTAAATAAGACTATTGGATTTCCATTAGTTTTAAAGCCTATAAATGAAGGATCAAGTGTAAATGTATTTATTTGTGCTAAAAAAAACTTTATTCAAAATTTATTTAAACTCAAAGAATACGGAGAAGTATTAATTGAAAAATATATACCCGGAAGAGAAATTCAGGTTGCGGTACTTTCAGGCAAAATACTCGGAGCAATTGAATTAAAACCTAAAAGAAAATTTTATGATTACGAAGCAAAGTATAACCCAAAAGCGAAGACAGAGCATATAATTCCCGTAGATCTATCTAAAAGCCAATATAATAGAGTTACAAATATTGCTTTAAAAGCTCACAGATTACTTAAATGTAGAGGTGTAACTAGGTCTGATTTTAGATTTTTTAATAACAAATTTTACTTATTAGAAACAAATACTCAGCCAGGAATGACATCATTATCATTAGTACCTGAAATTGCAAAATTTAATAACATTACTTTCAAAAATTTGATAAAAAAAATTTTGGAAGATGCATCAATTAATAAATAAAAAAAAAATATATTTTTATGTATTAACATTTGTATTTTTGTCAAATATTTTTAATTATCACCAAGTAGATGCTTTAAAAAATAAATTCAAAATTTTAGATATAAAAATTGAAACAAATAACCATCAAATAAGTAAGCTAATTTATTTTAATACAAAATTTTTAATAGATAAGAATATTTTATTTTTAAATAAAAGAACACTTCAAGAGAGGTTATATAATTTAAAGTTTCTTGAATCTTTAAATGTAAAAAAAAAATATCCATCAACTATAAAAATAGAAGCAAAAGTAACAAAATTTCTAGCGACTACATTTATAGATAAAAAAAAATATTATGTTGGTTCAAATGGTGCTTTTATATTATCAGAAAAAATTTCAATTAAAAAAAACTTACCAATAATTTTTGGTAAATTTGATGCTACTGATTTTCTTTTTCTTAAGGAAAAACTTGCCAAAAATAAAATCAATGATGATGAAATACTTAAATATTACTTTCATAAAAATAAAAGATGGGACTTATATTTTAAAAAAAATATTATAGTCCAGCTTCCAAATACAAATATTTCTAATGCAATTAAATTATATAAACAATTTAAAATTAGTAATAAAATAATCTCAGATACAGTTATTGATTTAAGAATTCAAAATAGATTAGTATTAAATAATGGATAGAAAAAAGCTTTTTAATGTTATAGATTTTGGATCATCAAAGATTAGATTCTCAGTTTTCGATTTAAATTTAAATGAAAAATACTCTGAGTCAAAAAAAGTTTACATTAATGAAAATTTTCAAAATCATTTTGAGACTATAAATGAAATAATAAAAAAAGCAGAAAAAAAAATATCATTACATATTGAGGATATTATTTTAATTTTAGACTCAGCAAAATTATTTACTATTGATATATCTTTAAATAAAAATTTAAATCAAAATACTAAGATTATTGACGTATATAGTTCAATAATATTAGAACTGAATCAATTAATCAGTTCTCATTATAGTAGTTACAATTTATTACATATAATAGTAGATAAATGTACCATCGATAACTTACATTCATTTACTGAAATTCCTAAAGAAAGAATTATATCTAATAATTTTAAAATAGATTTTAAATTAATTTGTCTTCCAAAAAATTTAATAAATAATATTAAAAATAAATTTATAAAATATAATATTAATGTAATAAATATTTATTGTACAAGTTATATAAAATCTCAAACTTACGTTAAGAAGATAAATAAAAGTAAAGTTTCATTTTTAGAAATAGGTTGTGAAAGGACGACTTTTATCTTTTACGAAAAAAATAAATTGAAATTTATACAAACTATACCAATAGGTGGATTTAATATAACTAAAGATATTTCAAAAATTTTTAATATTAATAAAGATGATGCAGAAAAATTAAAAAAATCTTTTAACAGGTCTTATACAGAGTTTTCATATGATACAAAATCTTCAGATAATGAAATGCTAGTTAAAGAAATTATTAATAAGAATATTTCAATAGATAAATTAAAAAAAGTAATTTTAAGCAGAGTGCAGGAAATCATCGACTTAACATTTAAAAAATCAAATATTAAACAATATAAAAATATCTTATCAGATACAGAATTATTTTTAATTGGGGATGGATCTTTGTTATTTAACGATAATTCGTTTTATCTTAACGATACATTTGATTTTAAATCAATAAATTTTTATGCTGAAAGAGACAGCCTAATCTGTAATTGTGGTCTGATCAGTCATTTAAATAATTTTGAATTACCCAAAATAACTAACAAAAAACAAGGATTATTTGAAAAATTTTTTAATTTTTTCAGTAAATAATTGTATTTTCTTGTAATATTTCTTGAGTATTTAGGCCTTTTAACTTTTTGTATAAGTTAAACATGTCTATTCTTACTCAAAAAACTATCGCAGAAAAAATTTCATTCAAAGGTATTGGAATACATACTGGAAAAAACGCTAATTTAAGCATCCTCCCTGCCTCTCCTAATACTGGAGTAATTTTTAAAAGAATTGATGTGAAGAACAAAAATATTATTTATCCGATTTATTCTAATGTAGTTGATACTACATTATGCACAACAATATCCAATGAGTTTGGAGTAGAAGTATCAACTATTGAGCATTTAATGGGTGCCCTTTATGGAGTTGGAGTCGATAATGCAATTATAGAAATTGATACAAAGGAAGTGCCTATCATGGACGGTTCCGCAAAATTATTTGTTGATACAATAAATGATGTAGGACTAAAATTTAGTGATCAACCAATAAAAATAATTAAAATTAACAAAAATATAGAATTTAAAGATGGTGAGAAATTTATAACTATTGATAAATCTAATGTGTCTGGAGATATAGAATTTGAAATAAAATATGATAATGAGTTAATTGGAACTCAAAAAAATAAAATTAATATTTTTGAAGATAAACTTGATGATGTTTATGCGTCAAGAACATTCTGTTTATATGAAGATATAGAAAAATTAAAAAAACTAAATTTAGGAAAAGGTGGAAACTTAGAAAACGCAATTGTAATTAAAGATAAAATTATTTTAAATGAAACAGGATTAAGAAATAAACTTGAATTTGTGAACCATAAAATACTTGATTGTATGGGTGATTTATTTTTGTCAGGATATAAAATTATTGGTAGCATCAAATGTTCTCAGGGAGGACACAAACTTACTAATCAATTATTAAGAAAAATATTTAGTGATCAAAATAATTATTCTTTAATTGAAATTAAAGGAAAACAATTACCACATACTTTTGCAAATTATCACAATCTTAAGTCTATAGCTTAAAAGTTACAAAATATTTATTAATCTGTTAAAATTATATGATGATATTTAATATAAAATTTGTTTATTTTATTATTTTTATTTTATGTTTTTCATGTTCAAAAAAAACTGATCAAATATCAGATCTCAAAGAGAAAAATTTAGAAACACAGATGATCGAAGTTTATAATCAAGGAATGAAAGAGTTAGAAAGAGGAGATGTAATTTATGCAGGAAAAAAGTTTAGTGAGGCGGAATTATTATTTCCGCAATCCATTTGGGCCCCAAGAGCAGTTTTAATGTCAGCCTATGGTTATTTTTCTCAGGGATATTATGGTAATGCTATAAATGATATAGAACGCTTTTTAATTAAGTATAAAAATCATCCTCAAACTGATTACGCTTATTATTTATTAGCATTGTGTCATTATGATCAAATAGTAGATGAAAAAAAAGATTTAAACCAAATAATATTATCAAAAAAATACTTTCAAAAGGTTATAAATGATTATCCAAACACTGATTATGCTAGAGATTCAAAATACAAATTAGAATATATAACAGAAGTTATGGCATCAAAAGAAATGTATCTAGCAAGATATTATTTTAAAAGAGAAAAGTGGATTCCAGCTATAAAAAGATTTCAAAAAGTAATTAATGATTACGAAACAACAATATATGTTGAGGAAGCACTCCACAGATTAGTGGAAATTAATTATAAAATTGGACTGGTAAATGAAGCTGAAAAATATGCATCATTATTAGGATATAATTACCAGTCAAGTTTATGGTATGAGGCTAGTTATAAAATAATTAATAAAGATTATGAAAAAAAAAAACCAAGCTCCCAAAAAGACAAGGAATCAATTCTAAAAAAATTTAAAAAACTTTTTAAATAAAAATTTTTAAAAAATGCCTAGTAAAGAGGAAATAAAAAAAAAATATAAATTAATAACAAATGAAATAAATAAACATAATAAATTATACTATAATGAAAGTAATCCAATAATAACAGATGCTGAATTTGATAAATTAAAAAAATCAATTGTTGATTTAGAAAAAAAGTATAGTTATCTAAAAAATTTTGACTCACCTTCAAAAAAAGTAGGATATGAACCGTCAAAAAAATTTGCGAAATTTAAGCACAAAATCCCTATGTTGTCGTTATCAAATGCTTTTTATAAGGAAGATTTAATAAACTTTGAAAAAAAAATTTTAAATTATTTGAATAAGGATGCAGAATTTGACTACAGTGTAGAGCCTAAAATTGACGGAATTTCTGCTTCATTAACATATATAAATAAAAAATTAGAATATGGAGTTTCTAGAGGAGATGGAAAAATTGGAGAACTAATAACTGAAAACTTAAAAACAATTAAAGATATCCCTCTAATCGTTAACAGTATTGATTTCCCAAATGAAATAGAAATAAGAGGTGAAGTTTTTATAAAAAAAAATGACTTTTTAAAAATCAAAAATAATTTTGCAAATCCTAGAAACGCAGCATCGGGATCTTTAAGACAAAAAGATCCAAAAGAAACAGGAAAAATACCACTAAATTTTATCGCTTATACATTTGGTTATTCTCAGAATACTAATTACAAATATCAATCAGATTTTTTAATCAACTTAAAAAGATGGGGTTTTAAAACCAATAAAGACAACAAAATTATTTCAAATATAGATGAGTTAATAAAATTTCATAAAAAATTTGAAGATAAGAGATTTGATTTAGACTATGATTTAGACGGTCTCGTTTATAAAGTAAATGATTTAAAGCTTCAACAAAGACTTGGATTCACATCAAATGCTCCTAGGTGGGCAATTGCACATAAATTTTCAGCTGATAGTGCAAATACTAAAGTGTTAAATATTGAAATTCAAGTGGGTCGAACTGGAGCCTTAACTCCAGTTGCAAAAGTTAAGCCTGTAAATATTGGAGGTGTTGTTGTTTCAAATGCAACTCTTCATAATGAAGATGAAATAATAAGAAAGGATATAAGAGTTGGTGATGTTGTAAAAATAGAAAGAGCAGGAGATGTAATACCTCACGTCATTGAAGTAGATAAAACAAAAAGAGGCAATAAATTAAAATCTTTTACTTTTCCAACAAAATGTCCTTCATGTGGGTCAGATACGATTAAAGAATTTAACAAATTAACAAAAAAATTCGATGCTGTCAGACGCTGCACGAATGATAGTTATGGATGTGAAAAAATAGCTATTGAAAAAATTAAACACTTCATTTCAAAAGAGGCATTAAATATTGATGGTTTAGGAAAAAAAGTTATTGAAAAATTCTGGGATTTAAATTTTATAAAAAAACCTCAAGATATTTTTAGATTGGACTATAAAAAAATAAAAAATCTAGATGGATGGGGAGAAATATCAGCGAATAATTTAAGGTTATCCATTGAAAATTCTAAAAAAGTTTCATTACAAAAATTTATCTACTCTATTGGTATAAGACATATAGGTATAGAGAATGCTAAATTGATTGCTGATAATGTAACTAACATTGAGGTATTTTTAAAAATAATTCGAAACAAACAATTTAATAAATTTCTTAATATTGATGGTATTGGTGAAACTCAAGTAAATTCATTATCGAGTTTTTTTGCAAATAAATTAAATTTTTCAATTTTAATAGATCTAAAAAATATTTTAAATATTGAGAAAGAAATATTAAATAAACACGGTAAATTAAAAGATAAAACATTTATGATTACAGGCAAATTAATAGGAATTAGTAGAGCTGAAGTTAAATCTTTAATTGAAAAAAATTCTGGTACAACATTAAGTAGTGTAAATAAAAATCTTAATTATTTAATAGTTGGGGACAAACCAACAAAAAGAAAAGTAGATCAAGCTAATTCTTTAGGAATAGAGATAATATCTCAAGATGATTTAAAAAATTTACTTAATTAAATTAATCAACCATTTTCTCTCAAATTTATTTAAATATTTAGAAATATTATTATATGTTTTTAAATGATAATAAAATAAATATTTTTTTTCATTTTTAGATAGCATTTTAAAATTAATTAAATCTGTATCAATTGGTACATAGGTTAAATTTTCAAAAAATAAATTTTTTTTGATTTTTTTAACATAAACTAAATTTTCAATTCTTATTCCATATTTGTTTTTTAAATAGAAACCAGGTTCGTTACTTAATATCATTCCTTCCTTTAATCTTACCCAATTAAATTTTGAAATTGATTGAGGTCCCTCATGAACATTTAAAAAAAACCCTACCCCATGACCTGTTCCGTGAGAATAATTTTTTCCAATATCGTTTAGTGGCTTTCTTGCTAATTTATCGATTAAATGACCATTAAATTTTTTTGACAAATTACATGTAACTACTGCTATGTGTCCTTTTAAAACTCTTGTATAATTATTTTTTACTTCTTTGGAAATTTTTCCTAAGCATATAGTTCTTGTAACATCAGTTGTACCCCACTTATATTGACCACCTGAATCAAGCAAAAGAATATCATTTTTTTTCAAAGTTCTATTTGTAAGACTATTTGACTTATAATGAATAATTGCTCCATTTGGTCCTGAGCCTGCTATAGTATCAAAACTTGGAAAAAGGTAATTTTTAGACTTTTTTCTTATTTTTTCCAACTTGCTCTCAATTTTTTTTTCAGTAATTTTTTTCTTGTTCATTTTAAACCAGTATAGAAATTTAGTTAATGCAACTCCATCTTCGATATGCGCTTTGATAGTATTTTTAATTTCAACATTATTTTTTACAGCCTTTAATTCATATATTGGATCTATATTTTTGATAATATCAAATCTACTGCATATTATTTGCTGTTCATAAATTGAGCATGTATTTTTATCAATACAAAATGAACCATTTTTTAAATTAATTAAATTTTTAAATAAACTACTTTCTTCACATAGAATTATATTTTTAAATTTTTTTATAATAGATTTTGGAATTTTATTTATATTAATAAATAGATATATTTTACCTTTATCGGTTAATATAATTTTGCAATTTACTATTGGACTATTTGGTAGATCTTTTCCCCTAATATTTAAAAGCCAATTAACATTCTCACTAGCACTTATATATAAATAATTTATCTTATTTTTTTTCATATATTTTTTTATTTTATTAATTTTTGTAGAAGTCGTTTCACCGGTAATATTCTTATCTAATATAAATAACTTTTTTATTTTTTTGTCTTTTTTTTCATTAAAAAAAAATTCAATAGGTATTAAATTAACTTTTCCTTCGAAAAATTTTTGAAGCATACTTTTTGTAAATAATTTTGGATTAAAACCAATTTTAAAGTTTTTTATATTTTGTAAATCTTTTGGCCAAACATAAGGAATTTCTAATATCTTAAAATTTTTACTTGATTGCTTTTTTGCTTGCAGTGTATATCTTCCATCAATAAATAAGTAATTAATGTCCTTAAGAATTAAAGTAAAACCTGCCGAACCAGTAAAATTAGTTACTTTAGCTAAATTGTTTACTCTTGAGTACTCTGTAAAATAACTATCATTCTTAGAAATAATATAACCATCTAGATTTTTATCTTTAATAAATTTTTTTATCTTTTTTATCACTTTAATTTTTTTTGATATCTTAACCAACCAGGACTTTTAATTTCAGTTTCAAAATCAATGTCTTGATTAAATTCAAAATCATTTTCCTCTTGATCTATAAAGCTATTGTTTTTCTTAATAAATTCATCTGGAAGTTCATCAATAAATCTTGAAGCAACACTATCCATCCAATCACCCTGATAAAATCTATTCATAGAAAAAGAAATCTTTGCAATTTTTTTTGCTCTTGTTATGCCGACATATGCAAGTCTTCTCTCTTCCTCAAGACCATTTTCACCTTTCTCTTCTATACTTTTTTGATGTGGGAACAAACCTTCTTCCCATCCTGGCAAATAAACTATATTAAATTCAAGTCCTTTAGATGCATGTAATGTCATTAAATTTACTTTTTCACTTTCCCAATCTTGATCTAGAGATGTGGCCAAAGCAACATGTTCTAAAAAACTCTCCAAATTATCAAACTCTTTCATTGCATTTAATAATTCTTTAATATTCTCTAATCTATTTTCATTTTCTAAATCCTTTTTGTTTTTTAACATTTCACTATATCCGGACTCATCCAAAACAATTTGCAAAAGCCTATTGTGATTTAATTTTTTTTTTAAATCATATCTCCATTTATTTAATAAGTTTAACAATGAGTTTAAACCAATTTTTGTTTTAGGCTTTATTTTATTAAGCTCTATTAATTTTCTTGCAGCAACTTCTAATGAGCAATTATTTTTTTTTGAAAATTCTGCGATATTTTTTAAAGTTGTATCTCCAATAGATCTTTTGGGTACATTAATTATTCTTTCAAAAGATAGATCGTCCTTCGGTTGATGTATGCACCTTAGATATGCCACACAATCTTTTATTTCAGCTCTTTCATAAAACTTAATGCCACCTATTATTCTGTATGGAATTCCAACTTTTAAAAATCTCTCTTCAAATTCTCTGGTTTGAAAAATAGCTCTTACTAATATAGCAATCTCGTTTAATGAATTATTTTTTTTATAATTTTCTATTGTGGTACTAATTTCAATTGCTTCATCTTTTACATTTCTAAAACAATCTAATGTAATTAATTCACCATCTTCTTGATTCGTATATAAGGTTTTACCAACCCTATTTTGATTATTCTCAATTAATTTCGAAGCAACATTTAGAATATTCTGTGTTGATCTATAATTCTTTTCTAATCTAATAATTTTTGTATCTTTATAATTTTTATCAAATTCCAAGAAATTTTTAATCTCAGCACCTCTCCAGCTATAAATTGATTGATCATCATCACCAACACAACAAAGATTCATGTTGTTTAAAGATAAATATCTAAGCCATTCACTTTGAATAAAATTAGTATCTTGGTATTCATCAACCAGAATATATTTAAATTTTTTTGAATATATTGATCTTATATCTTCAAAATTTTTAAATATTTTAACAGTATGTAAAATTAAATCACTGAAATCTGAAGAATTTAAATCAATAAGTTTTTGTTGGTATATTTTATATATATTTAAAAAATTTTTTTCTAAAGTTTCTCCTCGTTTTAATATTACATCTTCAGGGTAATATCCTTTATTTTTCCATTTATCTATAATTGCCAAAATGTATTTTGGAGAAATTTTTTTAATATCTATGTTCTCAGCTTTACATATATTTTTAATTAATCGTGCTTGATCATCTTGGTCCAAAATAGTAAAATTTGATTTTAATCCAACTGCTTCCGCATGTTTTCTCAAAATTTTTGCACTAATTGAATGAAATGTTCCAAGCCATGGCAAACCAGTTGCATTTTTTTTCAAGAGTTTTGATACTCTAATTTGCATCTCTTTTGCAGCCTTGTTAGTGAAAGTAACAGCTAATATTTGACTAGAAAAAGCTTTGTGGCTTCTAATTATATGTGCAATTCTTGACGTTAAAACTTTCGTTTTTCCTGAGCCTGCTCCTGCAACAATTAAAAGTGGCCCATCAAGTTGTAGCACGGCTTCCTGTTGCTTTTCATTTAAATTTAACAAATAATCAGATTTATACATATTTTTTATTTTTATAATTTTAACTAATTTAATGAATAAAATTAATCAAAACAAAACAACTTTCATATTAATTTTGTCTGCAATCGCAATAATTTTTTCATCTCTTACAATTTTATCTTTACCAGTTTTATTCAATTATGAAAGCAAAGTTGGAATAATAGAAAAAAATTTTTACAAAAGTTTTAAAATTTATCTTAATTCATCAGGAAAGATTTCTTATAAACCATTTCCAAAACCACACTTGTTGGTAGAAAATGCTACAATTAACATATTAAATAATGAGGATAGAGATAATTTAACAAAAACTTCTAATTTAAAAATATTTATATCTTTAAGAGATATATATTTACGAACTTATGATAATTTTTCTTCAATAGAAATTTCAAACTCTAATATAGATCTTAAAATCGATGACATAAAGGAAATTCGAAAACATTTATACCAAAAAATTAATAAACCTATTGTATTAAAAAATTGCAAAATTTTTGTTAGAAATAGTAAAAACGAAGCATTCCTAATTTCTCCTGTAAAAAGAATTATTTATAAAATTAATAACAAAAATAGAGTCAAAAACTTCATAATTGATGGTGAGATTTTTGGTTTAAAGTTTAAATCTAAATGGAAAAGAAGTTATGAAAATCCAAAGTATAGTTTAAATGATATAAGTATATTTAATCCCAACATTGAAATTAAAAATAGTTTCTATTCTCATAATGTCGAAAAATTTATTAATAAGACTAATATAATATTTGAACAAGATAGGCTAGAATATAAATTTCAATTCGATAAAGATAACATTATCATAAGCTCACCAATAAATAAAAAGATAAACTTTATTTTCAATAGCAAAATACAGCTTAAACCATTTTTTTTTAATGGCACATTAATAATAAAAGATAAAAAAATAGAAAATATTATAGATAATTTTTTATCAAAATTAATATTATATGATAAAAATTATTTAGGAAATCTTAGCGGATCTCTGAAAATTAAGTTTAATGAATTAAATAATAAATTAATTAAGAAAGGTGAATTAGATTTTATTATTAATGAAAAGAAAATTAATATATCGGAAGCAAAATTTAATTTACATAAAATTGGAAAAATTATATCAAATGTTAGTTTTAAAAAAGATAAAGGCAATATTATATTTGTATCAAAAAACAAATTATTTGTTGAAGATCACATAGAGTTTGCAAAAGTTTTCCAAGTTAGTTCCAAAAAAGTAAAAAGTATAAACCAAATAAATTTTATTTTAGAAAAAAATATTGAAGATACAGAATTTATTATCACTAAAGTTAAAATTAATAATAAAGACAATAATAAATTTTCAGAAAAAATTTTTTTAGTTAAAAATATACAAAATTTAAGATCACATATTAGAAATGTTATTGACTAAATCTAACTTGGTTTAATCATGTTTAATGGATTTACAATAACGTCATAACTTTTTTCATCTATTAACCCAGATTTAATTGCTTCTTCTTTTAGTTTGGTACCATTTTTTAGAGCAGTTTTTGCAATCTTTGCTGCTTTGTCGTAGCCTATTTGAGGCGCTAAAGCAGTTACAAGCATTAATGAGTTCTCTAAATGCTCCTTAATTTTTTTTTTGTTTGCTTTAATACCAGTAACACAAAAGATGCTAAAATTTTTAACACTATCAGCCAGAATATCTATTGATTGCAATATATTATAAGCAATCAAAGGCTTAAATACATTTAATTCAAAATGTCCATGGCTACCCGCAACGGTTATGCCAGTATGATTTCCAATTACTTTTGCGCAAACCATTGTTACGGCTTCACATTGAGTAGGATTAACCTTACCTGGCATTATTGAAGATCCGGGTTCATTCTCTGGTAATAGTAGTTCGCCATAGCCAGCTCTTGGCCCAGAGCCCAAAAATCTTATATCATTTGAAATTTTCATTAAAGCTACTGCACAAGAGTTTAATGACCCTGAAAAATTAACGATTGCATCATGTGCTGCTAATTCAGAAAATTTATTTGGTGCTGGTTTAAAATTAATTTTACAATACTTTTTAATTTCATTAACTATCTTTTTATCGAAGTTTTTTTTTGAGTTTATTCCAGTTCCAACCGCAGTACCTCCTTGAGCTAAATAATAAATATCTTTCAAACAATACTCTATTCTGTCTATACTTTTCTTTACCTGTTCATAATATCCAGAAAATTCTTGACCAAGCGAAAGGGGAGTGGCGTCTTGAAGATGTGTTCTACCTATTTTAACAATTTTTCCAAATTCTTTGGTTTTTTTCCCTAATGAAATTTTTAATAGTTTTAGACTTGGTAAAAGTTTATTAATTGTTTCTGTCGCTATAGAAATGTGCATTGCAGTCGGAAAAACATCGTTTGTTGATTGAGATTTATTAACATGATCGTTAGGATGTACCGGTTTTTTTGATCCTTTTTTACCTTTTAAAATTTCTATAGCTCTATTTGCTATAACTTCATTTACATTCATATTAGTCTGAGTTCCCGAACCTGTTTGCCAAACCTTTAATGGAAAATTTTCAATCATTTTGCCGCTAATAACTTCATTAGAAGCTCTTATGATTGCTTTAGATATTTTAGGAGAAATTGACTTATCTTTCTTATGAACTATTGCAGCACTTCTTTTAATAATTGCAATTGATCTTATTATTGAAGAGGGTACAAATATTTTTCCAATATTAAAAAACTTTTTTGATCTTTGTGTAGAAGCGCCCCAATATTTGTCACTTGGTACATTAATGCCTCCGATACTATCAAATTCTTTTCTTGTTTTCATTTATTTGAATAAATAACTAAATAATTTATATACTAGTTTATATTAATCTTACAGGAGTAAAATGACAAATTTTCAAAAAGTAAAAAATTTTATGGAGACATTTGGTCAAGAAGTTAAATCAAGACCATCTTTAAGTTCTCATAAAATTAATGCGCTTAGATACAACTTAATAAAAGAGGAATTAGATGAGTTTAAACAGGCTTTAGATAAAAAAGACCTTTTAGAAGTAGCTGATGCCTTAACAGATATATTATACGTAACTTATGGTGCTGGGCATGCATTTGGTATTAATTTAGATGCTTGCTTTGAGGAAGTTCAAAATTCTAATATGAGTAAACTTGGAGAAAATGGTAAACCTATTTTTAATGATCAAGGTAAAGTTATGAAAGGTCCAAATTATTTTAAACCAGATTTATCTAAATTTATTAAATAATTTCTAGCCAATCAGGTTTATTGATTTTAACTTTTGCAGAACCACAATTAAAAGTTTTGCCAAAATCAAATTTTTCATTTTTAACTTTGATAAGAGCGTAGGGATAATTATCATTTATTAATACTTTTCCTATTTCATCATTTTCCACTGATATGATGTCACTTTCTAAATCACCCTCTATTACTTCAATTGGTAGAAGACGTTTATTTAATTTATCTTTTAACTTAATTCTGGCAGTATTTTCCTGACCAACGTAACAACCCTTTTTAAAATCAATTGCATTTAATTCATCAAAGTTACACTCAATACCAAAAAGTTTATTTTTAAGTTTTTCAGTATTAATTTGTGGAATACCAATTTCGTGACTTAATTTGTAATATTCATTTTTATCTGCACTTTGAAGTCCAAGTTTTTTTAATGACAAATACAATTTTTCTAAATTAGTCACTATTCTTGCTCCAAGCTCTATATTCCTAGGATCTAAAAAAATACTATCCTCCCTAAATTTAATCGTGCAACCAGCATTAGAATTAGAATTTTCCATATCTAAAAATCTTTCTTTACTAATAACTGCAATTACAAATTCATTACTTAAATTTAACATTTCTACTTTTGATCTAAGTTTGTATAAATTTAATTGATTAAATAAATTATCGATATTTTTTTTTTCACAATCTAGAAAATACCCTGACTTATGTTTTAATATATTGAAGTCATACAAATATTTTCCCTGTGGAGTAAGTAAAGCAGAATAACATGAATTTTTTTCATCTACATTATTGATATTGTTTGTAACTATATTTTGTAAAAACTCTTTGCAATCTTCACCTGAGACATATAAAAGTCCTCTGTCCTCTAAAATATAAACATTATTTTTTTTCATTATTGATAGATACTTGGGAATAATATAGTAACGATTTCATAAAATGTTAGATCTTATTATAAAAAATGGAGAATGTTATATTGATGGAAAACTTAATAAAACTAACATTGGTATTCAGAATGGAAAAATTTCAACAATTGGTGATTTAAGCGACGAACAAAGCAAGGAAATTATTGATGCAAGTAATTTACTAGTACTACCTGGTTGCATGGATACTCAAGTTCATTTCCGTGAGCCTGGATCAACTAATGCAGAGGACCTACATACAGGAAGTAAAGCAGCAATTGCTGGGGGTATTACAAGTGTATTTGAGATGCCAAATACAAATCCGCCCACTGCAAATATGAAAGAATTTAATAACAAGTTAAATCTTGCTAAAAATAGGATGTATTCAAACTACGCATTTTACTTTGGAGCAACTCCAGACAATTCTTCAGATTTGGCAAAGCTTAAGGGTTTAGATGGTTGTTGCGGTGTAAAACTTTTTGCAGGTTCTTCTACTGGAAATTTATTAGTTGATAAAGAAGAAGATATTGAAAAAGTTTTTCAGAATACTTCAAAAATAGTTGCGGTTCATTCTGAAGATGAAGAAATAATTAATTTAAGAAAAAAATTAATTGAAAAAGGCAATGTTCATACTCATCCTGTATGGAGAAATGAAGAATGTGCAATGTCATCTACAAGAAGGATTGTTAGGATTGCAAAAAGACTTAATAAAAAAGCACATATATTGCATGTTACAACAAAAGAAGAAGTAGATTTCCTCTCTCAAAATAAAGGAAACATAACTTTTGAAATTACTCCACAACATCTAACAATATATGCACCGGATTGTTATGACAAACTTGGAACCTTTGCGCAGATGAACCCTCCTTTGAGAGACAAGTCTCATTATGACAGACTGTGGTATGCAATTAGAAATAACTATAATGATACTATCGGTTCAGACCATGCACCTCATTTAAAAGAAAATAAATTAAAAGAATATCCTCAGTCACCATCTGGCATGCCGGGTGTACAAACATTATTACCGGTTATGCTAAATCATGTTAATGATAAAAAACTTACATTAGATCAGCTAATTAAACTTCTTTGTGAAAATCCAGTTTTTGTATTTGGTATTAAAAATAAGGGTTTCATTAAAAAAGATTATGATGCAGATTTTACAATAATAGATATGAATAGAACAATTGAAATAAAAAACGAAAATATTCATAGTAAGTGTGGATGGAGCCCATTTGATGGTTATAAATTTAAAGGTTCACCAATTTATACAATTATTAATGGAGATGTTAAAATGAAAGAAGATCAAATTTTAGGAGACCCATCTGGAAAACCAATTCTTTTTGATTAAGTTATAAAGTTTTACTTGAATACATGTTTACAAGTGTTACTCCAACAACAATAAGAAACATACCCAATATAGCCTGCCAACTTAAAGATTGTTTAAAAAATATATAGCCTAATATTGCAATAGTAAAAATACCAAGTCCACTCCATGTTCCATAAACAATTGCAATTGGTAATTTATCCACAACAAACGTAAGTAAATAAAAAGCAGATAAATAAAATCCAGCCAAAAAAACTGTTGGTGTTACTTTTGTAAAGTTTTGAGTAACAGGAAGAAGCATTGTCCCACAAACTTCACAGATAATTGCTCCTACTAAAAAAAGATATGTCTTAAGCATTATTTTAAAATATTGCTATTAATTAAGTCTTCTTTTATCTCATCAAGGATAGCAGGATCATCAATTGTTGCAGGCATTTTATATTCTTCTTTGTCTGCAATTTTTCTAATTGTTCCTCTTAAAACTTTTCCAGATCTAGTTTTTGGCAATCTTTTTACAACAATTGCTATTTTAAATGCTGCAACAGGTCCAACTTTATCTCTTACCATTTGCACACACTCTTTTGAAATAGTCTCATTATCCTTAGAAACTCCAGCTTTTAGAGCAATTAAACCAATTGGTAATTGTCCTTTAAGTTGATCTTTAATTCCAATAACTGCACATTCAGCGACAGACTGATGTTCAGATAAAACTTCTTCTATTGCACCAGTTGAAAGTCTATGACCTGCAACATTTATTATGTCATCTGTTCTAGACATAATCCAAATATATCCATCGTCATCAATATGCCCTGCATCGTAAGTTTGATAATAGCCATTATAATTTGACATATAATTCTCTTTATATCTTTCGTCTGCATTCCACAAAGTTGGAAATGTACCTGGCGGCAATGGAAGTTTAACCACAATATCTCCCATCTCATTTGGTTTAGCTATTGTTTGATCTGGTTTAATTATTTTTACGTCATAACCTGGTACTGCTTTACAAGCAGATCCATATTTTGTTTCTTGCATTTCTATTCCAGTACAATTTGAACTTATCGCCCAACTTGTTTCAGTTTGCCACCAATGGTCAATTACAGGAACTTTAAGTAAATTCTCAGCCCATTTAATTGTATCTGGATCAGCTCTTTCTCCAGCTAAAAATAATGACTCAAATGAACTTAAATCATATTTAGAAAAAAACTTACCTTCTGGATCTTCTTTTTTTATTGCTCTAAATGCTGTTGGAGCAGTGAATAAAGATTTGATTTTATATTCTGAGATTATTCTCCAAAATACACCAGCATCTGGTGTACCTACCGGTTTTCCTTCAAATAGAAGTGTTGCACAACCTTTGAATAATGGAGCATAGACAATATAAGAGTGTCCTACTATCCAACCAATATCACTTGCTGACCACCATACATCGTCTTGATCAATGTTATAAATATTTTTCATTGTCCATTTTAGAGCTACAATGTGGCCACCAATATCTCTTACAATTCCTTTAGGAATACCTGTGGTCCCTGAAGTATATAGGATATAAGCATAATCATTAGCACCCATCTCAACACAATCTTTATTATTAGCTCCAGATAGTGCTTCATCCCAACTTATTTCTAATGGCTTATTTAATTTTACCTCGTGATCTTTTCTCTGAAATAGTATTACTTTTTCAACTTGGTGTTTTGCTAATTTTAATGCTCCATCTACAAGTGGTCTATACTCAACTGTTCTTCCAGGTTCAAAACCACATGATGCTGTGACTAAAATTTTAGCTTTACTATCATCAATTCTACTGGCCAATTCATTTGAGGCAAAACCTCCAAATACAACAGAGTGAATTGCTCCAATTCTCCCACATGCTAGCATAGCAACCACTGCCTCTGGTATCATTGGCATATAAATTATTACTCGATCTCCTTTTTTAACTCCCTGTTTATCTAGAGC